>NZ_JBEZOK010000009.1:0-269532 GCF_040706515.1 Streptomyces sp. NPDC047880 | reverse complement strand
GACAAACGCGACTACATCTTCAACGGCACCCTGACCGTCACCGCGATCGTCATCTGGCTCCGAGACACCGTCCAAGAGCCATCAGAAACGGCCTAATCGTCGTCCGGCTCGGCCGGCGGGGTGGGCCGGGGGCCTTCGTCTGGCACAACCACCAGGCGTACAGCCATGCGCCGTGAGTCAGGCGGGTGGTCACCGGGCTCGGTCAGATGCTTGCGCAGCAGCGTCTGGTACTCCTCGACGAACGTGGCGACCTGCTCCTTCGTCATCCGCAGCCCTGAGCGTTGGATCTGGTTCCAGCCTGCGGAGGAGTCGTACCCGGCGTATGCGCTCACGACCAGGTTCAGGTCATGGGTCATCCAGTGTGGGCCCGACCGGCGTACCGGTCGGGCCCACACTGCTGGTCAGGTGTCGGCTCGTGTCTGTTTACCCGGTCAGACCGTGACGGGGGTGCCGAGCATCGCGGAGGCGTGCTGCATCGGGCTGAGAATGCCCAGGGGCGCTGCCTTCGGGACGGCGCGGCAGGTGAAGCCGAGCTGAGCCATGGCCCGCAGGACTTCGGCGGCGCTGAAGTCACGGCGGTCCTGGCGCGTGATGACCTGGCCGACCTGCTTGGCGGGGTAGTGGCGGCGGCCGATGATCACCGATTCGCCGGTGACCGGTTCGGGCTTGATGCCCTTCATCGATTCCAGCACGCCGCCCTTGGTGAGCTCGAAGGGGAAGCGGGCGATGACGCAGCGCATGTGGCCTCACAGAGAGAAGAGGGGAGAACGGTCCGACCAGGGGCGAGGTATTGCGGCAGGCCGACGGCCGTAACCGCCGGAGCGGACGGGGGCGCCGGTACGGCGCGGTGCCTGCGAGCCGTTGCCGCTGCCGCCCCTTCCGGCGCCGGCACGGCCGTCACCGGTGCGGGCGGGGCGGTCGTTCGGGTACGTGCGGTTCATGCGGAACCTTCCTCGATGTGGCACATATCAAGGAATTCCCGCCGCGATGAATGGCATGGAGAATTACAAGTATGGACCGGTGGCAAAAGAATGCAGATCTGGCCGGCGGATACATCCGTGGGCGCAGGTGCTGAAATGGGTGACGCGATGGGGACCCTGAGATCCGGGCGCCGGCTGCGGTGCAGTGCTTCAGGATACGTCCGCGTCCTGAGGGAGGAACCGCTTGTGGTGGTACTGCGGATTCCTCCGGGGCGTCCCGCGGGTGAAAGCCGCTGCGGGATACGCATGCAGCTGGGGCCCGCACCCCGAAGGATGCGGGCCCCAGCTACGGATTGCGCGTGACCGTCAGGCCGGAACGATGTTCTCGGCCGTCGGGCCCTTCTGGCCCTGCGCGATGTCGAAGTTCACCTTCTGGCCCTCGAGCAGCTCACGGAAGCCCTGCGCGGCAATGTTCGAGTAGTGGGCGAACACGTCGGCGCCGCCACCGTCCTGCTCGATGAATCCGAAGCCCTTTTCCGCGTTGAACCACTTCACGGTACCAGCAGCCATGTCATATCTCCTTTGGGGCAGTGCATCAGCATCCGCACCCTGCGGACGCCGTGTCGCCGCGATGATTACCCCGCCCGGAAATGACCGGAAATACAAAAGCGCTCCCGACCAGCAGAAGCCTGATGGGGACACTTGAAGTTTCGGGAACCACAACTGCAACTGAGATAGACAGTAGCACGCCGAAGCGGCCCGTGTGCGGTGGATAATTCCACTCTGCTCTTCGCTGCAAGAACTCACTGCCGCCCGGCCCCCCAAAATCTGATCCCTGGGGAACAGATATTAATTCACTCGGAGTTTGACGTCTCAGGAAGAGTTGCCGACCGGCGCTCATCATGGATTGGCCTGGACGCCCACGGACGGTCTCTACAACGTGCCATGTGGTACCGCGGCCCCCTGGCTGGCACCACGTACCACTCATCAAGATCCGGACCAGGTGCGGACCGAATCCAGCCTGGAACTCGACGTTTCCACTCTTTGTCGCAGGTCAGGAGCGAGGTCAGGCGTGTACCACCAGCAGACGAAGAACATGCTGGTGTCGTACTCGGCCAAGTGGCTGGGCTTCTTCTAGACGCGGAGGAAGGGCGCCTGCCGGGGCAGACACCCGCAGGCGTCCTTCTCGTGCACACTTCGCACGGTCGCGGCCCGCGTCGCGGTGGCCGTTACAGGGCCTCGAACATCACGGCCTGGTTCTTGCCTGCGGTTTTGGCGCGGTACAGAGCGACGTCGGCGTCCCGCAGCGCTTCGGCCGGTGTGGTCGGCCTGGTGATGCACCGTGCTCCGATGCTTGTCGTCACGCGGACCGAGTGGCCACGGTCGAGGATGAAGGAGTCCATGAAGGAGTCGAGGATCCGCATGGTGTAGTCGCACAGCGTTCCGGCGTCCACGCCTTCCGCGAGGAGGGCGAATTCGTCCCCGCCGATCCTGGCGACCGTGTCCTGCTCACGGACCCTGGCTGTCAGCCGCCGGGCGACGTCGATGAGCAGTTCGTCGCCGGACGGGTGGCCCAGGGTGTCGTTGACCTCCTTGAAGCCGTCGAGATCGAGCATCAGCAGCGCGGCGGGGAAAGATGCGGTACACCGGCTGAGAGCAGACTCCAGGCGCTGGTTCAGCAGCGCTCTGTTGGCCAGCCCCGTCAGCGGGTCGTGGGTCGCCTGATGGCTCAGCTGTTTCTGGAGCTCTTCCTGTTCCCGCAGTGATGCCGCGAGGTAGTGGGCCTGTGTCCGGGCTTCGATGGCCCTGCTCTGGGCGTACTGGGCCAGGAACGCGATGCGCAGCACCAGCAGCAGCGAAAGGGTCGCCAGCATGCCGACGATCACCGTGATGTTCACGGGCTGGCCCCGGATGCCCCCGACATTGGCCAGCACGATCAACGGCCCCACCAGGATGAGCGCGATCAGGATCGACAGTCGCTTCCGGGGCATCCTTTCCTTGCCGTCCGACAGCCGTGCCGGCCAGCCGACGGACGGATGCAGCGCCGCAACCCCCAGCAGGAGGGACGACACCATCCACCCCACTTCGGACACGTCCTCCGCGATCGCGGTCCCGGTCGTGGCCATCGTTCCGTAGTAGAGGCCGTCGGCGGCGAGGAGGACCAGCAGCCATCCGCTGCACAACAGAATCGAGGGGGTGCGCTTGCCGGTGGTGAGCATCAGCCGTGCGGCCACGCACAGCAGCACCAGGTCGGCGACGGGATAGGCCACGGACACCGCGAGCGGCCACGCGGACAGCTCGCTGCGCAGGTAGGGGGCGATGATGAACGCCCACGCCAGGATTCCGAACCCCAGCGTGACGATGCCCGCGTCGAGCCACCCCGCCCAGTGCAGGCGGCCGGTGTGCTGCCGGGCCAACGTCACCAGCCCCGCGGCGAACAACAGGTAGCTGCCCAGGTAGAGAATGTCGGCCACACCCGGGAACGGAACCTCTGCGTCGCGGACCTGGTACAGGCCCCAGATCGCGTCCGCCACCGCGAACGGTGCCATGGCCGCCGCGAAGAGGAGCCACGGCAGGAAGGACGGCGGCCTGTTCCTGATCACTCCCCATGCGATCGCGAAGACGACCGAGGCGGCAATCAGTACGGGCAGCATGTAGCGCGCCGTGGAGGAGGTGACCAGATAGATGGTGATCAGCACGGCCCCTGTTGCCGCATACATCCAGGCCGTCGCATCACGGCGGACGGGCACCAGGACTTGAAGCTTGCCCACAGTTCTCCTTCCCTCCGGCACGTACGCCCGCCAGGGGGCGATATCCGAGCGGCTCGTCAGCCGGGTTCGTGGCCTGGAGGGTGGGAGCGCACCGTGTCGAGGGTGCGACAGGTCCGGTCGAGTTCGTCCTGGAGGCGAGGAGCGGTCTCGGCGAGTGAGGCCGGCTCTCCGGACCGCGCGTGCTCTTCCAGCTCCTGGCAACAGGCGGCGAGGCCCACAGCGCCGATGTTCCCGGCGGCGCCTCTGAGGCTGTGAGCCTGGTCTGCGATCTCCCGCGAGTCGTGGCGGCCGAGCGCGTGGAAGAGCGCGCTGGTCATCTCGGGGGCCCGGACGAGGAAGTGGTCCACCAGCCTGTCGACCAGTTGGTGCTCAGCCGGGGTGCCGGCGCCGCGCAGTTCGTCCAGCCGCTGCTCGATGGAGACTCGCAGGTCGTCGTTTCCCGCCTGTGGTGGAGTGGCGTGGACCCAGCGCGCGAGGGCTTGTTCCAGCTCGTCGGCGCTGACGGGTTTGGTGACGTAGTCGTCCATGCCCGCGGCCAAGCACCGTTCCCGGTCCTCGGCGAGGGCTCCGGCGGTCATGGCGATCACCGGCAGGTGCCCGTGGTCCCCTTCCCGGCGGCGCAGTTCACGGGTGGCGGTGTAGCCGTCCATCCGGGGCATCTGACAGTCCATCAGCACGGCCTGATAGCTGTGCTCTTGGGTCATGAGCAGAGCTTGGGCGCCGTCGGCGGCGATGTCCGTGCTGTAGCCGAGCCGGGTGAGCAAGCCCTGGGCGACCATCTGGTTGATCTCGTTGTCCTCGACCAGCAGGAGATGGCCCCGGTGGGCGTGCTGGGGCGCGGTGGAGGGTTGCGCTGCCGGAGCCGTCGCGGCCACCGGCGATGTCCGGGTGGCGAGTTCGACCAGGGCGTCCAGGAGTTGGGACTGGTGGACGGGCTTGGACAGGCTGCGGGCGATGCCGGCCGCGTGCAGCTCGGCGGCGGGCGGCTGGGGGCCGGAGGTGAGGAGCAGCAGCGGTACGCGGGCGAAGTTCTGGTCGGTGGTGATCCGGCGGGCGAGTTCCAGGCCGTCCATGTCGGGCATATACATGTCGACGATGGCAAGGGTGAAGGGACGGCCCGCGGCCTCCGCCTCGTGCAGGGCCACCAGGGCCTGAGGGCCGCCGGCGACCATGGTCGGCCCGATGTGCCATCTGCGCAGCTGCGCGTCGAGGATCAGCCGGTTGGTGTCGTTGTCGTCGACGACCAGGACCCGCATCCCGCGAAGGATGTCGGGGTGCGGCGGGGCCGGGGGCAGTTCGGGGGCGTCGGGGGCGCGAACCGGTACGCAGAAGGAGAAGGTGCTTCCCTGGCCGGGCCGGCTGGTGACGCCGATGGAGCCTCCCATGGCCTCGGTGATCCGGCGGCAGATGGCCAGCCCCAGACCGGTGCCACCGTAGCGGCGGGTGGTGGAGGCATCGGCCTGGGAGAAGGCGTCGAACATCCGCTCCTGATCGGCCGCGGCGATGCCGATGCCGGTGTCGGCCACCTCGAACTGCAGCCATGGCGCCTGCTCTGCGGGGGGTCTGGCCGGGGCCGGGCCGGCACGCAGCACGACCTCGCCGGATTCGGTGAACTTCACCGCGTTGGACGCCAGATTGAGCAGGATCTGCCGCAGTCGTCCGGAGTCCGCGAGCACCATCGCGGGCAGGTCGGGATGGCAGTCGCTGAGCAGTTCCAGGCCCTCGGCCTGCGCGGTCTGCGCCACCAGCGAGACGACCTCCTCCACCAGCACCTGCGGGCTGAAGGGGACCTCGTCCAGTTCGAGCTTGCCGGCCTCCAGCTTGGAGAAGTCGAGGATGTCGTTGATCAGCGTCAGCAGCGCCCTGCCGGCGGCATGGATGCCCTCGGTGTAACGCCGCTGCTCGGCATTCTGCTCGGTGCCCAGCAGCAGCTCGCTCAGTCCGATGACGCCGTTCATGGGGGTGCGGATCTCGTGGCTCATCGAGGCCACGAACTGCGACTTCGCCTGGGACGCGGCGATCGCCTGGTCGCGGGCCTCCGCCAGAGCGGCCTCCGCCTGCTTGCGCTCGCTGATGTCCCGGATGAAGGCGTTGAAGCAGCGCGCCTTCGCCGACTTCAGCCTCCACACCGCCAGTTCGACCGGGATCTCGTGACCGTCGTGATGACGGGCGGTGAGCTCGACCTGACCGCCCAGCACATGAGACTCTCCGCCGGCCAGTACCCGTCGCAGACCGGCCCTGTGCGCGTCGTGGTACCGCTCAGGGATGATCGTCTCCGTCAGCGGACGGCCCATCGCCTCGTGGTGACTGAATCCGAACAGCTTCTCAGCACTCTGGTTCCAGTCGATGACCAGGCCGTCCTCGTCGATGGAGACGAAGGCGTCCCGGGCGGTCTCGATGACTGAACGTGCCTGATCCTGCAACAGCCGCAGCGCTTCCTCCCTGCGCCGCTGCCCCTCCGCCTCACGGATGAACCCGCGCACTTCGAGCGGCTCGCCTGAGGGGTCCCGCACCACCCAGCACGTCATCTCCGTCCACATCGGGTGCCTGTCGGCATGCCTCAGACGCAGGCACACCGCCACCCGGCCGTCGCGGAGCAGATCGCGCTCGGCCCACTCGAATTCCTCCGCATCGGCCGGGTGGACCCAGGACTTCACCGAGGTCCCCACGATCTCCTCGGCCGGCCGGCCCAGCAGTTCCTGCCCCGCGGCGGACACCTCCCGGTAGACGCCGTCCAGCGTCCGGCGGAAGACCATGTCCGGGGAGTTCTTGAGCAGCAGCCGAAACCGCTCCTCGTCGTCCGCCGCATACTGCCTCGGCGTGGCTGTCGACTCCGGTTCCATCGTCCGCCTCCACATGTCAGGCGCGACCACGAAGCGTGGCCGGGACCATCGAACAGACCGGTCGCGACGGTTTCGATGCGGCGCATGCGATGACGGCGATCAGGCGATCCGCTCGTCGGACATTTCAAGCAAAGAATGAACCAGAGAAGATCGCAAATCGGGCAGGCCGAGGTTGAAGGGCTACGTTCGGCCTGCTGCATTCGGGGTACCCGGTCGCCGGGCACCCGTCTGCCTTCGCTTCCGGTGACAGTCTTCTGACGGTCCATCAATTCCCGGAGGCGAGGCCAAGTCGTCACACCCTCGACTGAGCGCTGGGCGACGACTCCGCCCGCCGGCCTCAGCGATCCCCGTATCCTGCACGGCTGGACCCGAAGTCCGGTCGCAGCGGCTCACGTTCCCCCGCGGCACAGGCCGCCCTCGACCGCTTCAGCGTCGGCCGCGCGCGGACCGGACGGCGCACCACCTCCAGGACGGCACCTCCGAACCCGCCCGCTGCGGCGACGCCGTTCAGGCGGAGCCCGCCGCACCGTCCGTATGACCCGTGAGCGGCAGCCACGTGGTGATCGTGGTTCCCCGGCCCTCTTCGGAGCACACCTGCGTTCGGCCGCCGTGGTTCGCCACGATCGTGTGCACGATGGTCAGCCCCAGGCCGGTTCCCGGGATGGCCTGCTCGGTGGCGTTCGAGGCGCGGAAGAACCGCTGGAAGAGCTTGGTCTGCTCGGTCGCGGGGATGCCGATGCCGGTGTCGCTCACGCGCAGGACCGCCTCCCCGTCCTGCGCGTCGGCTCGTACGCTGACCGTCCCGCCGCCCTGGGTGAACTTCACCGCGTTGGAGAGCAGGTTCATCAGGACCCGGTCGAGTTGTTCGCCGTCCGCCTCCAGCACCAACGGCTGCTCGGGGCAGCGCGTCTCCAGTCTCACCGAGGCGGCCTCGGCGGCCGGTTTGATCGCGTCGGCCGCCGCGACCACCAGCTTTCGCAGGTCGATCGGTGCCTTCCGGGAGGTGAACGCTCCCGACTCGATCCTGGAGAGCGTGAGCAGATCCTCGATCAGGGCCCGCAGCCGGTTGGCGTTGCGGTCGACGACCTCCAGCATGCGCAGCTGGGACGGGGAGAGCGGATCGCTGTCCTCGTCCTTCAGCAGTTCGATGTATCCCACGATGCTGGTCAGCGGGGTGCGCAGCTCATGGGAGACGGTGGACAGGAAGTCACTCTTGGCCTTGTCCAGGGCGCGCAGTTTGTCCACCAGGCCCGACTCCTTCTCGTAGAGAAGGGCGGTGTGCAGGGCCCGGCCGATTCCTCCTGCCATGGACTCGGCGAACTCGACGTCCACCGGACGCCAGGGGCGGTCCGCGCTGGTTCGGGCCACGGACACGGCACCGATCGGTTCCTCCCCCACCCCGATGGGGATGATCACCGCCGAGTCCAGCCGCAGCGCGGCCACGGCGGTGCGGTTCCCTGCCGGCATACCGGTCTTCCCGAAGGAGCCGGGGGCACCTGGCATGGGTCGGGTGTCCGACACGTACTGGGACAAGTCGGTGACCAGCCAGGGCGTTCCCCGCCGGTAGTGGTCGCGGACCACGTCGGCCGGGATCGTCGGGATGCCCCTTCGCTCGTCGTCGGACAGCAGGCCCCGCTCCGCGGACCACACCCGGGCCAAGGGAAACCCGGAGCCGCCGTCCTCGGCGAGCATGATGAAGACGTAATCCGCAGCGAGGACCTCGCCGATGCCGTTGCACGCCTCGTCGAGGACGTAGCCGACGTCGAGGCGGTCCCTGATCCGGATGCCGGTCTCCTTCGCGGCCGTCGACAGTCGCTGCCGTTCCTGCTCGACCGCGCGCAGCCGGTCCCTCTCGTCCGCGAGCAGGTTGACGGACCGCGCCACCGCCCGGATCTCCTCCGGCCCCGTCACCTCGGCCCGGGCGGCATGGTCTCCGGCGGTGAGCCGGCCGAGCGTCCGCTCGGTTCTCCGCAGCGGCCCGGTCAGGGCGCGCGTGGTGTGCACCGACGTGTACACGGCCAGGGCGAGGGCCGCGGCCAGTGCGGCGGCGAACCCGGCGATGCCCGCCCGGATCGCGGTGTCGGCGCGGTCCTCCAGACGCTGCTCTTCTTCGCTCATCTGGTCGTCCAGGCGGGCGTTGGTCACCTCGAACGCGCTGAAGCGCCGAGAGGCCTCACGGGTGAGCGTGACGGCCCGCGCGCTTCCCGGGGTGGTCTTCGCCTGGTCGTCCGCTACGCGCAGATACGCCTCGATCTGCCGCTGCTGCGTCATGAGATCGTCTTCGTCCAGGACCGCGTGCGCACGGACGTCGGCACTGATCGACGCGATGCTCTCCCGGGCGGCACGGAAGTCGGCGAGCTCACTCCGGTCGCCCGTGACCAGGTAGCCCCGCATCGAACGCTGCGCGCTGACACACGCGTTGAGCAGGCGCACGTTGTCGTCCTGGGCGGGGAGCACGCGGTCGATGATCCGGTCGCGCTGGCTTTCCAGCGCCAGCGCGCCGATCAGCGTGCTGGCCCCGCACAGGGCGATCAGCAGGATCAGCAGCCCGAACGCGAGGGCGAGCCGGTGCGCCACCCGGCCGGCGCTCCATCTGGAGGCACGGCTCATGCCCGATCGCCTCCCTTCTCCCTCACCGGGGCGGGAGAGTCGAATCCGGCCCGGGTCATGGAACCCCACACCTGAGGGGATTTGCGCAGCCCGTCCCACATGCCGCGCAGCCGCCACCACGCTGTCATCTGGCGGTATCCGATGTTCTCGGCCACTACCCCGACGATGCCTCCCCAGACGTCCCGCCACCGCGTGAACCGGTGGAAGGCGTACTCCTCCACCGCGACCGACACCATGCCGACGACGATGGCGTAGATGTAGGCGACGGCCAGGAAGCGCCACAGGAAGTCCGCGTTCACCGCGCCCATCAGTACGCCCAGGGGTACGAGGACGAGCCCCGCGAGTTCCACCAGCGGGGCCAGCAGTTCGAAGACCACGTAGAAGGGCAGCGCGAGCAGACCGATCCGGCCGTAGCGGGGGTTACCGATCATGCGGCGGTGCTTGAGCAGGATCTCCGTCAGGCCGCGGTGCCAGCGTCGCCGCTGGTGGGCGAGGACCTTCCGCTGCGAGGGCGCCTCGCTCCAGGAGATCGGCTCGGCGACGAAGACGATGCGGTAGTCGCGGCCCTGCTCGCGCATGTGCTTGTGCAGGCGGATGACCAGTTCCGCGTCCTCGCCGATGCAGTCCGGGTCCATTCCGCCGACCGCCACGACCGCGTCCTTGCGGAAGAGACCGAAGGCTCCGGCGATGATCAGCAGGCTGCCGAGCTTGGACCATCCGGTGCGGCCGAGCAGGAAGGCGCGAAGATACTCGACGACCTGAACGCGTCCGAGCAGGTCCGGTGGCACGCGCGCCTCGACCACGCGTCCCGCCACGACGGTGCAGCCGTTGGCGAGGCCGACCACACCGCCGGAGGCGACCACCCGCTGCGGATCGTCGCAGAACGGTTTGGCCACCGCGAGCAGCGCCTGGGAGTCGAGGATCGAGTCGGCGTCCACCATGCACACCAGCGGGTAGCGCGCCAGGTTGATTCCGACATTGAGCGCGTCGGCCTTGCCGCCGTTGTCCTTGCGGGCCACCACGAGGCGTACCGGGCCGCCCCTGGGCAGATGGACGGAGGTGACCCTGCCGCGTACGGGGATGTCGTCGTGCACCACGTACTCCACCTCGGCGAGGTCGAAGGCTTCCCGCAGGGCGTCCAGCGTGCCGTCGGTGGAGCCGTCGTCGACGACGACGACCTCGAACTCCGGGTAGCGCAGCAGCAGCATGGCCCGTACCGCTTCGGCGATGCCGGCCGCTTCGTTGTGCGCGGGCATGATCACGGAAACGGGTGGGGTGAGGGGACTGGTGGCGGCCTCGTCGTGGCCTGCGAAGGGAGCCCGTCGCAGCGTTCTGACGAACTCCCCGAGGGCGATGAGGATCAGCACCAGATAACTGGTGTTGATCGCCAGGAAGTACACGATCACCACGCTGTCGCACACGGTGATCAGCGAGTGCACCGCGCCCAGCAGCGACTCCCACGGTTCGCCGGCCGCCACGCTCACAGCGCCACCTCCGCGCGGACGTCGTGGCGTGCGGCCCCGACCGCCGATTCGGCGAGCACGGCTCTGGCCTGGGCGGCGGCCGGTTCGCCGGAGCGGTCGTCGGCCGCCGCGTGCAGCTCGGCCCGTCCTTCCGGGCCGAGCTGCATCAGCGCGCGAGCCGCGGTGGCGGCCACATGCCGGTCAGGGTCGCCGAGCAGTTCCGCCAGCGGGCCCGTCGCGGCGACGGCTCCCAGCGTGCCGAGGGCCCCGGCGCCCACCATGCGCAGGGCGACCGGCTGGCCGGGCCGGACGGCCGCCAGCAGCGGCTCCAGGCCCTCGGGCATGCCCAGTCTGCCCAGCGCGCGTGCCGCTTTGACGCGGACCTCGATCTGGGGGTCCTCGCGCAGTGCACGGGCGATCTCGGACGTACGGGAGACCACTCCGGTCGCGCCGAGGACCTCGATGGCCACGGCCCTGGCGAGGGGTTGCGGGTGTTCCAGCCCCGCGGCCACACTCCGCTGTGCCTCCGGCCCCAGGGAGACCAGCGCCCTGGTGACCGCGGCGGGTGGCACGGCCCGCGGTCCGTGGAGGGACTCCAGCAGGTACGACACGGCCTCCGGTCCCCCGCACCGGCCCAGCGCCCGGGTGGCGGCCAGGCGTACCTCGGGGTCGCGGTCGGCCAGCAGACGGCACAGCGACGGGGCGGCGGGGCGGTGGCTGAGCTGACCGAGCACCTGCGCGGCGCGCCCCCGCCGGACCGCGCTGCGGCTCGACAGGTCGGCGACGGCGTCCACGGCGGCCCCGCGCAGCTCGTACAGGCGGACCAGCGCCGTGCGGGCCCCACCGGCGACCTTGCCCAGCAGCGCGGTGAGGGTCGGCTCCAGCGCGACCCAGGTCCGCCTGTCGATCTCCGCGAGCCGGTTCAGCAGCTCGGCCTGCTCATCCTCCTCCGCGCACAGGAGCTGCAGCAGGGAGCCGCGCACCGGTGCCGCGATTCGCTCGCGTCTGCGCTCCCGGTGACTGCGCACCAGACGGTTGCCGACGATCAGCAGGCCCAGCGCCAGGACGACGGCCAGCAGGATCAGCAGCGCGCCGCGGACGATGCCGGCGGAAATCACCGTTCCACCCGGTTGAGCACCGCGGTGACCCTGCTGGAGAGCTCTCGCGGGCTGAACGGCTTGATGATGTAGTCGTCGGCTCCCGCCGCGAAGCCGACCTCGACGTCCGCTTCCTGCGACCGGGCGGTGATCATGATGACGGGGAGTGTCGCGGTCTGGGCCGTGGCGCGCAGTTCCCGGCACACGTCCAGACCTGACATGCCCGGCATCCGGATGTCGAGCAGTGCCAGGTCCACGGTGTTCTCACGTGCTGCCCGGAGCGCCGCCATGCCGTCTTCCACGGCCGTGACCTGGTGACCGCTCTGGGTCAGCTTGAACGCCACCAGATCCCGGATGTCCGCGTCGTCGTCAGCGATCAGGACATGAGCCATTACTCCTCCTGGGACTCCTGGGACTCCTGGGCCACAGAGCTCCGGTAGGAGTCAACGAGCCGCACCACGGCCGACTGCCGGAACGGCTTGGGCAGCACCTCGTCCGCGAGGCCGAACAGTTCTTCCCGGTCGAGCACCGAGGTGACGACGAGACGGCATCTCCTCGTCCGGTCGTCCGCCCGCAGCCTGTGGACGACCTCCCGTCCGTCGATGCCGGGCAGCATCACGTCGACCACCGCGATGTCCGGCGGGTCGGCGAAGGCGAGGTCGAGCCCCTCTTCCCCCGAGTGCGCGACCGCCACGGGGCATCCCCGCTCGCGGAAGTGCCGCTCCAGCAGAGCGCTCACATCCTGGTCGTCGTCGATGACGAGTACGCGAGGTGGGAACATCACCGTCCTGTCCACGAAGCCGAACTGTCAGTCACACATTAGAACCGTTAGTTAACCTTCACCACATATGCCCCATTTGCCCCACCTTGGGCCCGCTGCTCGGCGAAGGCAGGGCGGACCGGTCCGAGGCCTGCGCCGCGCCCGAGGGGCCTCGGCGCCCCTCACCCGGAGCCGCTGGACCCGGGCGTCCTGCATCCCGGGGTGCCGGGCAGCGCGACGAACAGGGTCAGCGTGCTCCCGCGGTCCTGGCGAGGCGGCGGGCGGGCAACGTGGCGGTGGGCATCGGGAGGCTGTCATACGCGGGGCGGTGAAGACATCGCACGTACTGCTCTCGCGGCATGAGGATGCCTCCGAGATCACGGACGTGCGGGCTGTCCCGCTGCGCGTCCAGCAGCTCGCCGCCGGCCTGCGCGAAACGCGCGGCGAGGTCGCTCACCGCCACCTTCGAGGCGCCGGGGCGCTGGAAGAACATCGAGTCCATGCTGAAGACCGATCCGACCCTGAGGCCGAAGACGCCGCCGACCAGATCGCCGTTCTCCCACACCTCGACGCTGTGAGCATGACCCAGCTCGTGCAGGCGGACCAGGCTCGCGATCAGCTCCTCGGTGAGCCACAGCGGGACACGGTCGCCGCGGCATGCGCGGACGACCCGCTCGAACCCCTGGTCCAGGCTGGTCGACCACGACAGCCCGTTGCGCAGCCGCCGGGCGAGGCTGCGGCTGAGATGCGCGGCCGAGACGGGCAGCACTGGCCTGGGGTCGGGTGACCACCAGGAAACGGCGAAGGGATCGGCCGGCTCCTCCTCCCCCACGAGCGGGATGCGGCCCTCCTGCACCTGATCGGCGAAGACCACCTCATTGAGGGCACGGGTGTACTCGTCGGACGCCGGGAACGGATAGACCCCGGCTTGGTACGCCGCCAGGAGGCCGGCGGGGCTGAGGTCGGCGGAGAACGCCACCGGACCGTCGGGCGCCGCTTCCAGCACGTTCAGCGCCTCCCATCCGGGGCATCGACTCACCACCGTGCCGCTCCCTGCCCCCGGTCAGCCACCGGCCCCACTGGCTCGGCCTGTTGCAGGAAGTCGATGAAGCAGTCCATCATCTTGGCGTCCACGGGCGGAATGCCGATCCCGGCGTCCACCAGTGCCCGCTCCGCGTTGTCGCGGGTGAACTCCGGGAAAACCCCCTGGAAGTACATCTCGCTCACGGTGATGTCGGCGCCGTGGCACAGGTCGACGAAGAGCGGGACGAACGGCGTTATCGCGTCGGTGGGGTGCCCGGCCGCGTACTTCACCAGAGCGGCGATCCACTCGGCGTACGGGATCTCCTGGACCGGATACCCCCGTTGGCGCATGCGCTCGGCCAGCGAACCGAGCAGTGCGGGACGGGGGTTGGTGAGGTGATACACCTCGCCGCGCGGAGGACGGCGGGTGGAGATGTGCCCGATCGCGCGCACCAGGCAATCGGCCGGCAGGAAGTCCAGCGGCAGCCGGACGTCAGGGCACAGACCGGTCCGCGCGATGAAGCCGAAGAGGGCGGCCATCTCGCTGTTGGTGTTCATCACGCCGGTTCCACTGCTGCCCGCGATGTCCATCAGACGGTAGACGGCGACCGGCAGTCCCGCGTCGGATGCCTTCTTCAGCAGCGCCTCGGCGACCCACTTGCTCTCCACGTATCCCACCGACAGGTATTCCGGGAAGCCCAGCGGCGTGCTCTCCGTGACCTCGCGCACGCCGGCCGGCCCGAGTCCGGCGAGCACCGCCATGCTGGAGGCGAAGTGCACGGGGACGGCCCGGCCGGCGGCGAGGCGGATGATCTCGTAGGTCCCGTCGACGTTGACCGCGCGCAACTCGTGGTACGGGTAGATGAAATTGACCTGGGCGCCGAAGTGGTAGACGGCGTCGATGGTCGATCCCAGCTCCTCGAACCTGCCGGGAGGCAGACCGAGTCCCGGCTTGCCCAGGTCGCCGACGACCGGCTGGACGCGCGGGCTGGACAGATCCCTGAGGACGTACCGCTGGTGGCTCGCGCGGATCATCTCCATGCCGTGCTGCTCGTCCGAGGCCCTGACCAGGCAAAGGATCCGGCCCGTCGTGCTGCGCAGCAGCTCGTCGATCATGTGGGCGCCGCAGAATCCCGTCGCCCCGGTGAGAAGGACGTCGCCGGAGCGGCGGTGATCCGGAGCCGGCGCGTCACGGCCCACCTCCGGAATGCGCCGGCCGGTCTCCGAGGCGAAGTCGACGCTCAAACCGTCCGGGCGGGTCAGCGTGCCGGCACGTGCCTGGCGCACGGACTCGGCGAACGCGGCGAGCATCGGCTGGCGCAGCAGCGAACGGGTCAGGTCGCGGATCTGTGTGACGCCGATGCCGAATATGACGCGGGTCCGGGCGAGCATCTCCATGGCCAGCAGCGAGTTGCCGCCCAGCTCGAAGAAGTCATCGTGCGGACGGATGTAGTCCACACCCAGGATCTGGCACCACAGCTGTGCCATTCCCTGCACCACCGGACGGTCGTCGGCGCCGTCCGGCTTCGGCGCGGACCCCGATTCCGGTACGGCCTTGCGATCGAGCTTTCCGCTGGGCGCGACGGGCAGTTGATCCACCGGGTGGAAGACCGCCGGGATCATGTAGCCCGGCAGGACCTCGCCGAGTGCCGACCGCAGCCGTGCGGGCTGCGCAGCCTCGCCGCCGGCCGGCGGCGGGGCGGGCGTGTAGTAGGCGACCAGGTCCCGGTCGCCGTTGTCACGCGTCCGCGCCACCACCATCGCCTGGCCGATCTCCGGACGGGAGACGAGTGCGGCCTCGATCTCCGCCGGGTCGACCCGGAAGCCGCGGATCTTCATCTGGTCGTCGACCCGGCCCAGCACCTCCAGATTGCCGTCCGGGCGCCGACGGCCCAGGTCCCCCGTGCGATACATGCGGTCCCCCGGCGCGGAACCGTGCGGATCGGGCAGGAACTGCCGTGCGGTCAGGGCGGGTTGCCGCCAGACGCCGCGCGCCAGACCCTGCCCCCCGATGTAGATCTCGCCGCGCTCGCCCGGCTGCACCGGGCGCAGGTCGTCGTCGAGCACATGGACGTGACTCCCCTCCAGAGGCCGGCCGACCGGGGCGACGGCGGTGTCCGGCGCGGCGAGCACTTCCTGACTCAGTTCGCAGAGCGTGGAGGTGATGGTGGTCTCGGTGAGCCCGTAGGCGTTGACGAGCCGTACGCCGGGGATCTTGCGCAGAACGGCGCGGCAGTCCTTCGCGGTGACGATCTCACCGCCGACGATGGTGAGTCTCAGCGACGCGAGCATCTCGCCGCGGTCCGCGACGGAGACGACCCGCTGCCAGTACGCGGGGGGCAGGTCGGCGACGGTGATGCCGTACTCGGGCAGGCGGCGCAGCAGGTCGGTGGGCGCCCATGTCGGGGTGCCCGCGAGGATGAGCGTCGCGCCACTGATCAGCGTGGCGAAGATCTGCTCCAGTGAGGTGTCGAAGCCGAGCGCCGCGGCGTGCAGCACCCGGTCGGAGGGCGTCAGATCGTAGGCCCGGACCACCGCCGTGAGGGAGTGGGCCAGCGACCGGTGGCTGATCATCACACCCTTGGGCGGCCCGGTGGAACCGGAGGTGTAGATCACATAGGCGAGGTCGTCCGGGCAGGGTCCGGGTGCCGGCCGCGAAGCCTCCGGCGGCGCCTGCGCATCCGGTTCCCCGGCCTCCTCGGCGTGGACGATGCGCGCCTCGCAGCCGGCGAACATCGGGGCGTGCTCGCGGCTCGTGATGATGAGACGTGAACCGGTCTCACCGACCAGGTGGACCATCCGTTGCCGCGGGGTCGCCGGGTCGAGGGGCAGAAACGCGCCTCCGGATCCCAGCACCGCCAGCAGGGCGACGATCAGCTCCGGCACGCGGTCCAGGCACACGGTGACGACGCACTCCGGGCCGACGCCCCACTCCCGCAACCGGTCGGCAAGCCGGTCGGCGCGACCGCTCAGCTCGGCGTAGCTGAGCCGGCCGTCCTCCGAGAGCACCGCGAGAGCGGACGGCTCACGCCGCGCTCGCTCCCGCACCAGCTCGGGCACACCGCCCGGCCAGGACTCCGGTGTCCGCTCGGCGCGGGCACTCGCGGGCCGCATGTCGGTCCAAAGGCGCTCCACCAGAGCCCCGCACCCCGCGTCGGACTCCGGTCCGCCGATCTGATGCCACCCGGCCGGAATCCGGCGGTCTGCGGGCCAGATCGCGTACTGCTCCTCGTCGTTGCGCAGCACGACGCACGGTGCAACCGACTCTGCCCTCCGAGGATCACGTTCCGTCACCTCGAGCCTCCTGCCTCGCGCGGCATCTTGCGGAGCACGGTCTGCGCTCCTGGCGGGAAGGGGCCGCCGCCATCACTGCTTCCCTTCCGCGGGCCTCACAGGCAATTCGGCCAGGCGGCCGAGCGGCGGTGCGAGGATCAGTTGCCCGGCCTCCTCGGCACTGACCGGTTCTGCGAAGAGATAGCCCTGCGCCAACCGGCAGCCCATGGAGATCAGCAGCTCCTGCTGCCTCACGTTCTCCACGCCTTCGGCGATGACCGTGAGGCCGAGCGTGTCCGCGAGGTGTGCGATGCCCTCGACGAGGGCGTACTGTTCCGGCGATCGCCCGAGTTCGTCGACGAACGACTTGTCGATCTTGAGTATCGAGATGGGGAACTCACGCAGATAACTCAGCGACGAGTAGCCCGTTCCGAAATCGTCGATCGCAATGCGAATGCCGAGCTCGGTGAGCGCATTCATCTCGCCCAGAATACGCTCGTCGTTGTACATCAGCACACTCTCGGTCAGTTCCAGTACGAGAGACGACGGTTCGATACCCGAGAGATCCAGGGCACGCCGGACCACGTTGTAGAAGTCGTCGTCCCGGAACTGTCGCGGCGACACATTCACGCTGATGTAGGGCGGTTTGCGACCGGTCGTCCCGTCGCGCAGGACGGAGCCCTCCCAGCGGACCGCCTCGGCCGCGGCCTGGTCGAGCACCCAGGCGCCCAGGGGGACGATCTGCCCGCTCTCCTCGGCCAGAGTGATGAACTGCTCCGGCAGCACCATGCCGCGCGTGGAGTGGGGCCAGCGAACGAGCGCCTCGAAGCCGGCGATCTGACCACTGACCAGCTCCACGATGGGCTGGTAAAGCACCAGGAACGACGTCTCGATCGACGAACTGTCCAGGGCCTCCTGCAAATTGGCGCGCTCGGCCATGCCGCTCTGCAGCTCCGGGTGGTAGCGGCGCCACTGGCGCTTGCCCGCCGTCTTCGCCGAGTACAGCGCGAGATCGGCGTGTGCCAGCAGTTCGACCGAGTCGATGCTGTCCTCTGTCGTCGCCACGCCGATGCTGGCGTACGTGCTCATCGGCCCCACACTGAGCCGGAACGGCTCGTCGAACACGGTCATCACGTGTTCGGTGAAACGCTCCACGCCCTCTATCGCCGCGGAGCCTTCCACCAGCAGTGCGAATTCGTCACCGCCGATGCGCGCGGCGGTGTCGGAGGCACGGACCGTCGTCTGCAGCCGGAGTGACAGCGCGACCAGGAGCTCGTCGCCCACACCGTGGCCGTGTATGTCGTTGACGACCTTGAATTCGTCCACGTCGATGAAGAGCACGCCGACCACCGTGCCGTCGCGCTGAGCCTGCGCCAGGGCGTGGTTGACCCGGTCCTGGAAGAGCACGCGGTTGGCCAGATTGGTGAGCGAGTCATGGAACGCCTGGTGGGTGAGCTCGCGTTCGAGTTTGCGCTGTTCGGTCACGTCCCGCAACGTGAGCACCACTCCACCGACGGTCGCCTCCTCCCTCAGGTCGCTCCACTTGAGCTCGACCTCGATGGAGGACCGGTCGGCGCGGAGCACGCGCCAGTGCTCGCGCCCGGTCTGCGGCTCGCCCCTGCGTATCCGGCCGAGCGTCTCGACCACCGCGCGACTGTCCTGCGGTGGCACCAGATCGACGAGGAGGGTGCCCTCCAGGTCCGGCAGGCCGAGCACTTGGTCGGCGGAGGGGCTGGCGTAACGGACCCGGTCGTCCTCGTCGAGGATCAGGATGACATCGGAGGCGTTCTGCACCAGCGTGCGGAAGTACATCTCGCTGTTGCGCCGGTTGACTTCATGGGCGAGGGTGACCCGCTCCGCGGCAAGCGCGGCCTGCGCGGCGAGAGTCACCAGCGTGTCCCGGAGCACCAGCAGGTCGTGCTCCTCCCCCGCCACGATCAGCACCCCGATCACCGGATCGTCCGAGGGATGACCCTGCGCGGCGAGTCGGCAGACCAGCGCGTGGTCCTTGCGGGTCGGCTCCACCGTGAGGTGGTCGACGAGGGCGGGCCCCACACCGTCGAGGGCCACCAGGCGGTTCTCGCCGGTCGCGACCAGTTCCCGTGCGGCTGTGGTCGCCCGCGTGGCCAGGGGCCCGCGCAGGACGCTGTGAGCCCCGTTCACCCAGAGTGTGCTGTCCGGCAGGGTGAGCAGCGCGGAACGGGGCGGGCCGGCCGGCATCAGCTGCGTCACCGCGGAGTGGACTGCCGCGGCCACATCCCGCAGCTCGCCCGCTCCGCCCAGCGACGACACCGCGTCGCGCAGCGCCTTCTCCCGGCCGACCGCCCGCCGGTGGGTCGCCACCACCCCCGCCAGGCGGTAGAGCACGAGGAGGAAGAGCACCGCGGAGAAGACCCCGATGACGCCGACGTTGGACCTCACGCCGCGCACCGCCTCCGTCAGGAGGATGGCGGGCGCGATGAGCGACGCCAGGGTGAGCAGGGCCAGCCGGCCCGTGCCGGTCTCGGCTCGCCATGGCAGCGGCTGCGTCAGCAAGCGCATGGACGGATGGAGCGCGGCAACCGCCCAGGCGCCGTACAGGACGGCCCAGCCGAGTTCGACCGCGCTACCCGTGCGCCACGTCCCGTTCAGCTGGATCAGGCCGTACAGCACGTCGGCGGTGAGCAGGCCGACGGTGCCCAGGGTGAGCAGCATGAGCGAGCTGCTCTTGCCGCCACGGCCGACGAGCAGCCGCAGCAGCATCGCCAGGACGAGGATGTCGCCGAGCGGATAGGCGATGGCGAACGCCTTCTGCACCCAGGTGAGACCCTCGGCGCGGGCGTACGGATCGATGAGGAAGAGCCACGACAGCAAGGCCAGGCCGACGGTCAGCGTCAGCGCGTCGACGAGGTTCGCCCGGTCGCGCCAACTCGTGCGCCAGTGCGCGAAGCCCAGCAGTCCCGCCGCATAGAGCGGATATGCCGCGAGA
The DNA here is from genome assembly GCF_040706515.1 of Streptomyces sp. NPDC047880. Taxonomy (NCBI): domain Bacteria; kingdom Bacillati; phylum Actinomycetota; class Actinomycetes; order Kitasatosporales; family Streptomycetaceae; genus Streptomyces; species Streptomyces sp. NPDC047880. The sequence goes on along the minus strand of NZ_JBEZOK010000009.1, from coordinate 249,804 downwards.
TAGAAGCCGTCAGCGATAGACGGGAACGGGATGTCTTCATTGAGTATCTCGATGAGAATGATCTGGGTTGCCTGGCCTGCGGCGAAGGCGAAGTTTCCTGCGGCGAGCAGCAGCCAGGGAAGTCGATGCGCCGGATGGTTGAGAAAGACACCAAGGACGATTCCGATGACGCCGGTCGCCCCTATGGCGACGAAGAGCAGCCGCTGTTCCGGGAATGCGTAGTACAACGCCGTCAACACGACGATACATGAGCTGACGACGACCGTCGCAGCCTGGCTTCGGAGTCGTGCGTTCATCCCGACTAACCTCCTGAGAGGACCACTTGGCGGGCGGGTCGAGCTGGGCGAACGACACCGGAAGGCGACGGAGAGGCCTGTCGGCCGAGCTGATGAAGGAGAATTCTCCGGGCCCCGGGACGGGACGCGACCCTGATCGCCTGTGAACGTGTTTTCCGGTGGACGTGGACTCCGGTATACACGGTCACCGTTATGCGGGCTCCTTCTGTTACGAGACATCGCCGTGCCCTCATCCAGCTTACCTGGATCGCCCTTTCTCGCACGCGAGCGGCGAGATACCGCGTCGCCTCGCGCAATACCACGACTTGCGCGAAAACGCAGGTCGCGGAGACCGGGCCCGGTCCGGTTTCCGCGACGAGTTGGCTTTGCCCGCGGCAGCCGTTGTTCGCCGAGGGCGTGGAAGGCCTCCGTACAACTCCTCATCGGAAATGTCCGATGGTGACGACCCCCTTCGACCTGGCGCCGGTCCTGTTGTCCTCGAGGACTTCGCCGGTGGACTTCTTCCAGATCTTGATGCGGAAGGTGTCCGGGTCGTCGGTGACGGTGACTCTGAAGGCGTAGCCACTCTCGGCACCCAGGGTGAACGCCGCCGTGCCGGTCAGCCTCGGCGCGGCCGGGGAGGCGCCGGCCGGGGAGGTGATCACCCGCTCGGTGTCGACGGAGGTCATGTCGTCACCGAGCGGGACGACGCAGGCGCGGCCGTTGCCCCCGTAGAGGTACTGCTTGCCGTCGTCGTCGGTGAAGACCGCCGGGTCGATCATCTGGCCGCGGAAGTCACCGCCCTTCAGCAGCGGCTCGCCCAGGGCGTCCTTGAAGGGGCCGGTGGGTGAGTCGGAGACGGCCACGCCGATGTTCGCGTCGGCGCAGACGTAGCCGCATCCGGCAGCACGCACGACTTCAACGAGCCGGTGACGTACGAGGTCACCGGATCCGACGCTACGACCGGGCCCTCACGGGCACCGAGGTCATGAGGCTCAGCGGCAACCCGGCGGGCAGACGGGCCGCTTGACGCCGTCGGTGTACGCGGCGATCACCGTGGCCGGCAGGACCGGTGCGTCGCCGACCCGGGTCTTCACCGACACGTCCTCGACGCTCTGCACGATCCGGTCGGGCTGGTAGGCGCGCAGCAGCCGGTGGTACTCGGCCTGGGTGACCGGCGGCACGGTGCCGTGGCGGCGTTCGGCGGGCAGGTCGTAGACCGGTGGAGGGGGTCCAGGTGCCGGAGTCGAGGTCGGTCGTCTCGAACGGGATGCAGCCCGGGGCTGCTGCGCGTGCTCAGCCGTCGCCCCTCGTCGCCACAACGGCCCAGGTGCGATGCGGGACTTGGACCACCTCGCCGGGGAAACGCTCGCGCAGCACGCGGCCGAGGGCGTCGTCGAAGCGTGCCACCTCGTCCGGCGGCAGGCTGGCGCCGACCCCGGCGCTGGCCCGGATCCGGCCCCGCCACGCCTCGGGCGGGTACGGCACGGTCAGGTCGAAGGAGAAGGTCTCGATGCCGGTGAAGCCGGCGGTGGCCAGGTCGGTCAGCCAGCGCGGGTACAGCCCGGTACCGCCGCCCAGCGTCCAGGCCGGGTTGAAGGAGCGAATCAGCTCCTCGGTCGCCTCGACCACGTTGCCCGGCAGGGGCAGCCAGTCGAAGTGGGCGATGACCGCCCGCCCACCGGGTCGCAGCAGCCGCCTCACCTCTGACGTGGCCTTCGGCGCGTCGAACCAGTGCCAGCACTGGCCGGCGGCCACCACGTCGTAGGACGCGTCCGGCAGCCCCGTCGATTCGGCCGTGCCGACCCGGTAGTCGATCTCCACCCCGGCTTCCCCGTCCAGCTCGCGAGCCTGCTCGAGCAGCGGCGCCGCCGGGTCCACGCCGGTGACCCGCGCCCCCGCCTGCGCGAACAGCCGGGCCAGGGTGCCGGTGCCCGTTCCGATGTCGAGTACGTCCTTGCCGGGGAAGGCGATGCCGTGCCGATGGAGGTGCGTGACGATCTGCGGCGGGAATCCGGCGCGGTGGCGGCCGTAGTCCTGCGCGGTGAGCCCGAAGTCAGGACGGAAGCTGCTGGACATGGCGGAGCTCCTGGAAGGCTGTACGTCGGCAGGCGGCGTCCACCCTGCCACCGTCACCACTGATCGACAAGGTGACCGGCCGTCGCACGAGTTCGGCCCCTGACCTGCCCGGAGCGGGACGTGGCAGAAGGCAGCGAGCGGGCGAAGGGGCCAACGCGGTGTCCCCCGGCTGTGTCGAGCGGCCGGGGCGCAGCGGTTCGGCCATGCTGGGGCAGGTCGCGCCCCTTCCCCACGACAAGGAGCCTCGCATGCCCACGGACCCGCTCGGACGATTCCTCGCAGCACTGGACCCGGAGCACCGTGAAGCGGTCGGTGCCAGGCCCCGCGAGGAGCAGGAACGCCTCGCGGCGGCCTGGGAACGGGAACTGGAGGCGGACGACGAGCTCGACACTCTCGACGAACTGTCCCCGCCCGCGGCCGAGGCCGAGGCCGCACGCCGCGTCCTGGCACGCGGCGACGACTAGAACGAACCGGTCCGGAGCACCCCCCGAAGCGCACCCGCACGATGCGCCCCGTCCGCGTCGCCGCCGGAACGTCGGTCGCCGTGTCCTCGCCGAAACGGGTTTGTCCGTGATCCGTAACAGACGGATCCACCGGGCGCCTTCCGCCCTCTTGCCGTATGCACGGGCTCCACGGCGACGGCGAAGGAACGGAAGACATGGTGCGAAGCGGCGGACGGGGATGGTACGCCAAAGTGGCGGCGGCGGCGCTCGGGGTGACCGCGGTGGCGGGCCTGACCTCGTTCTGGAACGCGCAACTCGGTTCCGCCGAAGGGCGACCCGCCCAGGGCGTCGCCGCGCCACCCGCCGCGTCGCAGGGCAAGACGACGCCCGTCTCGGCGGACATCGCGCATGCCTCGGACGCGGGCGACCGCGGCGTCAACATCACCATCGACGACGGACCGGACCCCGTGTGGACGCCCGAGGTGCTGCGGGTGCTGCGGGACAACGGTGTGAAGGCCACGTTCTGCATGGTGGGCGGGCAGGCCAAGGCCCACCCGGACCTGGTCAAGGCGGTCGTGGCGGCCGGGCACCGGCTCTGCGACCACACGGTCGCACACGACGTCACCATGGACCGCAAGCCCACGTCGTACCAGTCCCGGCAGATCCTGGACGCCGAGCGCATGATCACCGAGGCGTCCGGAGGCGTCCGCCCCCAGTACTACCGGGCGCCCGGAGGTGCCTTCACCCCCTACAGCCGTCGTCTCGCCGCATCGCACGGCATGCGCCCGCTCGGCTGGAACATCGACTCCAAGGACTTCGAGCGCCCCGGCACGAACGCCATCGTCGCCACCGTGAAGGACGAGATCGCCAACGGCCCGACCCTCCTCTTCCACGACGCGGGAGGAGACCGCTCGCAGACCGTCGCCGCCCTGCGCGAGGTCCTGCCGTGGCTGAAGGAACAGGGCTACTCCTTCGGCTTCCCCGAGCGACAGGCACGGGCGGAGTAAGGCGGCCCCGGACACGACGGACCCGCGGCACAGCGCTCCGGGGGGGCCAGGCGGGTACCGGCCTTCGGGGGAATTGCGGGCCCGCTCCGCGCTTCGGCGGCCGGTGGGTGGTACGGGCATGAGATGTCGACGCCCTCCGATCCCCCCGCCTCGGCGCTGCCGCGCCTGGACGACGCCGAGTCCCGCGTACCGGGCGTGCTGCGCACCGCGGCCGCGTACGCGTGGCGGCTCATCGCCGTCGGCATCGTCGTCAGGGTCGCGTTCTCCGTGCTCGGGCAGTTCCACCGGATCGCCGTCGCCCTCTTCCTCGGTCTCGTCATCACGGCGGTGCTCCGGCCCGTGGCGGGGCTGCTGGCCCGGGTCATGCCCCGGCCGCTCGCGGTGGCCACCGCCCTCATCGGCGGCATCGTCCTCGTCCTCGGGGCGCTGGCCCTGGTGGGTGAGACCGTGGCGGACCAGCGGACCGGGCTGGAGAAGGAGTTCGTGGCGGGCATCGACCGGATCGAACGGCGCCTTGAGGAGCCGCCCTTCCGGCTTCCCGCGAACGCGTTCGACGACCTCCAGTCCCGCATCGGCAAGCTCCTGTCGGACCACCGTTCCGCCCTCATCAGTACGGCGCTCAGCGGCGCGACCCGGCTGGTGGAGGTGCTGACCGTGCTCGCTCTGGCCCTGTTCTGCGCGGTCTTCTTCACTCACTCCGGTGAGAAGCAGTGGCAGTGGCTGTGCGCCCAGCTTCCCCGCCGGGCCCGGCAGCGGTTCGCGGTCGGGGCGGGGGCCGCCTGGCGGACCTTCACCGGGTATACGCACGGCATTCTGCTGGTGGCGGCGACCAACGCGGTCCTCGTGGGCATCGCGCTGTTCGCCCTCGGTGTGCCGCTCGCCGTGCCGTTGGCCCTGCTGGAGTTCATGGCCGCCTTCATCCCCCTGATCGGATCGCCCATCGCACTGGCGATCGCGGCGGTCGTCGCCCTGGCGTCGAAGGGACCGCTCATCGCCCTGGTGGTCGTCGCTCTGATCGTGGTCATCGGCCAGATCGAGGGGCACGTGCTGCACCCCGTGGTGATGAGCTGGGCCGTCCGGCTCCACCCGGTGGTGGTCGCCCTGGCGGTGGTCGGCGGGGCGGTCGCGGCGGGGGTGATCGGTGCGGTGGTGGCCGTACCCCTGGTGGCTGTGGTGTGGTCCGTGTACCAGGCGCTGCGGGGCACTGCGGGCGAACCCGCCTGAGTGCCCCGGAGGCGCCCGTGCCGGCTCGTCCCGTTCGCACCTCTCACCGCGTTCCTCCGCGAGAACCCGCAACAGGAAGGCGCCCGGGGCTCAGGCAGCGTCCGACAGCCGCCGCATCAGGCGTTGCTCCTCCTGCGCGAGTTCGTGCACCAGCTTCGACGCGTGCTGGAGGGGAGCCCGGTCCCTGGTGGTTCCCGCCTCGTGGAGGAGCTCAGCCACCCTGGTCCAGGTCCTCGACACCAGGCGGTACGCGTCCGACAGGTCGCGGAACTCCGCCGCACCCGTGAGTTCGGCGGTCTCGGCGAGGAAGTCCGCCCACATGGTGCGGAAGAAGCCGCCACCGGTTCCGCCCTCCTCCATGATCGTGGCGATCTCGACGAGCGCCTCCCGGGGCGATGCGAGGTCGTCGATCCAGCCGGGCATCAGATCGGCGGCCTTGTGCATGCCCTTGAAGCCCAGGTTGGCGATCGGAGGGTTCAGGAAGCTCTCCGCCGTCGTCCTGACGGCTCGGCGGGCGGCCTCGCCCAGGTCGGGCAGCGGGCCGTCCGGAGGGGCGATGGTGAAGGAGAGGTTGCGCGAGCTCATCGGGCCCCGGGCGCTGCGCGCACGCGTCAGGGACTCGCCGGAGGCCCACCGAAGCCCCAGCGGCCTGGTCTCGACGAGGGCGAATCTGTCGCCGTCGTAGCCGACGCAGGCGACGTAGTGGGCGGCGAACCGGTAGTCGTCCGTGGAGTAGTCGAGCTCGTAGCGGTCGAGCTTGAGACCGACCACCGTCCCCGAGTCGAGGTCCTGGAGCAGTTGTTCGCGGGCCCGCTTCTCGGAGGAGGTCTCCCTGACCCTCAGGCGCAGGCCGAGCACCTCGGTGACATGCGCGGTCAGCCGGTCCGGCTTGACACGGCCGCCGAGGAACGGTGCGGGCATCTGCTTGGTGCGCCAGTAGGTGAAGGACAAGCCGCTGCCGAGGCCGAAGACGAGTGGCTCCGACAGGTCGACACCGTGTTGCCCAAGGAGGTTGACCAGGGATGTCGATTCGCAGTGGTGACCGACATACGGTTGCCCGTCGACGAGTAACACGGCTCGCTTCTCCTCTTGGTTGACGGTTCATCACATAGTGCCGGCCATGTTCACCCGGGGGGCTCCTTGCCCAGCGCCATCAGGGACGTCCGCGTCGCCGGGTCCATCTTCTCGATGGCGTACCGGAAGGTGGTGCGGGCCATTCGGCCGTGCCACGTGCGCAGGAACGCGGCCACTTCGTCCTGATGGACCTCGGCGGTGACCTTGAGCAGCCACCCGCAGCCCTTCTGCACGTACACGTCCTGGTCGTGCATGAGCCGGGTGCAGTTGTCGAAGACGTGGGACAGGGGCAGTTCGAACACCGTGCGCCCCACGGTGCGCCGTACGAACTTCACGACGGCCACGTTCGCCGCGCGTCTCGCCCAGGGCGACCGGGACGCGACCCAGCGCCGCGTCCGCGGGATCCGGTCGAGGTGGCCGAGGAAGAACGGGTACAGCAGCTTCAGGCAGAGGTCGTCGCACTGCGCCCAGTTGGACACATACGCTTCGAGCCAGTGCTCGCAGCGGTCGAGGAGTTCGTCACCCAGCCCGGTCCTCGCGACCTTGTGCAGGAGCGCGAAACCCAGCAGGACCTCCTCGTGGTGCGAGGCGCGGGACAGCACCTCTTCCGTCAGGGCCAGGCGGGTCGCCGGGGGGATGTCCGGCCGGGCACGGAAGCAGCCGTTCGCGAGCTCGACGACGGAGGCGTTGCGCACCCCCAGGGCGCGAATGCCGTGGGGGAAGTACCGCTGCGCCCCGGCGGCGACATCCGCGTCGGCCCGTGCCGCCAGGGACGCCAGAAGGTCCCCGGCCACGGCTGGCACGTCCATGGCCTCAAGCCCCTCCCTCACCTCGATCCCGGAACGGGAGAGACCGACGTGATCACGATCGCCCCCGGTGCCTCGTTCGGCAGCGGTCAGATTCGCCCAGATCCGCCCCGGGTTCAAGTACCGGACGGTGCCTCGGCACGGCCGCCGGCAGCCGGCGGGTCCTCGGTCCGCGGCAGGACCGCAGGTCGGCGCCGTATCATCGCGCGGTGGGCACTGGGGTGGGGATCACGGCGCCGTTCGGCCGGCTGCTGCGCACGCTCCGGCAGAGCCGCCGGCTGACGATCGAGGAACTGGCCGAGGCGTCGGGGATCTCGGGGCGGGCCATCGGCGACATGGAGCGGGGCCGGAGCCGGCGTCCGCACCGGAGCACCGTCACCGCACTCGCCCAGGGCCTCGGTCTGGACGAGGCGGCACACGCCGGCCTCCTCGCGGCAGCCCGCGCGGCCCGCCCCGGAGCACGGACCGCCGAGTCGGTCAGGGCGTCGGCCACACGCTGCCGAGGGGCGTCCGGGACTTCGTCGGCCGGCAGGCGGAACTGACCGAGCTGCGCGCTCTCGTGCGGGAGGCCGCCGAGGGCCGGGGAGTTGCGCCGCCGGTGGCCGTGGTGTCCGGCCCGCCCGGAAGCGGGAAGACCTCGCTGGCGGTCCGGCTGGCCGAGGAGCCGTCGACGCCCTGCCCCGACGGGGCGTTCCTGGTGGACATGCGAGGTCTGGACGAGCGGCCACCGTCCGCGGAGCAGGCCGTGACGGGGCTGCTGGGCACGTGGGGTGTCGGGGACGCCGAACTGGCCCGGCTGACCGCCCAGGAGCGTCTGGCCCGCTACCACCAGGTCGCCGCGGGGCTGCGCGCGGTCCTGGTGCTGGACAACGCGGGCAGCGAGGCCCAGGTCAGGCCGTTGCTGCCGCGCGCGGGGCGGCTGCTCGTGGTGGTGACGAGCCGCCGTACGCTCGCCGGTCTGGAGGGGGTGCGGCGCGTCGCGCTCGGGGCGCTGAACCCGCGGGAGTCCGCCACCCTGCTGCGTGCCGTGGTGGGTGCCGGGCGCGTGGACGCCGAACCGGGGGCCGCGGACGTCGTGGCCGGGCTGTGCGGGCATCTGCCGCTGGCGTTGCGGGTGGCCGCGAACTGGGCCGCCACCCGCACCAACTGGAGCCTGGAGCGGCTGGCCGGCCGCCTCGCGGACGAGGACCGGCGGCTCGACGCGCTCAGCGCGGGCGACCTGAAGGTCAACTCGGCCTTCGCGTTGTCCTGTTCCCGGCTCGCCCCCGACGCCGCCCGGATGTTCCGCTTGCTGTCGCTCCTGCCGGGCGGGGACTTCGGCGCGGCCGCGGCCGCCGTGCTCGCGGACGTGCCGCCGGCCGACGCCGAGGACCTCCTGGAGGAACTGCTGGAGGCCGGACTGCTCATGACGTCTCGTCAGGACCGTTACCGGCTGCACGATCTGCTGCGCCTGTACGCGGCGGCCCGTCGCCGCTCGGAGGACGGAGAGGAGGGCTCGCTCGCCGCGCGGTCCCGGCTGCGGCACTGGCTGCTGGACACGGCCGTCCTCGCCGGCCGCTGGCACGAGCCGGACTACGGCAGACCACCGGAGGACCCGGGCCGGCTGGTCGCCCTGGACGACCGCGAGCAGGCGGCGCGCTGGATCAGGGCCGAGGGCGACACCTGGCTGGCCGCGTTCCGCGATGCCGCGGCGCACGGCGAGCACACGCGCGTCGTGGAGGTCGCGGAGGCCATGCACTGGTTCTCCGACCACTGGGTCTCGTGGGGCCACTGGGTCGAGGTCTACGAGCGGGCCGCCGCGGCCGGGGCGGCCCTGCGGGACGCCACACTGGAGGCGACCCACCGCAACTACCTCGCCTGGGCGTACTGGGCCTGCGCCCGCCGGCACGAGGAGGCGGTGGAGTCGGCCACGAGCGCGCTGCGTCTCGCCCGGGCGGCCGGGGACACCCTCCAGCAGGCATGGGCATACGCCTGTCTCGGCTGGCTGCGGGACGCCGTGGACGATCTGCCGCTCGCGGCCGATCACTATCACCGGGCCGCGCGGCTGTTCACGGCGGCGGACGACGTCAACGGTTACCTCCAGGTCTCCTGCGGGATGATCCGGGTGCTGCGCGGGGCGGGGCGCGCGCACGCGGCCGTGGAGACCTGCCGGGGCATCATGGACGCGCTCGCGGACCCCCGCCACCAGGACCGGATTCCGCCCAACGTGCGGGAGTTCACCGCCCTGTCGGCGCTCTACGCGGTGTCTTTCGTCCATCTCGACGAGGAGCGGTGGGAGGAGGCCGTCGACGCGCTGCGGTCCATCCGCGGGCAGTTCGACGCCCGCGGATGGCACAAGCAGGCGGGCAAGGTCCATCTGCATCTGGCCCACGCGCTGGCCCGTCTCGGCGAACGGGCCGAGGCCGCCGCCGAGTACCGTGCCGTGCTCGCGCTGGACGCCCGCGTTCCCGCGGACGTGCGGGACGACGCGCGCGCGGGTCTCGCCGCACTGTCCGCGGGCCGGCCGGCAGCGCTCACCCGGTTCGCGCAGTGACGCCTCAGCCCCGGCGGCCCGTCGCGGAGGCGAAGCCCAGCCAGGTGTGGCGGTTGTTCCACCAGCACCAGCCGACCTTGGGGGCGTTGCGGCGCTCGCGGCCGTCCCTGCCGGTGCCGTTGCTGATCCAGAGGGCCGGGGTGCGGGCGTCCAGGGTGCCGTTGGGCTTGCTCAGCCGGGAACCGATGGTCATGAAGCAGCGGTTGCGCTCCAGGGCCCCGGGTTGCTGGAGCACCCAGTGGATGCCCTCGGTGAGCACCAGCGGGGTGCGGTCCTCCTTGGTGAGGGCGGGCAGGGCCTCGTCCGGGGACCAGTTGGCCATGTGGTCCCCGCGGTCGATCCCCGTGACGAGGTAGAGCGGCGCGTCGGGCAGGTCGAGCGCGCTGGGGGCGAACTCGTCGACGTCGGGCATGTCGACGACGACGAAACCCGGCTTGCCGTCGCGGCGGAGCAGTGGCGCGAGGGCGGAGGCGGGGGCACGGTCCGGATGTACGGCCAGCAGGGCACCGTCGCCGACGGCCCCGGCCTCCGCGGCGAACGTGCGGATCTCCTCGGCGGACAGCCCGCCGATCTCGTGCACCCCCAGCTCGATCAGCCGCTCGGCCTGCACGCTCAGGGGCGGGAGTGCGGGGAGGGCGGTGGACGGGTCGGGCTCGGTGCCGGGCACGGTGCTCCTCGGGTCGGTGGTACGGGCGAACTCGGCCGCGGGCGCGTACGGATGGGGGCGAACGCGGACGGGCGAACGCGGACGGGCGAACGCGGACGGGCGAACGTGGACGGGCGAACGTGGACGGGCGAACGTGGACGGGCGAACTCATAGGCAACGAGCCGTTCCCTCGGGACGTTCCCGCTCCACCGCGTTGGTGCTCACGGCGCCCGCGCCCAAGCCTGCGACCGGCCTTGCGTCTGTGCCTGTGCCTGTGCCTGCGCCTGCGCCCGTGCCTGCGCCTGTGCCTGCGCCTGGCCCCACGCCCTTGCCCGTCCTCTCACCGGACAAGCCGTGCAGTTGCCACTCACGGGGCGTCATCCCGTACGCCGCTCGGAAGGAACGGCTGAAGTGGCTGGGGCTGGTGAAGCCCCAGCGCCTGGCGACGGCCGCGACCCCGGGCCCGGCCGCCGGGGAGCGCAACAGGTCCCGGCGGCGACGTCCCAGCTGCGGCGGACGGCCTCCTCGCTGATCCGCGGGTTGTCGTCGGACTTGAACAGGCAGGGCTCCAGGGAGGCGAGGAAGGCGACCTTGGCGACCCGGTCCGCGACCGGCTGCCCGGATCCGTGGTCCTCGTAGTAGAGGTCGATGGCGGTGGAGTTCTCCTGACCCACGGTGATGTACGGCATGTGCTGCTTCCTCGTTTCCGAGCGGCTGGTGCAAGGGACGTCACCACGCCAGGACCGGCGCGAGCGGAGCGATTGCCCTGGAGCGCACGGGTGTTTGCCCGGCGGCGCACACACACGGGCCGTGAACCGACCGGGTGCCCCGGCGCACCCGGTGCGAGGGCACCGGCCGCGGAGGGCCGCTCATCCGGGCAGCGGGCGGTCGTCGACGACGTGCTTCATGACGAGGGTGGAGTTGAGGCGCTGGACGCCGGGGAGCCGGGCGAGCTGCTGGTCATAGAGCTGCTGGAAGGCGGTCAGGTCGGTGGCGGCGACGCGCAGGAGGTAGTCGGGGTCGCCGAACAGCCGCTGGGCCTGGAGCACGTGCGGGACTGCGGCCACCGCCTCTTCGAACGCGGAGACCGTGTCGGCGTCCTCCAGGCGCATGGTGACGAAGACGAGGGCCTCGAAGTTCAGGCCCACGGCGGCCGGGTCCACCACCGCGCGGTAGCCGCGGATCGCACCTCCGCGTTCGAGGTCGCGCAGCCTGCGGTGACAGGGCGAGACGCTCAGCTTCACGCGCGCGGCCAGCTCGGTGACCGTGAGACGGCCGTCCAGCTGGAGCTCGGTAAGAATTTTCTGATCCAGGGCATCCATGGAGAAGATTCTGCCTCAGACAGCGCGATCAAGGAGTAAAGAAGGGAACACCTTCGACGCGATCCGGCCTAACCTTCCTCTCGTACCAAGGCATGTGAGAGGGAACGATCGATGGACACGACCACGCTGGCGGCCTTCCTGGCGGTGGATCTGCTGCTGATATTCACCCCCGGCGCGGACTGGGCCTACGCGATCACGTCCGGCCTGCGGGACCGGTCGGTCGTGCCGGCGGTCGCCGGGCTGGTCGCCGGATACGCGGGCTACACCCTGCTCGCCGTGGCGGGGCTGGTGGTGATCGTGGCGAGTTCGGCGACGCTGCTCACCGCGCTGACCGTGGCCGGGGCCGGTTATCTGGTGTGGCTCGGCTGGGGAGTGCTGCGGCAGCCGGCCGCCTTGACGGCCGCCGGGGAGGAGGCGGGCTGCGAGGGCGCCTCCCGTCTGCGGGTCATGCTCAGGGGCATCGGGACCAGCGGGCTGAACCCCAAGGCCCTGCTCCTCTACTTCTCCCTGTTCCCGCAGTTCATCGACCCCGCGGGGGCCTGGCCGGTCGCCGGCCAGACCGGTCTGCTCGGCTCGCTGCACATGATCGCCTGCGCCGTCGTCTACCTCACCGTCGGAGTCCTGGCCCGCACGGTCCTGCGGACCAGGCCCTCCGCGGCCCGGGCGGTGACCCGCGTCTCCGGTGCGATGATGATCGTCATCGGCGGCTTCCTGCTGGTGGAGCGCCTGGCCGGCTGACGGAGCCGGTGGCCTCCCCCCGAAGGCCCGGGCCGGTTCCCCGGCGCGGGATCACGTACGTCCGCCCTCGACGACCTCCCGGCCTTCGCGTCGGCGCACCGCTCGCGCCGGCCGGCGATCCGCGTGGCCATCCGAGCGTTCCTGCTGGTCACCGCGGCGCCTGTCGGCAGACGAGCCTCGGCGGGCCGGTAGCGGGACAATCGGGTGCAGGGAATGGAGAGCAGACGGGGCGGCACATCCGGAGGCACCGTGCTGGGACGCGTACCGGAGGACTTGGCGGTCGTCGTCGACGCCGGCGGGGCGATCATGGTGTGGAGCGACGGTGCGCGCCGCCTGCTCGGCTACGAACCCGCCGAGCTCGTGGGCACGGCCGTCGCCGACCTGCTCGCCGCGCGTCTCCCGGAGTCGACACGGCAGCGCGTGGAGGAAGGCCTGCGGTGGGCCGGTGAGGTCGCGCTGCGGCACCGGGTGGGCAACCGGATCGTGGTCCGGCTGCAGGGGACGCCGTTGCTGGACGCGGAGGGCCGGCGGCTCTGGCTCGTGACCGGCACCGCACCGGCGTACCCGCCCGCGCGGGCCGAGCGCGGGCGCGTGCCCCTGTGGGACCTCACGCTCGACCAGCTCCCCGTCCCGGTCGCGGTCTACGACCGGGACGCCCGGCTGGTGGGCGCCAACGACATCATGAGCGAGTTGATGGGCCGCTCCGAGGAGGAGATGAAGGGCCTGACCCTGTGGGAGATGGAGCCGAACCCGCCCTTCGACACCTACGACCGCCTCCAGCGGGAAGTGCTGCGCACCGGCGAGATGATCTTCCACGAGCAGTACGGCAAGGCCCCGGGCGAGGTACGGCCGCACGCCTGGTCCATGTTCCTCTCGCCGCTGAAGGACGAGACCGGCACGGTCCAGGGCATGTCGGCGACCGTGTTCGACACGACGGAACAGTCCTGGGCCCGACGCCGGCTGGCGGTGATCAACGAGGCCAGTCTGCGGATCGGGAGCACCCTGGACGTGAACCGGACGGCCGAGGAGATGGCGGAGGTGGCCGTCACCGCGGGGTTCGCGGACTTCGTCACGGTGGATCTGCTGGAATCCGTGGCGCGGGGCGACGAGCCGGGGCCGCTGCCGCCGGACACACCGGTCACGCTGCGGCGCGCCGCGCAACGGTCGGTGCTGGAGGGCAGTCCCGAGTCGGTGGTGGGCGTCGGCGGCACGGTCCACTACCCGGTGGGGACGCTTCCGCTGCGGACCCTGACCGCCGCGCGGGGCGCCCGGCACCGGCCGGGGGACCCGGAACTCCTGGAGTGGCTCACGGCCTCCCCGGCCCGCGCCGAGACCGTGACCAGGTACATGATCCACTCAGTGATGATGGTGCCGCTGCGCGCCCGGGGCGTCACCCTGGGCCTGGTGCACTTCCTGCGCCACCGGACCCCGGACTCGTTCAGCGAGGACGACCTGCTGCTCGCGGAGGACATCGTCGCCCGGGCCGCGGTGAGCGTGGACAACGCCCGCCGCTTCACACGGGAACGCCGCACGGCCCTGGCACTGCAGCGCAGCCTGCTGCCCGAACGGCTTCCGGAGCTGGCGGCGATGGACATCGCCTACCGCTACCTGCCGACCGGGGCCGGTGCGGACATCGGGGGCGACTGGTTCGACGTGATCCCGCTGTCCGGCACCCGGGTGGCCCTGGTCGTGGGCGACGTGGTGGGCCACGGCATCCACGCGTCGGCGACGATGGGCCGTCTGCGGACCGCCGTACGGACGCTCGCGGACGTCGACCTCGCCCCCGACGAACTGCTCACCCAGCTCGACGACCTCGTCATCCGGCTCGACCGGGAGGAGGGACCGGAGGTGCGCGGGGCGGAGGAGACGTCGGGGCAGGTCGGCGCCACCTGCCTGTACGCCGTGTACGACCCGGTGTCCCGCCGCTGCACCATGGCCCGCGCCGGGCATCCGCCGCCCGCGCTGGTCACGCCCGGTGGCGGCGTACGGTTCCTGGACCTGCCGGCCGGGCCGCCGCTGGGCCTGGGCGGCCTGCCGTTCGAGGCCTCCGAGGTCCGGCTGGAGGAGAACAGCCTGCTCGCCCTCTACACCGACGGTCTGATCGAGGCGCCCGGCCACGACGTCGAAATCGGGATCGCCTTGCTGCGCCAGGCCCTGAGCACCCCCGCGGACGGGCTGGAGGAGACCTGCGAGCAGGTGTTGCGCACGCTGCTGACCGGCAAGCCCGCCGACGACGACGTCGTGCTGATGCTGGCGCGGACGGCCGTGCTCGACGCCGGGAAGGTCCGCACCTGGCAGCTGCCACCGGACCCCGCGGCCGTCGCCCGGGCCCGCAAGATGGCCGGCGAGCAGCTGGCCGAATGGGGGCTGACGGAGGCGGAGTTCGCCACCGAACTGATCGTCAGTGAGCTGGTCACCAACGCGCTGCGGTACGGCGGCGCGCCCATCGAGCTGCGGCTGATCCGCGACGCGACCCTCATCTGCGAGGTGTCCGACGGCAGCAGCACCGCACCGCATCTGCGGCGTGCCCGGGTCTTCGACGAGGGCGGGCGGGGGCTGCTGCTCGTCGCCCAGCTCGCCGAGCGGTGGGGCAGCCGCCAGACGGCCACGGGCAAGACCATCTGGGCGGAACAGCCCCTGCCCGCCGGGGTGTGAGCCGGGCTACCGCGTGTCGACGATGCCGCCGGTCACCGCGATGACCTCGCCGACGGCGCAGCCGGAGACCGGCGTCGGAGGCGAGACAGACGTATGCCGGAGCGATCTCCTCGGGCCGGGCCGCACGTCGCAGCGGGGCCTCGCTGCCCCTGTGGGTGAGCCCGTCCGGTGGCATCTGCGGGCCGGCCTCGTTGAGGGGCGTCCGGGTCGGGCCGGGCGCGACCACGTCGGCGCGTACCCCTCGCTCGGCCGGGTGCGTGGTGACGGGCTTGGTCAGCGTGATCAGCGCGGCCTTGGACGCTGCGTAGTCGATCATCGTGGTGCTGCCCTCGAGGGCCCCCTCGGTCGCGGCGGCGATGACCGCGTCCCGGATACGGCAGGGACGTGCGCAGGTGGAAGTACGCGTGGACGTCCGTCTTGAACGTCAGCTCGAAGTTTTCCGCGGTCGGCTGCTCCCCTTACAGCTTGGCGCATGTCGGCCTCCAGGCCGGGCCGCCGCTGTTTGGCGGAGTCGAGGGGCGGGTCCGGCTCGGACACGGCCCGGGGTGCGGACTGTTCCTGCTCGGGCTGCACCTCTTCCCCTTTGCCGGTGTCGTCCACGGTGTCGCTCGGTTGACCGGCCACGCCGTCCTTGCCCGCCCCGCGTTCCCACCTCAGCGGCGGGCATGTCCCTTCTCGCCCGGAACGCGGCGCGGTGCCCGGAGCGGAATGCCGTCGGGCCCGGCGGGTACTCCGACGATCTTGCAAGCCGGCCTTCGGGCCGTACACCGTCGGAAGGAGAGCCGTGTCTGACGAGACGGTGAAGAACGTCTTCGTGATCGGGCTCGACGAGGCCAACCTGCCCACGCTCCAGCAGGTCCCAGGAGCCGACCAGCTGCGTTTTCACCAGCTGCTGACGATCGAGGAGCTGCAGGTCGGCGAAGTGGATCTGCCCGCGCTGCTCGACAAGGCCCAGGGCGTGCTCGACGCGTTCGACGGCAGCATCGACGCGATCGTCGGCTACTGGGACTTCCCGGTCAGCACTCTCGTCCCGATGCTGAGCGAACGCTACGGCACCCGCAGCACCGGCCTGGAGTCGGTGGTCAAGTGCGAGCACAAGTACTGGAGCCGGCTGGAGCAGCAGAAGGTCACCGACCGGCACCCGCGGTTCGGCCAGGTCGACCTGGCGGCCGAGCCGCCGCACCCGCCGGAGGGCGTGAGCTACCCGATGTGGCTCAAACCCGCTCTCTCGTACTCCTCCGAACTCGCCTTCGGAGTCGATGACGAGGAGGAGTTCCGCAAGGCCGTCTCCGAGATCCGCGACGGCATATCCCGCATCGGCCGTCCCTTCGAGCACATCCTCGAACGCATCGACCTGCCCCCGGAGATGAACGGCGTGGGCGGCCGGGTCTGCCTCGCGGAGGAGTCGATGTCCGGCGTCCAGGTCGCCGTAGAGGGCTACGTCCACCAGGGCGAGGTGACCGTCTACGGGGTCCTGGACTCCATCCAGTACCCGGACTCCCCCTGCTTCCTGCGCCACCAGTACCCCTCGATGCTGCCGCCCCCGGCCATCGCGCAACTGCACGACGTCAGCGAGCGGGTGATGCGGCAGATCGGGATGGACTCGGCCACCTTCAGCATCGAGTACTTCTACGACCCGCGGACCCGGGAGATCAACCTGCTGGAGATCAACCCACGGCACTCCCAGTCGCACGCGGAGCTGTTCCAGTACGTCGACGGCGTGCCCAACCACCACTGCATGGTCCGGCTCGCCCTCGGCGAGGACCCGCGCATGCCGCACCGCGAGGGCGAGTACGCCATGGCCGCGAAGTGGTACCACCGCTGGTTCACCGACGGTGTGGTGCGCCGGGTGCCGGGCCCCGAGGAGATCGCCCGCATCGAGCGGGAGACGCCGGGCGTGCGCATCGAGGTCGTCCCCGCGGAGGGCGACCGGCTCTCGGACCTCCCCGGGCAGGACAGCTACAGCTACGAGCTGGCGCACATCTACACCGGCGGGGCCGACGAGTCGGAGCTGCGCGCGAAGTTCGACCACTGCGTGGCCGCCCTGGGCCTGGCCTTCGAGGACGCCCCGGCCGGGGCCGACGCCACGCGAAAGTGAGGAGCACGTCACTTCCATGCGTTACGTGACCAACCTGCCGTACGAGACGAAGGAAGAAGAGCACGTCACGATCCCGATGTCCGACGGGGTCCGGCTCTCCGCGCACATCTGGCGCCCGACCTCCTCCGACCAGGAGCCGGTGCCGGCGGTGCTGGAGTACATCCCGTACCGCAAGCGCGATCTGACGGCCGTACGGGACTCGATCCACCACCCCTATCTGGCCGGGCACGGTTACGCCTGTGTCCGCGTAGACCTGCGCGGCACCGGCGACTCGGAGGGTGTGCTGCGCGACGAGTACCTGGAGCGGGAGCAGGCGGACGCCGAGGAGGTCCTGGCCTGGCTGGCGGAGCAACCCTGGTGCGACGGCGGCACGGGCATGATGGGCATCTCCTGGGGCGCGTTCGCGGCGCTGCAGGTGGCGGCCCGCCGGCCGCCGTCCCTGAAGGCGATCGCCATCGCCTCCTTCACCGACGACCGGCACGCCGACGACATGCACTACATGGGCGGCGCCCTGCTGTCGGACAACCTCGCCGAGGCGGGCACCATGTTCGCCTACGGCACCTGCCCGCCCGACCCGGCCGTGGTGGGCGAGCGCTGGCGCGAGATGTGGCACGAGCGGCTGGAGAACACCGAGCCGTGGGTCCTGGAGTGGCTGCGCCACCAGCGCCGCGACGACTACTGGCGGCACGCCTCGGTGTGCGAGGACTACGCGAGTGTGAGCTGCCCGGTCCTGGCCTCCAGCGGCTGGGCGGACGGCTACTCCAACGCAGTGACCCGGCTGCTGGGGAATCTGGACGTGCCCCGCAAGGGGCTGATCGGGCCCTGGTCGCACAAGTTCCCGCACCTCGGGGAGCCCGGGCCCGCGATCGGCTACCTCCAGGAACTCGTGCGCTGGTGGGACCACTGGCTCAAGGGCGTCGACAACGGCGTGATGGACGGCCCCATGCTGCTGGCTTGGATGCAGGACAGCGTGCCGCCGTCCACCTCCTACGAGGAGCGTCCCGGCCGCTGGGTGGGCGAGCCGGACTGGCCGTCCCCGCACATCCGGCCCGTCAGGCACCCGCTCGGCCGGCACACGATCGGACCCGCGCAGGACGGCGCGACGGTGCCGGAGGCCGGTGCGGCGATGACCGTGCGCTCACCGCTGTCCGTCGGCCAGTTCGCGGGCAAGTGGGCCTCCTACAACGCGCCGCCGGACCTGCCCTATGACCAGCGCGAGGAGGACGGCGGTTCCCTCGTCTTCGACAGCGAGCCGCTGACCGAGCAGGTGGAGATCCTCGGCTCGCCGAGCGTGGAGCTCGACCTGTCGGTCAGCGAGCCGGTCGCCCTGGTGGCCGCGCGGCTGTCCGACGTGAGCCCCGACGGCGCGGCGACCCGTGTCTCGTACGGCATCCTCAACCTGACCCGCCGTGACAGCACGGAGTCGCCCGAGCCGTTGGAGCCGGGCCGGCGCTACCGGGCGACCATCCCGCTCAACGGTGTGGCGCAGGCGTTCCCGCCGGGCCACCGCATCCGGCTGTCCTTGTCGACGTCCTACTGGCCGCTGGCCTGGCCCGCGCCGAAACCGGCCCTGCTCAGCGTCCACGAGCACTCCAGCACGCTCACCCTGCCGGTGCGGCCGGTGGACGAGCCCGACGAGGTGCCGTCCTCGCCCTTCGGCGAGCCCGAGGGAACTCCGCCGCTCACCGTGACCCAGGTGACGCCCCCGGAGGAACGCTGGGACGTGAAGCGGGATCTGATCGACTACCGCTCCGAGCTGGACATCGTGAAGGACCGGGGCACGGTCCGCTTCGAGGACATCGGCCTGGAGTCCGGCCGGCGCGCCCATGAGCGCTACAGGGCGGTCGCCGACGACTTCACGTCGGTCGGCGGCGAGACCACGTGGACCATGCGGTTCCGGCGGGACGACTGGGACGTGCGGGTGGTCACCCACACCCGGCTCACCTGCGACGAGTCGGACTTCTTCGTCGACGCGACCCTCGACGCGTACGAGTCCGACCGCCGGGTCTTCTCCCGCACCTGGAACGAGAAGGTCCCCCGCGACCTGCTGTAGCCCGCATTCCTGGGCCGGGAGGCGCGGCAGCGCTTCCCGGCCGCGCGCGGCGGCGGCTGCCCCTAGGGTGGCCTCATGTACACCTCACGGGTCTCCGGCCATGTCGACGCTCCCCGTGCCGCCGTCTACCGGGCGCTGGTGAGCGCCGAGGCGATCGCGTGCTGGCGGGTGCCGTCCGGGATGCGCGGCGAGGTGCACGAGTTCGACGCCCGCGAAGGCGGCAGGTTCCGTGTCTCGCTCACCTACGAGGCACCGGACGCCTCGGGCAAGTCCTCCGCGCGCACCGACACCTACCACGGGCACTTCGCCCGGCTGGTGCCGGACGAGCAAGTGGTGGAGGTGCTGGAGTTCGAGGCGGCCGACCCCGCGCTGGCCGGCGCCATGACGCTCACGACCACGCTCACCGACGCCGAGGGGGGTGGCACCGACGTGCTCATGGTGCACGAGGGCGTCCCGGACGCGGTGCCCGCCGCGGAGAACGAGACGGGCACGCGCATGGCCCTGGCGAACCTGGCCCGGCTCGTGGGGACCGGCGGCTCCTTCTGAAACCGCATTTTCGCCTGGATGCGCACATTCCGCGCATGCCGAGCATCCCGCGCATTCCGAGTATTCCGTTTATTCCGTGTATGCGAAAAAGACATCCGGACCACCCCAGAAGTGGGAGTGACGGAAGCGGACAGCCTTTCGCATGACGTGCTTCGGAAGTGATTCACCCAGCGCTTCCCTGTGCACCCGTGCGCCCCCTTGGAGAAAGGGTTCGCCAAGTCGACGGCCCGTTTGCACTGGGCAGGACATGGGGCAAGCGCCGCATCGGTGAAACTCACCGTTTTCCCCAGGTCGACTGAAGCAGGTGGTATGCGATGAACGGCTGCGTTCCTGAATCGGAACAGGCATGGACGGTCGGTACTGCTCCCGGCATATTCCCATCCATCGGCCACGGTATCGCCCTGTTCCGTCGGCCGCTGCAGTTTTTGAATTCCC
The DNA here is from genome assembly GCF_040706515.1 of Streptomyces sp. NPDC047880. Lineage (NCBI taxonomy): Bacteria > Bacillati > Actinomycetota > Actinomycetes > Kitasatosporales > Streptomycetaceae > Streptomyces > Streptomyces sp. NPDC047880. Next base: position 229,870 of record NZ_JBEZOK010000009.1, on the reverse strand, counting down.
TTCCCGCGCAGGGCGATCTGGTGGAGATACGCCTGGGCCCCCAGCGGGCGTGGATGGTGTGCCACCCGGAACTCGTCCACCGGATGCTCCGGGACACCCGCACGTTCGACAAGGGCGGCCCTCAGTACGAGAGGCTTCGGGTGCTGATGGGCGACGGCGTGGTCACCTGCCCGCACGCGGAGCACCGGCGTCAGCGCCGGTTGCTGCAACCCACGTTCCGCCCCGCCGGCGTCGCCGCGCAGACGAGGGTGATGGCCGAGGAGGCCGCGGCGCTGTGCCGGGACTGGCGTACCGGACAGCGGATCGATGTCAGTGCCGTCACCCTGAGTCTGACCACCCGGCTGATCAGCAGGCTGCTGCTGTCCGACTCGCTCGGTCCGGCCGCGGCCGACGAGGTGCGGCACTGCCTCGCCGCTATCGTCCGCGGCCTGTTCGTACGCACGGTCGTACCGGTCGACGCCCTGTTCCGGCTCCCCACGCCCGCCAACCGCCGTTACCGGCGCGCGGTGGAGCGGGTGCGCGAACTCATCGACACGGCCGTCGACGAGCGCCGCCGGGGCACTCCCCGCGATGATCTGCTGGGGCTCCTGCTCGCCGCCGCCGGGACCGGCGACGGCGCCCCGGTCACCGACGGGGAGGTCCACGACCAGCTGGTCTCCCTGCTGCTCACCGGTTCCGAGAGCCCTTCCATGTGTCTGGCCTCCGCCTTCAGCCTCCTGGCGCAGCACCCGGAGGCGGAGCGGCGGCTGCACGCCGAGGTCGACACCGTCCTCGCCGGCCGGTTACCGGACGTCGACGACCTGCCGCGGCTGGTCTACACCCGGTCCGTCCTCACCGAGACGCTGCGCCACTCACCGCCCGGCTGGCTCTTCACTCGGGTCACCACCAGGGAGACGGAGTTCGCCGGTCGCCGGCTGGCGCGGGGGACCACGATCCTTTACAGCCCCTACCTCCTGCACCACGACCCCGCGTCGTTCCCCGAGCCCGACCGGTTCCTGCCCGAGCGCTGGCTGGAGGGCGAGGCCCCCGCCGGTCCGCACGGGGCGCTGATCCCGTTCGCCGCGGGCAGCCGCAAGTGCATCGGCGACCTGTTCTCCATGGCCGAGATGACGGTGTCGCTGGCGACCGTCGCCGGCCGCTGGCGACTACGGCATCCGGCCGGACGCATCGCGGCACCGCGCCCCGGGGCGACGCTGGGGCCGAGGTCCCTGACCATGATCTGCACGTCACGGGCGGACGCACCGGGCGGCACCGCCCCGCACGCCGTCGCCCTCACACCCGGAGCCGTGACCGCGGCATCCGGGACGGAGAACACCCGGAGGGACGGTGACAACGGTGTCCACCACGCATGAGGGTGGTGCGGTGGTCACGCAGGACGTGCTTCCCTCGTCCACCTTGGTGGAGCTGATCGACGCGCACCTCTACATGCCCTATCCGTTCCGGCGCAATCCGCACGAGCCGGCGGCCGCGGCGGGTGTCGACGAGTGGCTGCGCACGACCGGACTGAGCGGCGAGCCGGGCGTCACGGCCATGATCTCCCACACCCGCCCGGCCGAACTCGCCTCCTACAACAGCCCGGACGCCGATGCCGGCATCCTGCAGCTCGTGGCCCGCCAGATCGCCTACCAGTTCGTCTTCGACGACCGGGCCGAGGAGGTCGGGCGGCACCGGCCCGGCCGGTTGCTGCCCATGCTGGGCGAGAGCGTCGCGATCCTGCGGGACGGCTCACCCCCCGGCACTCCTCTGGGAGCGGCGCTGTGCGATCTCTACCAGCAGGTCCGCGAACGGTGCACCCCCGCACAGGCCGCACGCTGGGCGTGGAAGAGCCGCGAGTACGTGCACGGGCTGCTGTACGAGTCGGTGGCCCAGACTCACCCCTCCCCCCTGCGGTCCGGGCTGTGCACCTCGATACGGTCCCTCACCGCGGGCGTCGAGCCGTTCCACCCGCTGTGCGAGGCCGCGCAGCCGTGCGAGCTGACCTCCGAGGAACTCCACCACCCGCTCATGCGGCAGCTGAGCCGGCTGTCGGCCGACGCCGCGGTGTGGATCCCCGACCTGTTCTCCGCGGTCAAGGAGCAGCGCGCCGGCGAAATGATCAACCTGGCGCTCGCCTACCAGCGGGCCCACCAGTGCCCTCTGCCGGTGGCCGTCACCCTGGCCATCCAGCAGATCAACCGCACGATCCGCGAATTCGAGAGGCTCCAGGCCGAGATCGCACCGGAGCTGAGCCCTTCGGGCATCGGCTACGTGGACGGCATGGCAGGCTGGATCCGCGGCTGCTACTACTGGTCCCGCACCGTTCCGCGCTACGCGGACGCGGCGGCGCCGGTGCCGCGGTGAGGGGGCCGCCGTCCGAGTGCGCGGCACGTGCACATTCGGGTCACGGTACCCACCCGGCCCGCCTCTCACACGGCTGCGGCAGGTGATTCACCCTTCTTCGTCGTGCTCGTTCCAGAATGCGGAACGGCGCCCATCGGGAGACATACGCTCGCGCTGCCTCCCGATGGCCGACGACAGGAAGCGGTACGGCACATGGCGAACGAGCTGCGGCAACCCACACCCGAGAACCGGCCGTTGCTCGAGCGCCGCAAGGAGCTCCGGGCTCTCGACTCGGCGTTGGCGGGCCTGCGGGACACCGTCGACGGCGTGCCGCAGGCACCGCGCGGTGGGCTTCTCGCCTTCACCGGTCCGGCCGGGATGGGCAAGACCTCCCTGCTGACCGAGGCCCGCGCCCGCGCCCGGGAGCAGGGGTTCACCGTGCTGTCGGGCCGAGGCGGTGAGAAGGAGCAGGAGCCGGCGTTCCGTCTGGTGCGCCAGGTCGTCCAGCCAGCGCTGGCGTCGATGGACGAGGAGGAGCTCCGTGCCTTCCTGGGCGGCTGGTACGACATCGTCGCCGCCGCCCTCGGGCTGGTCGCCACGCCGAGCGGCCATGTCCCGGACCCGACCGGGGTCCGGGACGGTCTCGACTGGGTGATGACACGTCTCGCGGTGACGCGTAAGCCCTTGGTGCTGCTGCTGGACGATCTGCACTGGGCTGACGCCGAGTCACTGACCTGGCTGACCTCGTTCGCGCCGCGGGCCGTGAACCTGTCGCTGCTGATCGTCGTGGCCTTCCGGCCCGACGAACTGCCCCTTGAGGCGGCGGCGTTCGGATCTCCCTCCGCCGACCTGGGGAACCGTCCGTTCGCACTGGCGCCGCTCAGCTCCACGGCCGTGGCCCGGATCGTCCGGGACGAGGTCGGTGAAGAAGCCGAGGACGCGTTCTGCGAGGAATGCTGGGAGATCACCGGCGGGAGCCCGTTCGAGGCCGTGGAGCTCTCCATCCGGCTCGGCGAGCGCAAGCTGCGGGGTACCAGCGAGGACCTGCCCACGATGCGCGACCTGGCTGCCGCGGTGAAGGGGCCGGGGCTGATCGAGCGGCTCCAGCAACTGGGCACCACCACCGTCCGCTTCGCCTACGCCGCAGCCGTCCTCGGTCAGGCCATCCGGCCGGAACTGGCCGCCCGCATCGCGGCGATCGGCGGCACCGCGGCGGCAGAGGCCACGGAGAAGCTGCGCGCCGCCCGCGTCCTGGCCGACGGTGAGGTGTCCGGCGAGACGCTGGAGTTCCTCCACCCGCTGATCGCCGGCACGATCTACCGGTCCATCGGGCCGAGCCTGCGGGAGGGCCTGCACAACTCGGCAGCCGAAGCCGTCCGGGCGGCCGGCCTCGGCTGCGCCGCCGCGGCCCGGCACCTGCTGGAAGTCCCCTGCGAAGGCAGCGCCGAGGCCGTGACCTGTCTGCGGGAGGCCGCCCGTGAGGCGCTGCACTCCGGCGCCCCGGAGGCGGCCCGACGGCTGCTGAACCGGGCTCTGCAGGAACCACCACTGCCGGAGGAACGCGCCGCGCTGCTGCACGAACTGGCCTGCGCGACCTTCCTCATCAAGCCGACGGCGACCGTGACGCACCTGCGGGAGGCGCTCGCGGAACCGGGCATCGACCCCGAGCTGCGGGCCTCGATGGTGTACCGGCTGACCCAGGCTTTGGCCCACACCGACCGGATGGCGGAGGCCGCGACGGTGGCAGCGGACGAGGCGCGGCGGGCCGCCGCCCATCCCCGCATCCGGCTGCGGATGCGGGCCGACCACTTCGTGTGGAGCGCGTTCCGCACCGACGAGGTCGACTCGTCGGGTCGTTCGCGCAGGCTGGCCCGGCTCGCCGACCGGCTGACCGGGCGCGGTCTGGAGGAGCGCTACATCCTCGGGTCGCGCGCCTGGGACGCGATGATGTGCGGCGAGCCACGGCAGAAGGTCCTCGCCTACGCCGAGAAGGCCCTGCGCGGGGGACTGAGCTGGACCCACGAGAACCGCGGGTTCGAGGTACCCGTCTCGGTCGCGCTGGTGTTCATGTACTGCGACCAGCCGCGACGGGCCGAGGAACTGTTCGCCAGGGGCATGGCCGAGTGCGAGTCGAAGGGCTGGCGCGGCTCCCACCTGGCCCTGGGCCAGACGCTCTCCGGGTACATCCGCTACCGTCGCGGCAGCCTGGCCGAGGCCGAGAACCTGGTGCGGGAGGGCCTGAGCATCGCCGATCGGGTGGAAGGCGCGGTGCCCGCCCAGTGGTTCGCCATCGGCATCCTGATCCAGACCCTGCTGGCCCGAGGCCGCGTCGTCGCGGCACGGCGACTGGCCGACAGGTACCGCTACGGCGACGTCATCCCGAACGCCGTCATCTACCCCGACCCGCGCACCGTCTACGCCGAACTGCTCCTGGAGGAGGGGCGGTCCGACGAGGCCGCGGACCTCCTGACCGATGTCGGGGAGTGGCTGGAGGGGCGGGAATGGCGCAACCCCGCGTGGTGCCCCTGGCAGCTGGGACTGGCCTCGGCCCTGTCGCGCACCGCTCCCGACCGGGCGGTGCGGCACGCCCAGGACGCGGTGAAGCGGGCCCGGGACTTCGGCGCGGCGTCCGCGATCGGCCAGGCGCTGCACACGCAGGCGGAGGTGACGGGCGGTGAGGCGGGGCTCGACCTGCACGCGCAGGCCGTCGACCAGTTGCAGCAGTCGCCCGCCGCGTACGAACTGGCCCGTGCCCTGGTCGGCCACGGCGCCGCACTGGCCCGCGACGGCCGACTGCACCAGGCCGCCGACCGGCTGTACCAGGGTCTGGAAGGGGCGGTGCACTGCGGTGCGGAGGGCCTGGCCGCCCGGGCCAGGAGGGAACTGTCCGCGGCCGGGCTGCGGCCGCTGCCGCTGCGCTACGCACAGACCGACACGCTCACGGCGCAGGAGCGCAAGGCCGCCGAGATGACGGTGGGCGGCCACACCGCGGCGGTCGTGGCCGAGGAACTGCGCCTCACCGAGGAGGGCGTGCGGCAGCTCCTCTCGTCCGTCTACCGCAAGATCGGCACGGACTCGGCGGGCCTGGTCACGGCACTGGAGACGTTCCCGCGACCGCGGCCGTAACGGCCCTGCGCGCACCGGGCCGGCGGACAGGGCCCGGCCGGGTCCGTGAAGGCCGGGTGCCTGCTCACCGCGGCCGTGCAGGCGGCTGACGACGTCTGCGGGCCGGTCGCCACGCTCGGCCAGGTCGAGCAGCACCCGGGCTGCCCGGTCCGCGCTGCGGCCGACCGCATCGTCGTCAACTTCCGCGCGCTACCGGGCCGACGCGGTCGTCGTCAACCTCGGCACCGACGACGTCTGCTGTACGCCGACTGGAACCGCGCCGCACTCACCCCGGGCCCGCCGCAGACCGAGGCCGCGGTGACCGCCGCCATGGCCGGCGGGGACACCCGGGTGTCCTTCGTCGACACGACCGGCCGGCTGGGGTCGGGCGACCTGACGGACTCGGTGCACCCCGACGACCGGGGACACCGGGTCATCGCCGACCGGCTGGCGCCGGTCATCGCGGCGCGGATCGGTTCGTAGCGGGGCTTCGAGGCGGCGGGGCCGGGCCTCACATCGGGCCGGGGCCCGCTCCTCCTCCCTTGAGGCGTTCCAGGTCGGAGGGGCGTACCTGGATGACGACCAGGGCGATCAGTGCGGCCACGGCGGTGAAGATGGCGGCCATGACGAAGGCGGCCGAGACACCGGCGGTGAGGATCTCGTCGGACCAGGGTTTGGGCAGCTGCCCGGTGCGTTCGAAGCGGATGCGTTCGGCCGGGGTCGCCTGCCGGAGGAAGTCCGGGACCTGCTTGTCCGCCTCGTTGGTGCTGGCCGTGCCGTACATCGTGACCAGGATCGACAGGCCGAGGGAGCCGCCGACCTGCTGGGTGGCGTTGAGGAGCCCGGAGGCCGCCCCGGTTTCCGGCGTGGGGACGTTGGACAGCGCCATGAGGGTCAGCGACACGAACTCCATGCCCATGCCCAGACTGAAGACGAGCATCGGGCCGAGGACGCTGCCCGCATAGGTGGAGTGGACATCGGTCAGGGTGAGCCAGGCCAGGCCGGCCGCCGCCAGAATCGCGCCCACCACCATGAACGGCTTGGGCCCGTAGACGGGCAGGAAGCGCGAGGCGAGTCCGGCTCCGACGGCGATGACCGCGCTGACCGGCAGGAAGGCCAGTCCGGCCGAGAGCGGGCTGAACCCGAGCACGTTCTGCACGAAGAGCGTGAGGAAGAAGAACATGCCGAAGATGGCCGCGGCCAGGCACAGCATGATGCCGTAGGTGCCGGCACGGTTGCGGTCGGCGAACATGTGCAGCGGCGTGATGGGCTGTCTCGAACGCCGCTCGATCATGATGAAGGCCGCGAGCACCACGACCGCCCCGGCGAACGAGGCGAGAGTCAGGGCATCGCGCCAGCCGTCCTGGGCGGCCCTGATGAAGCCGTAGACGAGCAGCACCATGCCCGCGGTGGACGTGAGTGCGCCGGCGATGTCGAAGCGTCCGGGATGCCGCTCCGACTCCCTGATGTATCGCGGTGTGGCGAGCACGATGAGCAGGCCGATGGGCACGTTGACGAACAGCACCCACCGCCAGTTCAGCCACTCCACCAGCATGCCTCCGGCGAGCAGGCCGATCGCACCGCCGCCGGCCGAGACCGCGGCGAACACCCCGAAGGCGCGGTTGCGTTCCGGGCCCTCGCGGAAGGTGGTGCTGATCAGGGCGAGGGAGGTCGGGGAGGCGATGGCGCCGCCGACGCCCTGGAGAGCGCGGGCACCGAGGAGTTGGCCGGCGTTCTGGGCGAATCCGCCGAGCAGGGAGGCGAACACGAAGAGCAGTACGCCGAAGACGAAGACGCGCCGCCGGCCGAGGATGTCTCCGGCCCGGCCGCCGAGCAGCAGCAGACCGCCGAAGGTGAGGGTGTAGGCGTTGACCACCCAGGACAGGCTCGTGGTGGAGAACTCCAGCGAACTCTGGATGTGCGGCAGCGCGATGTTCACGATGGTGATGTCGAGGACCACCATCAACTGGCACGAGGCGATGACGAGCAGAGCCATCGCGTTCCCGCCACCACCGGATTCCCTGGTGGTGGCCGCCTGTGGTGAAGCCGGCTGCGGGCTGCTGCCTGCGGTATCCACCGTTCGACGGTACGCCCGGCCCCCACACCCCACCACTCGATCACCGGCGGCCTCGGGCGGCGGCTCGCGCGGGGCCGTCCGGGGGCGGAAGCGGCCCGAACTGAAATGTCGGCGGTGTGCGGTGATAATCCGATCAAGGCGGCCTGATGGGCCGCGTACGGCGGAGAGGAGCGACCGTGATCCGCGTTCTTCTCGTCGAGCGGACTCGTCTCCTGCGGGGAGCGTTCGCCGCGCTGCTGTCGCGGGAGGACGACATCGAGGTCGTCGCCGAGGCCGAGGGCAACGGCGACGTGCTGGCGCGTGCCCTGGTGTGCCGGCCGGACGTGGCGGTGATCGGCGTGGATTCCCGGGAGGGCGAGGAGGTCGCCGTCCGCGGTGAGCTGCGGACGCGGCTGCCGGAGTGCCGGATGCTGCTGATGATGGCCTCGACGACCCCCGAGCGGCTGCGCCGCATGCTCGACCTGCGCGCGGCCGGTGTCATCAGCACCAACGCCCCGCCGGACCGGCTGGTCCACGGGGTTCGCAAACTGGTGCGGGGGCAGCGGTTCGTCGACCCGGAGTTCGCGCTGGCCGCGCTGGACGCGGGAGCCAACCCGCTGACCCCGCGCGAGGTGGAGGTGCTGCGGCTGACCGCCGACGGGACGCCCACTCGGGAGATCGCCGAGCGGCTGTTCCTGTCCGCGGCGACGGTCCGCAACCATCTGTCGGCGATCACCCGGAAGACCGGCGGACGCAATCGGATCGACGCCATCCGGATCGCCACGGAGTCGGGCTGGGTCTGAGCCTCACTCCCCCGCCCCGGCCCCCGCCCCGGTCCGCCCGTGACGGAGAGGGTGACGGAGAAACGGCCCCTGACACGGAAACGGCCGGGCAGGTCATCGAGGTGTACCTGCCCGGCCCCCGTGGGCCCTCGCGCCCTTTCCCGGGTCTGATACGAGCATCGCAGCACGGGAGCGCCGCCGGCCAGTACCTTTTGTCACGTCTGCGCTGTGAAAGCGTCATCCGGCAACCGTGAGGAACGCCTACGGGACGGGCGTTCGGCTCGGTCCCCGCATCTCAGCGTCCGCCGCGGATGAGGCCCGTCAGATAGCGCCACAGCGAGGAGCGCTGCCGGGCGGAGGGGTCGGGCAGGACCTCGTCGGCCACCCCGGGAGCGGGGTCGTCCGTCCACGGCCGCGGGGGCGGCGCGGAGGCGAGTTCGTAGCGCACGGGCAGGGAGCGCAGGCCGCGCATGAACGGTGAGGAGCGCCAGGGCAGTTGGTCGGCGGGCAGGGCGAGGTCGAGGTGGTCGAAGCGCTCGAAGAGGCGTCCCACTCCGGCCGCCGCGACCGTCGAGGCGAGCTCCCGGGCCGGGCACTGGCGCGGTCCCGCTCCCCAGGAGAGGTGGGCGCGGGTGCTGATGGTGGTGCCCGAGGCGACGTGGCCGGCGAAGAGCGGGTCGGCGTGGGCGGCGCCCGGGGAGACCCACACCGGGTCCCCGGCGCGGATGGTGTAGTCGCCGAGGGGGGTGTCCCGGGCCGCGAAGCGCGGGACGAAGTTGACCAGCGGCGGCTTGCGCATGACCACCCGGTTCATGCTCTCCCTGACCATCCCGGCGGACAGGCTGGCGCGCACGCTGGCTTCGCCCGAGATGACCTCCACCACGGTGTTGGAGATGAGGATGCCGACGTGGTCGGACGTCATGCCGAGCAGCATGAACAGCTCGCGGGCGAGCTGGTCGAGCGAGAGGTCCGGGTGGGCGGCCAGCAGGTACGAGGGGAAGTCGTCGCCCGGCTTCTCCAGCTTGTGCGCGGCCAGTTCGGCCAGGGTCGCCAGCAGGCGTTCCAGCGCGGCCTCGGCGTCCGGGCCGGCGTCGAGCACGCGCCACATGTCCATCAGCGCGTCGTCGCCCTGCGAGCCGGGGAAGCCCAGCAGATGGCTGGCCACCATCAGCGGCAGCGGCCGGGAGAACTGCGCGGACAGATCCGCGACCCCGGTCCTGCCGCCCTGCCCGACGAGGGTGATCAGTTCGTCGGCGTAGGCGGTGACGGCCGACTTCAGGCGCTTGGCCTGGGGGTGGCGGGGGTCCTGGAAGGGCTTGAGGGCGGCGTCCCAGGCGGTGCGCAGCGGGCGGTAGCCGGGGCCGCCCTGGATCAGGATGTGGTTGACCTCCAGGGAGGGTCCGAGCGGCCAGTCGGCGGGGACCCTGCCCTCGGTGCGGGCACGCCAGTTCTCCAGGCCCTTGGGCCAGCCGTCGTCGTCCTGGAGCACCTGGAGCGACTCGCGGTAGCCGAGCACCAGCCAGGCCGGCACCCCCAGGAGGTCGACCGGCGCGACGGGGCCGTGCTGCCGCCGGAGCCGCTCGTAGACGAGCGCGGGACGCGTCTCGTAGTCCCTGGTCAGCAGCGGTTCGGGCCGGAGTTCCTCCAGGCTCGTGCCGTCCAGGTCCACGGATCCGCCGTCACCCCGCTGGGATTCCATCCTCTTGCCACCCTCCGACACACCCTGTACCGGCACACCATCAGCCGGTAGCCGAAACGGTGGGGACCCTACCCCAGCGTGAACTCGCGGGTAACGACGGGGGTGGGGTGGCGGGGGCGGCCCGGCCGCGGTCAGGCGGCGGTGTAACCGAGTTGACGGCGCATGTAGGGGGTCAGCAGGCTCTTCGCCTTGGCCAGGGTGGTGGTGCGGCTGCCGAGCACGGCGGACTCGCCACCGGGCACGGGCAGCACGGTCAGTCCGTCGGCGGGTCCGAAGGGCACGATGAGCGGGGTGCGCCGGGTCGGGCGGTAGAGGCGCGGCTCCCTGCGGTGCTTGCCCGAACTGAGCAGGTAGGCACGGATGTTGTGGGCGGCCGTGTCGGCCTGGGCGAGGGCGGCGGGGGTGACCTTGAGTTCACTGACGTCGTTCACGTCCCCGACGGCGAACACGTCCGTCCTTCCTGCCACCCGGAGCGTCCGGTCGACCTTGACGCGGCCGGCTCCGTTGAGCCAGTCGCCGTGTCCGGCCAGGCGCAGCCAGAGGGTGTTCGGGGTGGTGCCCGTGGCCCAGAAGGACAGGTCGGCCTCGACGATCGCGCCGCGTGCGTCGCGGTAGGTGCCGAATTCGGTGCCGGGCGACATGAAGGAGTCGAGGCGCACCCGGACGTCGTGGGACTCCAGCCAGGCCAGTGCCTTGCGTCCCGGGCGGGCCAGGCCCGCGGAGTCGAGCAGCGCGGACCCGGAGTGGGCGAGGGTGACCCGGGCGTCGGGGCGGGCGAGGCGGATCTCGGCGCTGAGTTCGACGCCGCCGGGTCCGCCGCCGACGACCAGGACGTGCTCGGCCGTGGCGATGTCGCGCTGGTGCTCGGCGAACGACTTGGCCGCTTCCTCGGTGGTGGTGCCGGTGAAGCGGGCCGGCTCGGGGTAGTCGGCGCCGGTGGCGATCACGACCACGTCGTACGGCAGGCGCTCACCGGTGGCGAGGACGACCTGCCGCTCCGCGGTGTCGATGCGGACGGCCTTGCCGGTGACCACCCGGCCGTGGCGCAGCAGCCGGTCGTAGGGGATGAAGGGCGTGTGGGTCCACTCGGGGCGCACCCCGGCGCGCAGGGAGGCGACACGGTGGAAGAAGACCTCCTTGCGGTCGACCAGCGTGACCCGGGCCGTTCCGTCGAGCCGCCTGGCCAGCCGGACACCGGCGTAGCCGCCGCCGATCACCACTACGTCGCCGTCGTACACACCGAGTCTCCTGTACCTGGTGGGGGGAGCGAGGGCCGCCGCGGGCCCCGCTCGGTCGACCCTCGGCGGCCACTCGGCTGACGCGACAGTAGCGTTTGAAAGTTAAAGGAACTTCGGGATTCCGTGCATGTTCCGTGAAGGGATCGGTATCTGCCGTGCCGTCACTTCCCCCAGATCTTCCGGTAGGCCTCCCGGTATCCCGAGGGATCCCAGGCGGTGGCGCCTTGACTGTTGCGGGCGGTGGCGATGTGCACGGGGGCCACGTACCCGCTGTCGGGACGGCCGGAGAAGGCGCGGTTGAACTCGTCGACGATCTGCCAGCCCTGGAGGGACAGCGGCTCGGGCACGGTCGCGGCCTGGTACTGCCTGCTGTTGACGCGCTGGAAGGCCGACGGGTCGCCGTCGCCGGCCCCGATGTTGAACGGCGGGCCGGAGCCCTTCTCACCGGCGGCGCGGAAGGCGGGGGCGGCATCGGCGAAGTACAGGTCGTTGATGGCCACGGAGTGCGTCCAGAGGTCCTGGAAGCGGGAGAGCAGGGAGGAGATCTCCCGCGGGGTACGGCTGCTCGCGTCGGGGATCGGGATGTTCTCCACCGAGAGCAGCCGCACCCCCTGGCAGGCGGCCAGTTCCTTGCGGATCAGGTCGGACTTGTTCCGCGCGAAGGGGATCGACGCGTCGGTGATGAGCACGACCCCGGCACGGCCGTCGGAGTCCGAGATGATCCACTGCGCGCTGATGCGGGCCACGTCCCGGACACGTGTGGTGACGTTGGTGAAGAGGTCGGGCCGGCGGCTGGGGCCGGGGTCGGGGACCGCGTGCCAGCCGATGAGCGGGATGTCCTGTGCGGCGGCCCGGGCGGTCTGCCGGGCCGTCGAGTCGGGGTCGAACCCGCCGATGACGATGCCCGAGGGCCGCAGGGAGACGGCTTCGCTCATGGCCGCCTGGATGCCGGCCGGGGTGCCGCCGCCGTCGATCACCCGGACGTCCCACCCGATGGCCCGGGCGGCGTCCCGTACTCCGTTCGCCGCGCCCGCGACACCGGGGTTTGTCATGGTCTGGGCGACGTAGACGAGGTTCTTGCCGGACACCGCAGTCGGTCCGCCGGTGGGCCCTTCCCAGGGGATGTCGTTCCGCTCCGCCCGGGTGACGGCTTCGCGGGCCCGGGCGTGGACGGCGGGGCAGCCGCTCGGGCCCGTGGTGGTCTCGTCCACGTCGTCGGAAGAGCCGCGTTCGCAGCCGGTGAGGACGGCGACGGTGGCCAGCAGGGCGCACGAGGCGAGCCGCGCGGTGCGCACGGCGGGGGCGGCCTTGCGGGTGTGGTGCACGGGAGCTCCAGTGAGGGATCGACGCGGCGGGACCTGCCGTGGGGGCTCAGGGTGGGTCGGTGCCGCCCTGGCGCGCCGGAGGGGACGGGGGCGGCGCGGCGGGTGTGTCGCGCGCGGCGCCCCCGCTCAGCCGGCGGCGGGCGGCATAACCGGCCAGGCCCACGGCGATGAGCAGGGTCCCGCCGTTGAACAGCGGGACCGTCCAGAACTCGGCGCCCAGCTGGGCGATGCCGGTGAGGCCGACGGCCAGGACGGCGACGGCGACGACGGTGCCGAGGGCGTTGGGCCGGCCGGGCTTGATCGCGGTGGAGCCGAGGAGGGCGCCCACGAAGGCGGGCAGCAGGTAGTCGAGGCCGACGCTCGGGTTGCCGATCTGCTGCTGGGCGGCGAGCAGCACACCGGCGAAGCCGACGATCAGCCCCGAGGCGGCGAACGCGTGGACGGTGTACCGGCGGGTCGGGATGCCCATGAGGTCGGCGGCCCGCGGGTTCGACCCGACGACGTAGAGGTACCGGCCGAGCGGCAGCCGTTCCAGGACCAGCCAGAGGACGGCCGCGAGGGCGAGCACGTAGAAGGCGGGGACCGGGAGGCCGAGGAAGGAGGAGTCGTAAAGGTCGGTGAACGCCGGGGGCAGGCCCTGCGGCCCGGGGACGATCCGGCCGCCGTCGGTGATCCAGCCGGTCACGGCGTACATCATGCTGCCGGTGCCGAGGGTGGCGATGAAGGAGTCGATCCGGCCGAACTCGACGACCACGCCGTTGAGGACGCCCACGACCAGCCCACCGGCAAGCACGGTGAGGCAGGCGAGCGGCCAGGGCCAGTCCTCGTTGACGACGAGCTGCAGCACCATCACATGGGCCAGGCCGAGGCCGTAGCCGATGGAGAGGTCGAACGCGCCGGTGACGACGGGCACCATGGCGGCGAGTGCCAGGACCGCCGGGATCGACTGGTTGGAGAGGATCGAGTCGAGGGTGTCGAGCGTGGGGAAGGTGTCCGGCAGGGCCAGGGAGAAGGCCAGATAGAGCAGTGCGGTGAGGGCGAGCAGGCCGTAGGCGCCGATGTGGTGGCCGCCGGGCCGGCGCCGCGGCCGGGGCGGGGATGTCACGGGTGCCCGGCCGGGGACGGGGGCAGGGCCGAGGCCGCCCGGGTGAGTCCGGCGACGGTGAGGGCGGGGCCGCTCAGCTCGGCCGTCACGGTTCCGCGCACGAAGACCAGCGTGCGCCGGCACACGCTCGCCACCTCCTCGAAGTCGGTCGACAGCAGCAGCACCGCGAGGCCCGCGTCCAGCGCCTCGTGGAGCAGGCGGTGGATCGCGGCCTTGGCGCCGACGTCGACGCTCGCGGTCGGCTCCTCCAGGATCAGCAGCCGCAGGTCCGTCCGCAGCCAGCGGCCGAGCACGACCTTCTGCTGGTTGCCGCCGGACAGGGTGGCGAGGGGTGTCTCGGTGTCGCGGGGGCGCACCGAGAAGCGGTCGAGCAGGGCGGCGGCCCGGGCGCGTTCGCCACGGGGCCCGATCCAGCGCGGCGCGGATCCGCCTCCCGCTCGCGGGTTGGCCAGGAGGTTCTCCCGTACGGTCAGCTCGGCGAGGCAGCCCTCACGCAGCCGGTCGCCCGGCACCAGACCGGCTCCGCGGCCGACGGCCTCCGCGACGGTGCGGGGCCGGTACGGCCGCCCGTGCAGCACGGCCCGTCCCTCCAGGAGCGGGCGGGCGCCGGCGAGGGCGCGGCCGAGGTCCATGTGTCCGGCGTCGGACAGGCCGACCAGCCCGAGGACTTCCCCGGCGGCGAGTTCGAGGCTCACGGGCCCGGCCCGGGCGGTGCGCACGCCGTCGAGGGTCAGGACGGGGGCTGCGCGGTCCGCCGTCACAGTGGGCCGGTGGGCGGCCGGTTCTTCCGTCTCGCCGACGATGTCGCGGACCAGTCGCTCGGGGCTGTGTCCGGCGAGCCGGCCGTGGCTGACGAGCCGGCCGTCGCGCAGGACGGCGAAGGTGTCGGCGACGCGGTAGACCTCGTCGAGGCGGTGACTGACGTAGAGGATCGCGTGTCCGCCATCGCGCAGGTCGTGCAGGACGCGGAAGAGCCGGGCGCAGTCCGCGGCGGGCAGGCGGGCGGTCGGCTCGTCGAGGACGATGAGCCGTGCGTGTGCCGCCAGGGCCCGGGCGATCGCCACCAGGGAGCGGTCGGCGGGTGAGAGGTCGGAAACCGGCGTGCCGGGATCGAGGTGCGCGGCGACGACGCGCAGGGCCGCTACGCAGCGCGCGCGGGTGCGCCGCCAGGAGATCAGCCCCGACCGGCGGCCGTACCCGTTGGTCAGGGCGATGTTCTCGGCGACCGTCATCCACTCCACGAGACCGAGGTCCTGGTGGATGAACGACATGGCCCGGGTGGCGGCGGGGCTGCCGAGGGGCTCCCCGGCGACGGTGACCTGCCCCGCTTCGGCGTGGTGGACTCCGGCGAGGATCTTGATGAGTGTGGACTTCCCCGCCCCGTTGGGCCCGAGGAGGGCCAGGACGCTGCCGGGGTGGACGTCGAGGTCGGCTCCGGCCAGCGCGACGGTACCGCCGAACCGTTTACTCAGTCCGCGGATCCGGACCAGGGGTTGCGGCCCGAAGGCCGAAGCCGTCTCCGGGGGCGGGTCGGGAACGTCGCGCACGCGATCAAATTACAGCATTTCAGGCATTTCTCGGCCTGTTGCGGCACCAGCCCGCTGCGGCACCGAGGGGAAGGGCCTCCCGGTCACCTGGCTGGGACTCGTCTCACGCCGCGTCGAGCCCGCACTCGGCCCAGATCACCTTGCCCTCGGGCAAGTAGCGGGTGCCCCAGCTCTGCGACAGCTGGGCGACCAGGAACAGGCCGCGCCCGCCCTCGTCCGTACTGGCCGCACGGCGCAGGTGCGGTGCGGTGTTGCTGGCGTCGGAGACCTCGCAGATCAGGGTCCGGCCGTAGAGGAGCCGCACCCGGATGGGCTCGGCGCCGTGCCGGACCGCGTTGGTGATCAGCTCGCTGAGGATCAGCTCCGCGGCGAACGCGGTCTCGTCGAGCCCCCAGCCGGACAGCCACCGCACGGCGGACGCCCGCACCTCGCCGACCAGCGCCGGGTCGGCGGACAGCTCCCAGGTGGCGATGCGGCCGGGGTTCGCGGCGTGGACGCGGGCGACGAGCAGGGCGATGTCGTCGTGCGGATGCGCGGGCGCCACGGTGTCCAGGACGGCCCGGCAGGTCTCCTCCGGGGCGCGCTCGGGATGGGCCAGGGCCTCGCGCAACTGCTCCAGGACCACGTCGACGTCACGGTGCCGGTCCTCGATGAGCCCGTCGGTGTACAGCACGAGCTGGCTGCCCTCGGGAAGGTCGACCTCGACGGCGTCGAAGGGCAGGCCCCCGAGCCCGAGCGGCGGCCCGGCCGGCAGGTCGGGATAGGTGACGGCGCCGTCGGGGCGGACGAGCGCGGGCGGCGGATGACCGGCGCGTGCCATCAGGCACCGCTGCTCCGCCGGGTCGTAGATGGCGTAGAGGCAGGTCGCACCGATGACGCCGACGCCCTTGCCGTCGGGGTCCTCCCGGTCGAGGCGGCCCACGAGGTTGTCCAGATGGGTAAGGACCTCGTCCGGCGGGAAGTCCAGCTCGGCGAAGCTGCGGGCGGCGGTGCGCAGCCGGCCCATGGTGGCCGCGGAGAGCATGCCGTGGCCGACGACGTCACCGACGAGGAGACCGACGCGCGCGCCGGGCAGGGGGATGACGTCGTACCAGTCGCCGCCCACGTCGGCCTCGGCGGGCAGGTAGCGGTGGGCGACCTCGACGGCGTCCTGGTCGGGCAGACCGTGCGGGAGGAGCCGGCGCTGGAGGGCCAGGACCATGGTGCGTTCGTGGGTGTAGCGCCGGGCGTTGTCGATGGACAGGGCCGCACGGGAGGCGAGTTCCTGGGCCAGGGAGCGGTCGTCGTCGCCGAAGGTGCCGCCCGAGCGGTAGAAGGTGGCGACGCCCAGGACGACACCGCGGGCGAGCAGGGGCACCGCGATGAGGGAGTGGACGTGGGCCAGCAGGCGGGCGGTCGGCTCGGGGTCCTGGGCGAGCCAGCCCGCGGCGGCCTTCAGGTCCGGTTCCAGCACGGCCTCGCGGCTGCCGAGGCAGCGCAGATGGGGCGTGGCGGGGCCGAAGTCGATGCGCTTGCCGGGCGGAGTGAAGGGCAGATCCTCACGGATGCCGTGGACCACCGTGCGGCGCAGATCGGCGAGCGGGTCGGCGGGCTCCTCGCCGCGCAGCACGGCGTCGGGCAGGTCGATGGTGACGAAGTCGGCCAGTCCGGGGACCGCGGTCTCCGCCAGTTCCTCAGCGGTGCGGCGCACGTCCAGGGTGGTACCGATGCGGGTGCTGGCCTCGGACAGCAGCTCCAGGCGCCGACGGGCCGCCAGGGCGTAGGCCCCGACCTGCGGCTCTCCGAGCATCACCAGCCCCCGGGCCGCACCGGCCTCCTCGGACCGCCCGCCCGCGGCGCGCCCGCCTCCACTGCCCGCGCGGGCTCCGCCGGGCTCGGGACCGCTCCGGGCCTCGACGCCCGTGACGGCGGCACCGGGCTCGGCGAGACCCTGCCCGTCCGCTTCGCCGGGCCCCGCCGCCGCACCCTCTCCCTCGGCCGTCACGGTCGGGGCGGGGGCGGTGTCGAGTCGCCCGGGCGGCAGGGTGAGCGCCGGGCGCGCGGCGGACAGCGGGACCGTGGGGGCGGTGAGGCCGGACAGGTCGTCCGTCTGATGCGGTATGACGAGCGGCTCCCCCGTGGGCAAGCCGGGCAGCACAACCTCGATGGCGATGCCCCGCACACCGGAGCCGCTCGTCACCGGGCGGCTCACCAGCGTCACCCGCCGGCCGTCGGGCAGGGTCACCTCGATGGCACCGCGCTGCGCGCCGGCGATCAGCTCGGCGGCCCGCTCCTGGAGGATCGCCTGGTCACGGGGATGGAATACGTCCGCCAGGGCGTCCAACGCCACGCCACGACGCGGACGGGCGTCCCCGGCTCCGGCGGCAAGGTACGTCCGAAGCAGGGCCCGTTCGCGCGCGGAACTCTGCCCGAGGAGCCGCCGCTCGATGCCCTCGGCGGCCCGGCGGATGGCGACCCCCAGCGCGGGCCGTTCGAAGGTGGGTGGATATCCGAGGCACAGGACACCTTCGATGCGGCCGCTGAGCGGGTCCCTCACGGGCATCGCGACACAGGCGTTCCGCTGTGCGCGCTCGGCGAAGTGCTCGGCGCCGTGGACCCGGATGAGCTGCCGTTCCGTCAGGGCGAGCCCGATGCCGTTGGTGCCTGCGACCTGCTCGGCGAACACGAATCCCGGGACGATCTGGAGGTCCGGGAGGCTCCGGGTCATCGCCGGGTCCGCGAAGCGGCGCAGCAGGACCGTCCCGTTGGCGTCGGCGACCGAGATGTTGACCGGGCTGCCGGCGAACGTGGCCTGCAGCCGGTCGAGCACCGGCACGGCGGCCCGGACAATACGTCCGCCCGGGTCGAAGTCCTCCCGATAGGGGAGGTCGAAGGTGTCCGGCGACAACCCCAGGGACCGGCAGCGCTGCCACGAGTTCAGGATGGACGTCCGCACGCCCGTCTCTACGGGCTCGCCCTGGAGGAAGAGCTCACGCAGACTGGCGGGTCCCGTGCCATCCGTCGCACGCCCCGCCGGCCTGGGTTCCTCGCCGGACCGAACCACGCTTCGCCTCACTTGCGCCCGCGGAAATCCGCAGCTCGGGAAGAGAATCTGGCATTGATGAGAATACGGGCATTATGGTCGGGCGTCACGGCGCGCCGGGGCATACGGGGCCGGCGCCGGAGGCCGGCCGGGGCGAACGGGGCCCTCGGCCGGAGGCCGGGCGGGGCGCAGCCGTGCTCACCCCAGGAAACTCAGGCGCACCTTGCGTTCCGGGTTGTCCTTGTTGGTGTCCACCAGGCACACCGACTGCCAGGTGCCGAGCTCCAGCCGGCCGCCCAGCACGGGCAGGGTGGCGTGCGGCGGGACGATGGCTGGCAGCACGTGGTCGCGGCCGTGACCCGGGCTGCCGTGGCGGTGCTGCCAGCGGTCGTCGGCGGGCAGCAGGGTGTGCAGGGCGGCCAGAAGGTCGTCGTCGCTGCCCGCGCCGGTCTCCAGGACGGCGATGCCGGCCGTCGCGTGCGGAACGAAGACGTTGAGGAGGCCGTCACGGCCGGCGGCCGCCTCACGCAGGAAGGACTCACAGTCGCCGGTGATGTCGAGGACCCGCTCCGCGGTACCGGTGCTGACGTTCAGGACTCGGGTGGTGAAGACATCTGACATGCCCCCATCCTGACGCACGCGCCGGGCCGCTCCGTGCCGGACTCCGGTTCGGCGCGCCTCCTGCCGTCGTCCACGCGTGCCGGCAGCGCGGTGACCGTGAAGGGCCACGCCACCGCCCGGACGGGAAGATCCACGCCGGGAAGATCCACGGCTCCGCAGCGGTTAGTGGAAATGTGAACAACATGCGCGAGGTCGACGTGGTCGTCACAGGCGCGGGCCAGGCAGGTCTGGCGGCCGCCTATCACCTGCGGCGATCGGGTTTCGAGCCGGACCGCGACTTCGTGGTGCTGGACCACTCCCCCGGCCCGGGCGGCGCCTGGCAGTTCCGCTGGCCGTCGCTGACGTACGGCAAGGTGCACGGGATGCACGCGCTGCCGGGCATGGAACTCACGGACGCGGACCCGCGGCGGCCGTCCGCCGAGGTGATCGGCGAGTACTTCGACCGCTACGAGCGCACCTTCGACCTGCGGGTCAGGCGCCCGGTGGACGTGCGGGCCGTGCGCGAGGGGCCCGGCGGGCGCCTGCTCGTTCAGACCACGGACGGCGTGTGGTCGACACGGGCGCTGATCAACGCGACCGGTACCTGGGACCGGCCGTTCTGGCCACGCTATCCGGGCCAGGAGACGTTCAGGGGGCGGCAGTTGCACACGGCGCAGTACCGCGGGCCCGAGGAGCTCGCCGGGCAGCGGGTCGTGGTAGTGGGCGGCGGCGCCTCGGGGACCCAGCATCTGCTGGAGATCGCCTCGTACGCGGCGGCCACGACCTGGGTGACGCGGCGCCCGCCCGTCTTCCGCGAGGGACCCTTCGACGAGGAGGCGGGCCGTGCGGCGGTCGCGCTCGTCGAGGAACGGGTACGGCAGGGCCTGCCGCCCCGCAGTGTCGTCTCGGTCACCGGGCTGCCGCTCAACGACGCGATCCGGCAGGGCATCGAGGACGGGGTACTCGACCGGCAGCCGATGTTCGACCGGATCACGCCCACCGGTGTGGAGTGGGCCGACGGGCGTCACATCGAAGCCGACGTCATCCTCTGGGCCACCGGCTTCCGCGCCGCCATCGACCACCTCGCCCCGCTCCGGCTGCGCGCCCCCGGCGGCGGCATCCGTATGGACGGCACACACGCGGCAGCCGACCCCCGCGTCCACCTCGTCGGCTACGGCCCTTCGGCCAGCACCATCGGAGCCAACCGGGCCGGACGCGCGGCCGTACGGGACATCAGGCGACTGCTGGAGCGGGAGCCGGCCGCGGCGTGACCCGGGCGGGGACACAGGGCAGTCACCCGGCGGCCGGTGCCCCGCTCTTCTTGCTGTGGGCGTTGAACTCGGCGACGTTGCGCTGGTGTTCCCGGTAGTCCGCCGTGAAGCGGGTGTCGCCCGGCCGGACCGTGACGAAGTACAGCCAGTCGCCCGCGGGCGGATTGACGGCCGCGCGCATGGCCTCCTCGCCCGGGCTGTCGATCGGCGTGGGCGGCAGGCCCATGCGCTGGTACGAGTTGTAGGGGCTGTCGATCCTGGTGTCGCTCTCCGTCGTGCGGAGGGTGGAGCGGTTGAGGGCGTAGTTGATGGTGGAGTCCATCTGCAGGGGCATGCCGCGTTCCAGGCGGTTGAAGATGACCCGGGCCACCTTGCCCATGTCGGCCCTGGTGGCCGCCTCCGCCTGGACGATGCTCGCGATGGTGACGGCCTGGTACACGTTCATGGCGTTGCGCTGCGCCCCGGCGGCGATGGGCGCGCCGTTGAACTTCTGGTTCGCGGTGTCGACCATCGTCGCCAGGAGCTTCTCCGGCGTGGCCTTCTCCTGGAGCGGATACGTGGCCGGGAAGAGGTAGCCCTCCGGATTGCCCTCGGCGTCGTTCGGAAGTTTCAGCGCGGCCTTGTCCAAGGACTTCTTCGTACTGCCGGCGGGCAGGGCCAGGGCTTTGTCGATGGCCGCGTACACCTGGCTCGCGCGCCATCCCTCGGGGATGGCCAGGGTCGTGGGCCGGCTCTCTCCCTCGCTACCCAGGGTCAGCAGCGGCACCGCCACGGCGGTACCGACCACGACGGCTCCGGTCGCGACGAGGACGATGCGGCCCCGGCGCGTCAGTCGAATCGCGCTCCGTGGCGGAGTGTTGTTCTGCATGCGGGCACGGTAACCCGCATATCGTCATAAACCCGGCATATTTTCATCTTGTCGGTTCCAGTTGGGCGTCCCGGCGTACCAGCGCCGCGTACCGGCCGCCCTCCTCCAGGAGCTCCTCGTGCGTGCCGCGTTCGACCGCGCGGCCGGAGTCGAGGACCACGATCTGGTCGGCCGCCCGCACCGTCGACAGCCGGTGGGCGATGGTGAGGGTGGTGCGGTTGGCCGACAGGGCGTCGATGGCTTCCTGGACGGCGGCCTCGGTCCGGGTGTCCAGCGCGCTGGTGGCCTCGTCGAGGATGAGGACCGGAGGGTCGCGCAGGATGGTGCGGGCGATGGCCAGTCGCTGCTTCTCACCCCCGGAGAAGCGGTGCCCCCGTTCGCCGACGACGGTGTCGTAGCCGTCGGGCAGGGCCGCGATGTGGTCGTGGATCTGCGCCGCCTTCGCCGCCTGGTGGAGCTCCTCCTCGGTGGCGTCGGGCTTGGCGAAGCGCAGGTTGTCGGCGACCGAGGCGTGGAAGAGGTAGGTCTCCTGCGAGACGACGCCGACCGCGCGTGCCAGGGTGTCGAAGTCCAGGTCGCGGACGTCGGTCCCGTCGAGGGTGACGCGGCCGCCGGTGACGTCGTAGAGCCGGGGCACCAGATAGCCGAGCGTGGACTTGCCGGCGCCGGTGGAGCCGACGAGGGCGAGGCTGCTGCCCGCCGGGACGGTGAGGTCGATGCCGTCCAGGACCGGGCCGTCCTTGCCGTCGTAGCCGAAGGAGACGTTCTCGAAGCGGACCTCGCCCTTGATACGGTCGAGGCGCACCGGGTCGGGGCGTTCGGTGATGTCGATCGGCAGGTCGAGGTACTCGAAGATGCGCTGGAAGAGGGCGAGCGAGGTCTGGATCTGCACCCCCGTCGAGAGCAGGCTCACGGCCGGGCGGAACAGGCCCTGCTGAAGCGAGACGAAGGCGACGATCGTGCCGATGGAGACCGCGGGACCGCCCAGCTGGAGGGCCATGCCGGCGGTCCAGTAGATGACCGCGGGCAGGGCGGCCATGACGATGGTGATGACGGCCATGCGCCATCGCCCGGCCATGTTCGACCGGACTTCCAGGTCGACGAGTTCCTCGGACTCCTCGGCGAAGGATCTGGTCAGCGAGTCCGAGCGGCCCATCGTGCGGCCGAGCAGGATGCCGCTGACGGAGAGCGACTCGGTGACGGTGGCGGCCATGGCGGCCATCTGCTTCTGGCGCTGGGTGGTGATCTTGCGGCGTTCGTTGCCGACGCGGCGGCTGATCCACACGAACACCGGCAGCAACAGCAGCGAGACGACCGTCAGGCGCCAGTCGAGGGCGATCATCGCGACGATCGTGGCGACCACGCTGGTGACGTTGGAGACCAGCGAGGTCGCAGTGGAGGTGACGGTGGCCTGCATGCCGCCGATGTCGTTGGCGATGCGGGACTGCACCTCGCCCGTGCGCGTGCGCGTGAAGAAGGCGAGGGACATGCGCTGGAGCCGGCCGTAGACGGCGGTACGCAGGTCGTGCATGACGCGCTGGCCGACCGTCGTCGAGATCAGGGTCTGCAGGACCCCGAAGACACTGGTGAGGACCGCGCTGAGGATCATGCCGAGGGCGAGCAGGCTCAGCAGCCCCGTGCGCCCCTCGGGGATCGCGACGTCGAGGATCTCCTTCAGCAGGAAGGGCGTGGCGACCGAGACCAGGGACGCGGCGCCGACCAGCAGGCCGACGATCGCGAGACGGCCCCGGTAAGGGCGGAAGAGGCCGAGGATGCGGCGGACCTGCCGGGGCTGCTCCTTCGAGTCGGCCGGCGGGGTCCAGGGGGCTTCACGGTCGGGATGCATGGGCTCCTACGAGGGATGCGGCGGATCGGATCACAGCTCATTGTTACCTATACTCACAATGAACGGCATCCTGATATTGTTCCCGCATGACCATGCCCGACCCCGACGGTCTGCTCGCCGAGCAGTTGCTGCGGCTCACCCGCAGGGTGCACCGCATCCAGAAGCGGCATCTGGAGCACCGCGAGCTGGGCATCACCCCGGCCCAGTCCCGGCTGCTGCGCACACTCGCGCACTGGGGTTCGCCGCCGCGCATGGCTGATCTGGCGGAGCGCCTCGAGGTGGTGCCACGTGCCGTGACGACCCTGGTCGACGGTCTGGAGGCGAGCGGCAAGGTGCGCCGGGTCCCGGACCCGGCGAACCGGCGGGTGATCCGCATCGAGCTGACGGACGACGGCCGGGGCGCCCTGCGCGAGCTGCGGGCGGCACGCAGGTCGGCCGCGGAGGAGATCCTCGCTCCACTGACGGAGGATCAGCGCGAGGCGCTGGGCGGCTTGTTGAACACATTGATCGACGGAGACCCTGCGCGACCCTGCTGACGGGCCGGGACACGAAGCGGGCCGTGACCGTCGCCCTCCTGTGGGTGCGAGAGCCACGGCCCGCATGCGCCGATTCCTCAACCGGACTCGGGCGCGGGCTCCTTGAGCTCTTCGAGTCCCTTGGGCTTCTGCGCCGGGACGGCCGACGCGAAGGACCCGGCGTCGAACTCGCCGTCGGCTGCCTTCAGTTCACCGTCCCTCTTCTCTGTACCGCCGTGCGGCGGCGAGACGTCCTCCCCGTCGAGGGTCCGCTTGGCCCGGTCGATACCCAGGGCCCCCTCCCAACGGGACACTGCGAAGACGGCCACGCAGTTGCCGAGCAGGTTCGTGACCACGCGCATCGAGTCCATGATGCGGTCCACACCGAGCAGCAGCGCGACGGCGCCGGCGGGAATCGCCCCGAGGGACGAGGCGGTGGCGGACAGGGCGAGGAACGCCGAACCCGGGATGCCCGCCATGCCCTTGCTGGTCAGCATCAGCACCAGCACGACGGTGACCTGCTGGCCGAGGCTGAGGTCCACACCCACGGCCTGGGCGATGAACAGCGTGCCGATGGACAGGTAGAGGGAGGCGCCGTCGAGGTTGAAGGAGTAGCCGGTGGGGAGGACCAGACCCACGGCGTCGTCGCGGGCACCGGCCCGGCGCAGCTTCTGCATCACACGCGGCATGACCGACTCGGTGGACGCGGTGCCGAGCGCGAGCAGCATCTCCTCGCGGATGTAACGCAGGAACTTCCAGAGGCTGAGCCCGGTGACGGCCTTCAGGGCGACGCCGAGCAGCGCGAGGAACAGCGCCGCGGCCACGTAGCAGAGCACGATGAGCTTGCCGTACGTCTTCATCACGCCCAGGCCGTAGTTGCCGACCAGGTGGGCCATCGCGCCGAACACCGCGAGCGGGGCCAGCCGCATGATGAAGCCGACCACGGCGAAGATGATCTCCTGGGCCTGCTCGATCGCGGGCAGGATCTTCGGCACCTTGGTGTGCCCGAGGTGCAGCAGGGCGGCGCCCACCAGGCAGGCCAGGATGAGGACTTGGAGCAACTCGTTCTCGGCGAAGGCGCCGACGAAGCTCTGCGGCAGGGCGTTCAGCACGAACTCGGTCGTCGTCGGCAGATGGCCGCCGCCCGTCGTCTCGTCGACCGCCGCGGCGTCGAGCGAGGAGGGATCGACGTTCATGCCCCTGCCCGGGCCCACGACGTTGGCCGCGACGAGGCCGATGACCAGCGCGGCCGTGGAGGCGATCTCGAACCAGACGAGGGCCTTGACCCCGATTCGGCCGAAGGCCTTCAGGTCACCGGCCTTGGCGATGCCGACGACGACCACGCAGAACACCAGCGGCGAGATCACGGTCTTGATGAGCCGGGTGAAACCGTCGCCGAGCGGCTGGAGAGCCGTGGCCGTGTCGGGCCACAGCTTTCCGACGACGATTCCGAGGACGAGCGCGCAGGAAACCTGCGCGAAGAGCGAGGTGCGTAGAGTGCGTGCGACGCGTCGCGGGAGGGACGGTACGGTCGGCGGCACGAAGCCTCCTAGGGGGACGGGACGCACAGAAGCCGGAGGGGGCTTCTGCGATGCGGAATATCAATTCCGTTACCGGCCACCCTGAAGGCTGTCTTGATCGCGCACAAGACCGCAACGTTTCCGCCAAGTAAAAGCGTCATGAGTGGCGCACGTCACACGCACCCCCCTGGTCACCTCAGCACCGGCTGCGGTCCTCCGTGAGCACCCCCTGTGCCGTCGACAGGGTGCGGTCATGGCAACTGCCCGGGCCGTACAGGCGGTAGCGCTCACTGGTGGTGCCGACCGCGTGGCGCTGGTCGCGCGGCACGTTCGCCGTGTAGGTCGCGTCGCCGGTGTACGAGTGGTCGAGCCGTGACCAGGTGGTGGGCCGCCCTCCGTGAGTTCCGACGACCGTGGCGCGGTCGCCGAGGGCCAGCACGGTGCGCAGCCGGTCGCCCGCTCCCAGGCTGGTCGTGCCGTCCATCGCGTAGGCCCGGTGAGTGCGCGTGGTGAGGCCGTCGACGGTCACCGTCTCGTCGTCCGTCCAGGTGGCTTCGAGGGCGTCACGCGTCTCACCGTCGGTCCAACGGTGTGTGGAGGTGCCGGTCAGCGAGCGGGTGACGGTGGTCCGCACGCGACCGCGGGAGGTGTCGACGTAACCGCCGACGGTGAGCCCATGCGCGCCCTCGGCGGCCACCACGTGCTCCGAACCGGGCGTGTACACCGACGAGTCGGTGAGGTCACCCGCCTTGTGCACGGTGAGCTTGCCGGTGATCCGCTCGCGCTGCTCGTCCTGCCAGACCAGGACGTTCACGGGCGTGCTCCAGCCGCTCCGCCCCTCGGGCACGCCGGTCACCGTGACCTCGACGCGGTGCCGTCGGCCGTCGTTGAGGACCCCGGCGAAGGGGGTGAGGTCGTAGGTGATGGGCTTGACGTCGAAGGCGCGCGGGCCCGGGGTCACGTACCAGAGGAACGGGTTGGACCAGCCACCCGTCCATACTGTCGGGAACGGGGTGGCGATGCCGGCCAACCGGCCGTCGACGCTGATCTGCACCTCACGGTAGGGGCCTCGGCCGGCCTTGCAGGAGTACGGCGCCGGTTCGGGCACCGTGAGGTACCAGTACTCCTCACAACCGCCGCCGGACCCGGTCGCGTACACCTCGGCGAGGATCCGCTCGCTGTTGCGCGGGGTGGCGAGGGCCGAGTCGCCGTCGAGGGTGAGGACCCGGTCGGGGCTCGCGCCGTCGGGACGGCCCGGGTAGAACGTCAGCGTGACCTCGACGTCGAGGACGCCCGTGTAGGTGTCGTCGACGACGTTCCCGATGAGCATCTCAACGTCCCGGCTCGTGCGGAAGGTGTCGCTGTAACGCGTGACGTCCTTCTCCACGGACCACTCGATGCCGTCCGGCGACGGCTGCGGTGTCGACGTCCGGAAGATCTCGACGCCGCCGACGCGGAGATGGCCGAGCCGGTCGTACTGACGGCCCTTGACCTTGCCGTCGAGCCGCAGCACCACCTTGCTCCATCGGCCGCCGCAACCGCCGGGCGGGGTGTAGGTGCCTCGGTAGGGGGTGAAGTCGCGGAACTGCGCCCGGGCGAGGGTGACTTCGCAGGACTTTCCGGCGGGCTTCTCCACCGGCGGGGCGGCCGTGACCGGGTCGTGCCAGTCGGTGCCGAACTCGGCGGGGACGCCGGCCGCCCGGGCCGGGCCGTCCACCGCACCGGCCGGGCCGGTCCCGAGGAGGATGCCCGCCAGGAGGGCCGCCCCGGCGAGCATGGACATGACGATCCGTCTCTTCATGGGCGGAGTTCTACGGGGAGTCGGCCAACCGCGCAATGACGACCGGGGGCTGTCGTTCGGATCAGGCCGCAGGAAAGCGACGGTGCTGTCCAGTGCCGGTGAGCGAGGGCTGGTGCGCCTTGATCCGAACGACAGAGCCTAGACCGCCAGGTCCGCCCTGTCCCCCATCACCACCACGGGACGCTGTCGCGGGTCGAGCGTGCGCAGCAGGTACCTCATCGCCGACTCGGACACGCTGACACAGGCCGACGTGCCGCTCCCGTGGTCCATGTGCAGCCAGATCCCGCCACCTTTCTTCTCGCCCTCGGGGCGGGTCTGGTCGTTCGGCGGGGTGCCCTTGACGCGGTTGTAGTCGATGGCGATGACGTAGTCGAAGTCGTGCCAGTGCGACTTGGCCCACCAGCGCGGGGCGGCGAAGGCGGCGGAGCGGGTGTACGGGAGCGCGGAGCCCGGGTCCGGCAGCACGCCGCCGGCGTCGCTGAGGGTGAACACGCCCACGGGGCTGCGGTCGTCGTCCTCGTGGTGGTCGGTGGTCCAGCCCTTCTTGCCGTTGTGCCCGGCCCAGCCGCGCTCCCGCTGCCAGACCGAGCCGTGCCTGGTGTACAGAACGACCGTGGAGTCGGCGGAGTCCTTCCCCTCGCCGTAGACCGCGACGACCTGGCGGGAGCCGGTCGGGATCCGCCGCTGGAGCCCGTAGCCGACGCCGGGGATGCGGGTCGGGTCGGCCGTGGCCGCGTGGGTGCGGGCCGCCGGGCGCGCGGCGTCCGTCCCGCCACCGCCCTCCGCGCCGCCGCAGGCGGACAGAGCCGTCAGGAAAGAGGCGAGGACCGCCGTCGCGGCCACCGCTCGTCGTACGCCACCACTGTGCATCGCTCCATGGTCGCACCGCGCCCAGCGTGACGGCAGGTTGAGGTCGCACGCACGACGGCGTGCCGTGCGGGCAGGACGGCCGGTTCGCGCCCGGCCGTCGGCCGGTTGCGGGCGCGGGACGGCCGGATTCTGCCCGGCTGCCTGCCGATTGCGCACGCTGGACGGCCGGTTTGCGCCCGGCTGCCGGCCGGTTGCGGGCGGCGGGCGGCCGGTTCCTTGCGGCGGAGGGAAAACCGTTTGCCTCCGGCCGCGTCGCAACGCGAACCTGTCACGGTTTGCTGCCGTCGTCGGCTTGCCGCCCCACTCCCCTGCCGACCCGCCGCCTCCCACCCCTTCGCCCCCTGACACGAGCCACTGGGACGTCATGCAGATTCAAGACCTTCCGTATCCCGACCCGGGCGTCCCGGACGCGCGTTCGGGCCCTCGATTCCTGTGGTGGCTCTTCCGGAACCAGCTGGGCGGACAGCTCAAGTCGCTGAGCTGGGGGCTGCTGCACTTCGCCTCCGTCGCCGCCCTGCCGTTCTGTGTGGGGGTCGCGGTGCAGGCCGTCGTCGACCGCTCCGGCTCCCGGCTCGCCCTGGCGGGCGGCCTGCTGGCACTGGCCTGCGCCGGCAACGCGGTCGGTGACACCTTCCTGCACCGCACCGCGATCACCAACTGGATCACCGCGGCCGCCCGCGTCCAGCAACTGCTCGCCCGCAAGGCCGCCCATCTGGGCTCGGCGCTGACCCGGCGGGTCGCGGCCGGTGAAGTGGTGGCGGTGTCGACGGGCGACGTCGAGAAGATCGGCTGGTTCGTGGAGGCCCTGTCCCGCTTCACCGCGGCCCTGGTCACCATCGTGCTCGTCTGCGTCGGCCTGCTCGTCTACCAGCCGGCGCTCGGCGTCGTCGTCGCCGTCGGGCTGCCCGCGCTGGCGCTCGCCGTACTGCCGCTCCTGCCCCGCGCCACCCGACGCGCCGACACCCAGCGCGAGAAGGCCGGACGCGCCACCGAACTGGCCTCGGACACCGTCGCCGGTCTGCGCGTGCTGCGCGGCATCGGCGGTGAGGAACTGTTCCTCGACCGCTACCGCAGCGCCTCCCAGGAGGTACGTCACGCGGCCGTGCGCAGCGCCCGGATGTGGTCCCTGATCTCCGCGATCCAGGTCCTGCTGCCGGGACTGCTGCTCATCGCCGTCGTCTGGCACGGGGTGGGGCTGGCGCGCGAGGGCCGGATCACCGTCGGCGAACTGGTCACCGTCTACAGCTCGGTCATGGTCCTCACCTACCCGCTGCGGCACTTCGAGGAGATCGCCATGGCGTACTCCTTCTCCAGGCCCTCCGCCAAACGGGCCGCGGGAGTGCTGTCGCTGGAGCGGCCTACCGACACCGCGGGATCGCGCGCGGGTGAGGTCCCCTCGGGTGACCTGTACGACCCGCGGACCGGGCTCCTCGCACCCGCCGGCCGGCTCACGGCCGTGGTGTGCGGTGACCCGGACGCGGCGGGTCTGCTGGCCGAGCGGCTGGGCGGACACCCGTCCCGGCCGGGCACCTCGGTGCTGCTGGGCGGGGTGCCCCTCGACGAACTCCCGCTGGACAGCGCCCGTACGGCCGTCCTCGTCCAGGACAAGGACCCGGTGCTGCTGTCCGGGACGCTGCGCGAGCTCCTCGACGTCCCCGCGTCGGGCGCCGTCCGGCCCCGGGAGGCGCTGGCCGCCGCGCAGTGCGACGACGTGCTGGCGGCGCTGGTGCAGGGCTCGCTGGACGCGGCCGACCCGATGGACGCCCGGATCACCGAACGCGGCCGGTCGCTGTCCGGCGGTCAGCGCCAGCGGCTCGCGCTCGCCCGGTCGCTGATCACGGACCCGGAGGCGCTCGTCCTGGACGAGCCGACCTCGGCCGTCGACTCGCACACCGAGGCACGGATCGCGCAGGGCGTACGGGAGTTGCGCGCGGGGCGCACGACCGTGGTGTTCACCTCATCCCCGCTGCTGCTGGACCGCGCCGACCGGGTCGTGTTCCTGCACGACGGCGAGGCCGTGGCGGTCGGCGCCCACCGCGAACTGGTGCGTACCGAGCCCCGTTACCGGGCGGTGGTCACGCGTGAGACGGACGAAGAGGCCGCACTGGGCGGCTCCGTCGCCCTGAACGACGTACTGCAGGAACTGGAAGAGATCGAGGAGAAGGCATGATCGGCGTCGCGCCACCGGCGTACGACCCGGCGGCCCCGACGACGGCGAACACCCTGCCGGTCGGCGCCCCCGAGACCGTGCGCGCCTACGTGGCCGAACTGCTGCGCCGGCACCGGCGGGCGTTCCTGCTGCTGGTCGCCGTGAACACGGTCGCCGTGATCGCCTCGATGGCCGGTCCCTGGCTGCTGGGCGGACTGGTGGAGCGGGTCTCGGCCGGGGCCCGGGACCTGCGGCTGGAGCTGACCGCCGGGTTCTTCGTGGCCGCACTGGCCGTGCAGGCCGTGTTCGTCCGGCAGGTGCGGCTGCGCGGCGCGATGCTGGGCGAGCGGATGCTCGCCGACCTGCGCGAGGACTTCCTCGTCCGGTCGGTCGGGCTGCCGCCCGGGGTGCTGGAGCGGGCCGGGACCGGCGACCTGCTGTCCCGCATCACCACGGACATCGACCGGCTCGGCAACGCCATGCGCGAGGCCGTGCCGCAGCTGTCGATCGGTGTGGTGTGGGTGGTCCTGCTGATGGGCGGCCTGGTGATCACCGCGCCGCCGCTGGCGCTGGCCGTGCTGCTCGCCCTGCCGCTGCTGATCGCCGGCTGCCGCTGGTACTTCCGGCGGGCGCCCTCGGCCTACCGTTCCGAGGCCGCCGGGTACGCCGCCGTGGCCGCCGCGCTCGCCGAGACCGTGGACGCCGGGCGCACCGTCGAGGCCCACCGCCTCGGGGAGCTCCGCGTCGCGCTGTCGGAGCGCCGGATCCGGGAGTGGACGGCCTGGGAGCGGTACACCCTCTGGCTGCGGTCGGTGCTCTTCCCGGTCATCAACGTCACCCACGTGACCGTGCTCGCCTCGGTCCTGCTGGTCGGCGGTGTGTTCGCCCTGCG
Organism: Streptomyces sp. NPDC047880; assembly: GCF_040706515.1. NCBI lineage: Bacteria > Bacillati > Actinomycetota > Actinomycetes > Kitasatosporales > Streptomycetaceae > Streptomyces > Streptomyces sp. NPDC047880. The sequence continues at coordinate 199,340 of NZ_JBEZOK010000009.1, read as the reverse complement.
CGGGTGGATCGACGTCGGCCAGCTGACCACCGGCGCGCTGATCGCCCAGATGCTGGTCGACCCGGTGGGCATGATCCTGCGCTGGTACGACGAGCTCCAGGTGGCCCAGGTGTCGCTGGCCCGGCTGGTCGGGGTCCGGGACATCGAGCCGGACGCCGGGGATCCGTCGGTGGCCCCCGAGGGACGCCAGGTGCGGGCCGACCGCGTGCACTTCGGCTACCTGGAGGGCGTGGACGTCCTGCGCAAGGTGTCCCTGGAGGTCGCCCCCGGCACCCGGCTGGCCCTGGTCGGCCCGTCGGGCGCGGGCAAGTCCACGCTGGGCCGGCTGCTCGCCGGGATCTACGCGCCCCGGGACGGCCGGATCAGCCTGGGCGGGGCGGAGCTGTCCCGGATGCCGGCCGAACACGTCCGCTCGCATGTGGCTCTGGTCAACCAGGAGCACCACGTCTTCGTGGGCTCCCTGCGCGACAACCTCCGGCTCGCTCGGACCGGCTCCGTCGACGCCGAGCTGTGGGCGGCGCTGGGCGCGGTCGACGCCGACGGCTGGGCCCGCGCGCTGGAGGACGGCCTGGACACCGAGGTCGGCTCGGGCGGTCTGACGCTCACCCCGGCCCAGGCCCAGCAGATCGCGCTGGCCCGCCTGGTTCTGGCCGACCCGCACACGCTGGTCCTGGACGAGGCGACGTCCCTGCTCGACCCGCGCGCCGCCCGCAACCTGGAACGGTCCCTGGCCCGGGTTCTCGACGGCCGCACCGTCGTCGCCATCGCCCACCGGCTGCACACGGCCCACGACGCGGACGTCATCGCCGTCGTCGAGAACGGCCGGATCAGCGAGCTGGGCAGCCATGACGAGCTGGTCGTGGCGGACGGCCCGTATGCGGCGCTGTGGAGGTCGTGGCACGGCTGAGTCGAGCCACGGGTGCGTCGTCCCACACGTGCGTCGTGCCATGAGTGACGGAAGGAGCGCGGAGCCCGCTCCGGGAGGGCCACCGGGTCCTTGGCGTTGCGCGGTCCCGAGCCGGGGTGGAAGGCTGGAATCAGGCACCGGCTCGGGGGAACGTCCGGGAACCAGTGGTTCGGGCGGCGCCAGTGCTCCGTGCGGCGGCGGCCCGGCGCGGGCCCCGTGAGAGCGGGCCCGTCCCACCCCCTGGAGGTACCCGTGAACAGCTCCGACGGCTGGGGAGACGACGTCTACCAGCCGGACCAGGACGAGCAGAGGGAGGACACGGGGCTGCTCGACGCCGAGGACACCCTGGAGTACGACGGCGTCGAGGATCCCCTGGACCGGGGATGGTCCCCTCCTGAACGGCCCTGGGCCGTCGAGCACCTCGGTGTGACGGCGGCCGAGCGGCAGCGGGGCGAGACGCTGGACCAGCGGCTGTCCGAGGAGCTGCCGGATGCCGCCGTTCCCGACGGCGACGGCCTAGGGGACTGCGCGGGCACCGACGGGGAACTCCTGGACAACGAGGTCGGCGCCACGCGCTCCGGCCGGCTCGTGGCACCCGACGAGGGCGCCCACGAGGACGACGAGGAGGCACTGGTCGCCATGGACGTGGGCATCGACGGCGCCGCCGCGTCGGCCGAGGAGGCCGCCGTGCACATCGTCGACGAGGACACCCTGTCCGGCTGATCGCAGGACCGGCCCGAGCCGTTCGAGGAGCATCCATGCAGCAGGACAAGCAGCCCGACTACCACCCGGTCGTCTTCCGCGACCGTGCCGCCGGGTATGCGTTCCTCACCCGGTCCACCGCGACCAGCGACCAGACCATCGAGTGGGACGACGGGGAGACCTACCCGGTCGTGGACGTGGAGATCTCCTCGGAGAGCCACCCCTTCTACACGGGCAAGGCCCGCACGGTGGACTCGGAGGGCCGGGTCGCCGCGTTCGAGCGACGCTACGGCGGCGGCTGAGGCTCCTGGGGGGCTCCTGCGGTGCGGGGCCCCGGGTGGCGGGGCTCAGATGAAGTTGAGCGCCGCCGCGCACCCCACCCCGCCGAGCAGCATGAACACCGGCATCAGCACCTTGAGCTCGACCCAGCTGCCCGCCCGGAACCGCATGGCCTTCGGCGGCCCGACCGGGTACCAGCGCTTACGGCCGACCGGGATGGGCCACAGGATCGGGCAGCCGGACACGGTGAGCGCATCCCCGATGTCGTGCACGATCGCGCCCAGCACCACCGGCAGGCCGAGCCACAGGTACTCCTGGCCCGGTGCCGTGAACAGCCAGTCGGCGCCGTTGCCCGGCTTGTCCAGGACACCGGCGAGGATCCACGCGGTGGTCGCGGCCAGCAGCCACACCAGGACGTCGCTGCTGGAGCCGCGCGCCGCCCGCCACAGCAGGCCCTCGATGGCCAGGACCAGGTGCACGAAGAGAACCGCGAGCACCCCCCAGCGGTCACTGGTGATCGCCACGACCGAGGTGCCCGCACCGATCAGGACCGCCCACAGCCAGGTGTGCGTCAGCGTGCGGTGCCCACCGGAGCGGCGCGGGTCACCCTGCTTCTTGGTGGCCTTGTAGACGGCGTACGACAGCTTGTCCACGATCTCGCACAGCCAGCGCGACAGCGGTCCGAAGGACCGGGAGATGGTGGCCGCCTTGTGGTCGAGGTCCGGGGCCAGGGCGGCTCCGGCGCAGATCAGGGCGCCGACGAGGAGGACCGGCCAGGGCATCGGGTGCCCGGCCGCCGCGGCGGCCGCGCCGACGCCGAGCCAGGCGGCGGCTCCCGACAGTGAGTGTGCTGGTCCCATCATGGCCGCTGCCCGCCCCATTCATCGTGTGCCGCTGTCCAGTTGACCGGGCGTGCTGACGTCCCGCCGGCGCCCCAGCGTAGCGTTCGTGATCTTCGGGCCCGCAGCCGATTCCCGCATCGGGCACCGGGCCAGGCAAGATGGGGGCGTGACCCTCATCGATCAGCTGCCGCGGACCCCCGACCCCGACGCCCTGTACGAAGCCTTCGAGTCGTGGGCCGGCGAGCGGGGTCTCACGCTCTACCCCCACCAGGAGGAGGCGCTGATCGAGGTGGTCTCCGGCGCGAACGTGATCGTGTCGACGCCCACCGGTTCCGGCAAGAGCATGATCGCGGCGGGCGCGCACTTCGCGGCCCTCGCCCGTGACGAGGTCACCTTCTACACCGCGCCGATCAAGGCCCTGGTGTCGGAGAAGTTCTTCGAACTGTGCAAGATCTTCGGCACCGAGAACGTCGGCATGCTGACCGGCGACGCGTCCGTCAACGCCGACGCGCCCGTCATCTGCTGCACCGCCGAGGTCCTCGCGTCGATCGCGCTGCGCGACGGCAAGGACGCGGACGTCGGCCAGGTCGTGATGGACGAGTTCCACTTCTACGCCGAGGGCGACCGCGGCTGGGCCTGGCAGATCCCGATCCTGGAGCTGCCGCAGGCGCAGTTCGTGCTGATGTCGGCGACGCTCGGGGACGTCTCCTTCTTCGAGAAGGACCTCACCCGCCGCACCGGCCGCCCCACGGCGGTGGTCCGCTCGGCGACCCGCCCCGTGCCGCTGTCCTACGAGTACCGCTACACCCCGCTCACCGAGACCCTCACCGATCTGCTGTCCGCCCGGCAGGCCCCCGTATACATCGTGCACTTCACGCAGGCGCAGGCCGTGGAGCGGGCGCAGGCGCTGATGAGCATCAACATGTGCTCGAAGGAGGAGAAGGAGCAGATCGCCGAGCTGATCGGCAACTTCCGCTTCACCACCAAGTTCGGCCGCAACCTCTCCCGTTACGTCCGGCACGGCATCGGAGTGCACCACGCCGGCATGCTGCCCAAGTACCGGCGCCTGGTGGAGAAGCTCGCTCAGGCCGGTCTGCTGAAGGTCATCTGCGGCACGGACACGCTCGGTGTCGGCGTCAACGTCCCCATCCGCACGGTGCTGTTCACCGCCCTGACCAAGTACGACGGCACTCGTGTACGCACCCTGCGGGCCCGGGAGTTCCACCAGATCGCGGGCCGGGCCGGGCGCGCCGGTTACGACACCGAGGGCTTCGTCGTCGCGCAGGCGCCCGAGCACGTCGTCGAGAACGAGAAGGCCCTCGCCAAGGCGGGCGACGACCCGAAGAAGCGCCGCAAGGTCGTCCGCAAGAAGGCCCCCGAGGGTTTCGTCGCGTGGTCGGAGCAGACCTTCGAGAAGCTCATCGCCTCCGAGCCGGAGCCGCTGACGTCCCGGTTCCGCGTGACGCACACGATGCTGCTGTCGGTGATCGCCCGCCCCGGCAACGCCTTCGAGGCGATGCGCCGGCTGCTGGAGGACAACCACGAGCCGCGCAAGCAGCAGTTGCGGCACATCCGCCGGGCCATCGCCATCTACCGCTCGCTGCTGGACGGCGGCATCGTCGAGAAGCTCGACCAGCCGGACGCGGAGGGCCGCATCGTCCGGCTCACGGTCGACCTCCAGCAGGACTTCGCCCTCAACCAGCCGCTGTCCACCTTCGCCCTCGCCGCCTTCGAGCTGCTCGACCCCGAGTCGCCGTCGTACGCGCTCGACATGGTGTCCGTCGTGGAGTCCACACTCGACGACCCGCGGCAGATCCTCGCCGCCCAGCAGAACAAGGCGCGCGGCGAGGCCGTGGCCCAGATGAAGGCGGACGGGGTCGAGTACGAGGAGCGCATGGAGCGCCTCCAGGACATCACGTACCCGAAGCCCCTGGAGGAACTGCTCTTCCACGCGTACAACACGTACCGCAAGAGCCACCCCTGGGTCGGCGACCATCCGCTGTCGCCGAAGTCGGTCATCCGTGACATGTACGAACGGGCGCTGTCCTTCACCGAGTTGGTGTCCCACTACGAGCTGGCCCGCACCGAGGGCATCGTGCTGCGCTACCTCGCCAGCGCCTACAAGGCCCTCGACCACACCGTCCCCGACGACCTCAAGTCCGAGGACCTCCAGGACCTGATCGCCTGGCTGGGCGAGATGGTGCGCCAGGTCGACTCCAGCCTGCTGGACGAGTGGGAGCAGCTCGCCAACCCCGCGGAGATGACCGCCGAGGAGGCCCAGGAGAAGGCCGACGAGGTCAAGCCGGTCACCGCCAACGCCCGCGCCTTCCGCGTCCTGGTCCGCAACGCCATGTTCCGCCGTGTGGAGCTCGCCGCCCTCGACCAGGTCGGCGAACTGGGCGAGATGGACGGGGAGTCCGGGTGGGACGCCGACGCCTGGGGCGAGGCGATGGACAAGTACTGGGACGAGTACGAGGATCTCGGCACCGGCCCCGACGCCCGCGGCCCCAAGCTGCTGCTCATCGAGGAGGAGCCGGACAACGCCCTGTGGCGGGTCCGGCAGATCTTCCACGACCCGAACGGCGACCACGACTGGGGCATCAGCGCGGAGGTCGACCTCACCGCCTCGGACGCCGAGGGCCGCGCGGTGGTCCGCGTGACCGACGTCGGCCAGCTGTGACGGGCCGGGCAGCAGCGACCACAGGAGAATCACACCCATGACGACGAACCCGGCCGAAAGGCTCGTCGACCTGCTCGACCTGGAGCAGATCGAGGTCAACATCTTCCGCGGCCGCAGCCCGCAGGAGTCTTTGCAGCGGGTCTTCGGCGGGCAGGTGGCGGGGCAGGCGCTGGTCGCCGCCGGCCGCACCACGGAGGGCGACCGTCCCGTGCACTCGCTGCACGCGTACTTCCTGCGGCCGGGCATCCCGGGCGTGCCGATCGTCTACCAGGTCGAGCATGTGCGTGACGGCCGGTCGTTCACCACCCGCCGGGTCACGGCCGTGCAGCAGGGCCGCACGATCTTCAACCTGACCGCCTCCTTCCACAAGCCCGAGGAGGGCAGCTTCGAGCACCAGCTGCCGCCGGCCCGCACGGTCCCGGACCCGGAGTCCCTGCCCACGGTCACGGACGAGATCCGGGAACACCTGGGCGCGCTGCCCGAGCAGCTGGAGCGGATGGCCCGCCGCCAGCCCTTCGACATCCGCTACGTGGACCGGCTGCGCTGGACCGTCGAGGAGGCCCGGGACGCCGATCCGCGCAGCGCCGTGTGGATGCGAGCGGTCGGGCCGCTCGGCGACGATCCGCTCGTGCACACCTGCGCCCTCACCTACGCCAGCGACATGACCCTCCTGGACGCCGTCCGCATCCCCGTCGAGCCGCTGTGGGGCCCGCGCGGCTTCGACATGGCGTCTTTGGACCACGCGATGTGGTTCCACCGCCCCTTCCGCGCGGACGACTGGCTCCTCTACGACCAGGAGTCGCCGATCGCCGTCGGCGGCCGTGGCCTGGCCCGGGGCCGGATCTACGACCGTGAGGGCCGTCTCGTCGTGTCCGTGGTGCAGGAGGGGCTCTTCCGGAAGCTGGGCTGATCCGGTCCTCACCGTCCGGGGCCTCCTCGCCGGGCTCCGATCGCGCCCCCGACCGGATCCGGCGACCATGGCAGGGACAGGCACCGCCGACGTCGCACGCCCGCCGATACGGGAGGTGACCACACTGCACACCGTGCTCCCCGTCGTGTTCGCCATCTGCGCCGCCTTCAGCAACGCCGTCGCGACCGTGCTGCAACGCAAGGCCGCACTCACCGTGCCCGCCTCCCAAGGGTTGCGGGCCGGGCTGATCGCCGATCTGCTGCGCCGGCCGGTGTGGCTGGCCGGCATCCTCGCGGTGATCGGCGCCGCCGTCTGCCAGGCGCTGGCGCTGGCCACCGGGCCACTGACGATCGTGCAGCCGCTGTTCGTGCTGGAGCTGCCGCTCACCCTCATCGTCGCCTCCTTGCTGATGCACCGGCGTCTGCCGGGCAGGGGCTGGCTGGCCGTCACGGTGGTCGTGGTCGGTCTGGCGGTCGCGCTCGCCGCCGCCTCCCCCGCCGGCAACCGCACCCATGTGGCGCTGGACCGCTGGATCCCCGCGCTCACCGTCTGCGCGGGGGCCGTCGCCGCCCTCGCGGTCGCCGGCCTCCGGCGCCCGGAGGGCCGGGCCCGAGCGGCCTGTCTGGGTGCCGCGACGGCGATCAGCTACGCGGTGACCGCCGCGCTGATGAAGGCCGCCACCCACATCCTCGACGAGCAGGGCCTCGTGGGCTTCCTCACCGCCTGGCAGACCTACGCCTTCGCCGCAACGGGCGTCTGCGCGCTGTTCCTGCTGGAGAACGCCATGCAGGCCGGTCCGCTGGTCGCCTCGCAGCCCGCGCTCACCCTCGGCGACGCCCTGGTGAGTCTCGCCCTCGGCATCACGCTGTACGAGGAAACCGTCCGCTCCGGCTGGTGGTTGCTGCCCCAGTTGCTCGGTGTCGCGCTGATCGCGGCGGGGGTGTTCGCGCTGGCGCGGATTCCGTTCACCCAGTCGCTGGTGGCTCCCGACGAGGAACGCGAGACCGCGGCGGCACCCTGAGCGGAGTCCTGCCCCCTCCGAGACGGGTTGCCCGAGGCCCGAGCCGCGTCCGCGACGGCCGGCTGCTGTCCGGGGCCGACCGGTCGACCGAACTCCGGTCGGTCATTGCCGCCAGGGTCGGGAGCCGGCCCGTTACCCGTTGGCTGGCACCGCGGAACACCACACCGTGCCCCGCCCCGCCATACGCGACCTGAGCAGCCGCGTACCGCATCGCGGGCACCTCGGGTCACGGTCGTCGCGGTGGCCGGTGAAAGAGGAATCACGCGGTGGCACGCAACCGGCGGTGACGGACGAGCGCAGGGTGCGGCGCATCTCGCCGTACAGGCGCCGGCGGTCCTCCTCTGACAGGTCACGAGCTCCCCGGTCGGGGCGCAGCCGGGCCCGCCAAAGGATCTCGTCGGCGAGCAGATTGCCGAGTCCGGCCAGCACCGACTGGTCGGTGAGCGCCGTCTTGAGACGCCCGCGGCGCGCCGAGAGCACCTGATCGAACTCCGTACGGTCCGCGGCCAGCGCATCGGGCCCCTGTCCCTTCAGCAGCCGGTCGATGTCCGACTCGTCGTGGGCCAGCCAGAGCCCCCGCAGTTTGCGCTGGTCACGGAAGCGCAGTTGACGGCCGCCGCCCAGGGTGAACAGGACGCGGTCATGGGGCTCGACCGGATCGTCGGCGTGCCCGCAGACCAGCCGCCCCGTCATGCCGAAGTGCAGGACGAGGGTGGGGCCCCCGGTACGGGCCAGCAGCCACTTACCGCGCCGCTCCGGCGCGCCGAACCGCCGCCTTTCGAGCGCGTCCCGCAGGCGCCGGGCGTCGACGCCGTGCAGGACTCCCGGGTCGCGCACCTCGACGCGGCGGATGACACGCCGCTTGGCGCACGACTCGAGGACCTGCCGGAAGCCCTCGATGTCGGGAAGCTCGGGCACGACCGGCGCGTCAGTTCTGCTGGAGCACGGAGAGCACGTTCCCCGCCGGGTCGGTGAACCAGGCGATCAGCGGGCCGCCGCCGCGGAAAATACCCTTGTCGTCCGTCTTGAGGTGGTCGTAGCGCTCGAAACGCACCCCTCTCCTGCCGAGCTCGTCGACCGCGGCCTCGATGTCGTCGACCGGGAAGTTGAGGATCGTGAACGTCGCCGGCGCGTGGTCCGGCTTGGGGTAGACCAGGGTGTCCCGGTCACCCGCGAGGTGCAGGATCAGCATCCCGTTCTCCTCCGACACCCGGAGCCCGAGCGTATCGGCGTAGAACGCCCTGGCCGCGTCGATGTCGTTCACCGAGAACCCGCTGAACGCCTTCGTCGTACCGAACATGGTCGCCTCCCGGACATCAGTCTCCTCAGGGCCGGATCCCCGCGCATCCGGAACGTCCTCGGCCAGGCCGGTCTACCTGTGGTGACGCGGTGCCGCCGGGGTCACCGGACCGGCCCGTCGGCCTCTGCGGCGGAACCAGCTCAGCAGGCCGTGGGGAGGGGTAGAGCGGGAGGACGGGGGCCGTTTCGCCTCCGGAGCCGAAGCCAGAGCCGGAACCGGGGGTGACGTGAGGCGTCGTGAGGCCGAGGAGGGTGCCGGGGAAGGCGTCCCCGCCTCTGGGTGATGCCGTCGGGCCGCTTCCATCGTGTGGGTCAAATCCGCGCGGAACCAGGCCACCTCGTCCCGGTCGCTCGCCGTCATGAGCTTCTCGGCCAGCTCGGCGGTGGGTGAACCAGGGGCGCCGTGCGCAGGGAGCCGGGGACGGCAGCGGGCCAGGCGTGCCCGCTCGTGCGGATCCTGGACGACATCCTCCACGTCGGCCGGGTCCAGGAGGGAGGCGACCGCTGCCACGCGCGCCCAGGGGTCGTCTCCCGCCTGCCGGGTGAGGAACCCGACGTGACGCCCTCGCCAGTTGCGTGGCCGTCGGTCCATTCCGGCCTTCAGCCTTTCCCGGATCTCCGCCGGAGTGTGGCGGGCGGTCAGCAGCCGCGCGTTGCTCCTTTCGGCCGCGAACTGCCGTAGTTCTTCGGCCAGATACAGCCAGACGACGGTCCGGTAGCGGTTCAGGTAGAACGTCACCGGAACCAGCAGGCCGTAACGCGCGAGGCTCGTGAACCTGGTGGGCGCCACCTCCATCAGCCTGGCGCCCTCCGTGGTGCCGACCGTGGCGACGCGCTCCCGCAGGGCGTCCGGGAAACCCTCTCCGGAGCGCAGCCGGTCGATCTCGGCCCGCGCCACACGACTGCCCCCGCCCCCTTCGTCGGGAACGGTCCGGATGAGCCCCAGGTTCACGGCGAGATCGAACTCGCGCCGCTTGAGCTCCAGTTCACGAGCGGCCCGGCTCGGGACGACGCAGGCGAGGCGGTCGGATGTGGATGTGGTGCTGATACGTGCCATGGCCGGTCTCCCCCGTGGAGTCAGCGGCTGCCGGCGTCGGCGATCGCGGTGTGCGATCGCCGGGTGCGACAGCCAGTGCGATCACCGTGTGCGATCGCCTGAAAAAAACCGTAGCCGCTTCGGCGGATCGCGTGGCGAGCCTGTGGATAACTCCACGGGAGATGACGAACGTGCAGGTCAGAGGTCTGTGATCGGTTTGTGTCCGGGCTGGCGCGCGTCGACGTCGAGACGCTCGCCGACTCGGTTGACCAGCAGTGTCATCTCGTAGGCGATCTGGCCGATGTCGGCCTCCGCGCCGCTGAGGACGCACAGACAGCTGCCCGTCCCGGCCGCGGTGACGAAGAGCACCGCGTCGTCGAACTCGATCATCGTCTGCCGCACGCTGCCCGCGCCGAAGTGCCGCCCGGAGCCCTTCGCCAGGCTGTGCAACCCGGACGACACGGCCGCGAGGTGCTCGGCGTCCTCGCGGCGCAGTCCGGTGCTCGCGCCGGTCACCAGGCCGTCGTTGGACAGGACCAACGCGTGCCGCACTTCGTGAACGCGCTCGGTCAGGTCGTCCAGCAGCCAGTCGAGTCCCTGGTTCTGCGCCATCTTCCGATCTCCCCGTTTTCTCCCCGTGCGATTCCCGTCCTGGCCGGAGAATCTCCATCTCAGCCTTCACCACGACCGCAGCCGGGGCAAGGAGGATGAGAGCCATGACAGAGAAGATGACCGACACGCAATGGCGGGAGTTCGTGTCCCACGGCACCCGCACCGCAAAGCTCTCCACGGTCCGGGCCGACGGCAGCCCGCACGTGGCTCCGATCTGGTTCCTGCTGGACGGGGACGAGGTGGTGTTCAACACCGGCAAGAACACGGTGAAGGGGCGCAACCTGCTCCGGGACGACAGGATCGCCCTGTGCGTGGACGACGACCGGCCGCCGTACTCCTTCGTGGTGCTGCGCGGCCGTGCCCGGGTCTCCGAGGACCTCGACGAGATACGGCACTGGGCGACCCGGATCGGCGCCCGGTACATGGGCGAGGAGCGCGCCGGGGAGTTCGGCGCGCGCAACGGCGTACCCGGTGAACTCCTCGTCCGTGTCACCGTCGAGAAGGTGCTGGCGGAGCGGGACGTCGCGGACTGACCGCACACAGCGCTCGCTGCGGTCAGCCGACCGAGTCGAGCAGCCGGGCGGTGTGCATCCGCCCGGCGTACTCGACGAGCCGGATCAGCACCTCCTTCCCCGAGTCGCGGTCACGGGCGTCGCACAGCACCACGGGCGTGCCCCTGTCGAGGTCGAGTGCGCGCGAGACGTCCGTGGCGCCGTGCCGCCGCGTGCCCGCGAAGCAGTTGACGGCCACGACGAACGGGATGTGCCGGTGCTCGAAGTAGTCGACCGCGGGGAAGCAGTCCTCCAGGCGGCGGGTGTCGGCGAGGACCACCGCGCCGAGTGCCCCTTGTGACAACTCGTCCCACAGGAACCAGAAGCGGTCCTGGCCCGGCGTGCCGAACAGGTACAGGGAGAGGCCCGACCGGATGGTGATGCGCCCGAAGTCCATGGCGACGGTCGTGGTGGTCTTGTGGTCCACGCCGTCGGTGTCGTCCACCGTCTGCCCGGCTTCGCTGAGGAGTTCCTCGGTGCGCAGCGGCCGGATCTCGCTGACGGCTCCCACCAGCGTGGTCTTGCCCACGCCGAATCCGCCGGCGACCAGAATCTTCAACGCCAGTGCGGCGGACTCGCCGCCCGGGTCGTCGGAGTGCTCGGAGACCATTGATCACTTCTCTCAGGAGTGCCGGGTGTCTGGAGTGCGTGGGTGTCGGAGTGCCTGGCGTCGGTAGTGCGCAGAGGGTGCGAGGGTGCGCGCAGTGCGTGGGTGAGTGGGTGAGTGGGTGTGCGGTACGTGGGTGTGCGGTGTGTGGGTGCGTGTGTGTGGTGCGTCGGTGGGCGCCGGGCGCGGTTGTCGGGACTGCGAGCTGGGTGTGGTTTCCGTCGGTGCGTGGGGCTACAGCGCTCTCAAGCCCTCGATCACCTCGCGCAGGATGCGTTCGTCGGGCAACTGTGCCGGTGGTACCGGTCGGCTGACGGTGACGCAGCCGAGTTCCAGGAGATCTCCGAGGAGGACCCTGACCACACCGACGGGCAGGTCCGCGCCCGCGGCGAGTTCGGCCACCGACTGGGTCTCCGGGCGGCAGAGGTCGAGGAGGTTGCGGTGTTCCGGGCCGAGCGGGACGTCCTCCACTCCGGGTGCCCCAGGGTCAAGAGTGACCAGGGCGATCAGGTCGAACCGTACGCCGGTGGGACCGGGCCGGGTGCGTCCGCCCGTCATGGCGTAGGGGCGGACGAGCGGGCCGGCCTCGTTGTCGTACCAGTGGCTGCCCTCTTCGGCGCTGCCCTCTTCGGACGGGGCGCTCGTCATGTCCTCGGTCATCTGCACGGACCGTTCTCCCGGTTCATCCGGCGGCGGGTGGCCGCGCGGCCGCGCGGGGAGCCGTACCGAGGTGCTCACCGACGCGTCTGACCAGGCGTGCCATCTCGTAGGCCACGAGGCCGATGTCGGCCGTGACCGCGGTGAGCAGGGCGAGGCAGGATCCGTCGCCCGCGGCGGCGACGAACAGGAAGCCCTCGTCCATCTCCACCATCGTCTGGCGGACTCCCCCGACGCCGAAGTGCCGCCCCGCGCCCTTGGCGAGGCTGTGGAAGCCCGAGGCGACCGCGGCGAGGTGCTCGGCGTCCTCACGGCGCAGGCCGGTCGAGGCGCCGACGGCGAGGCCGTCGTTGGACAGCACCACGGCGTGCCGGATGTCGGTCGCGCGGAGCACCAGATCGTCCAGCAGCCAGTCGAGTTCGCCGGAGCGCGCGGCGGACTGGGTGCTCGGGTCCTGGATCATGCGGGGTCTCCTTCGCTGCTGTCCTTGCCCGTAGCGGGGCCGGAAGTGGTGCCACGGCCGGGTTGTCTGCCGCCGCCGCGCGCCCAGCCGTCGCGGTAGGCGGCCATGCGGTCCCTGGCCAGTTCGGGCGTCCGCTCGTGGTCCCGGGGGGCGGATACCGATGGTTGGTCCTCGGGTCGCTCGGCGCGCAGTTGCGGAGCGAGGCTGGCCTGACGTACCCGGCGCGGGAGGTCGTCGGAGTCTTCGGGCTTCTGCGGTGGGCGGTGCAGTCGCAAGGTGGCGACTCCTGGAGGTGGGGTCTGACTCGGGGTCTCCAGATGACGCGGGGTGTCCGCGTGACCTGGGCTGTCAGCATGAGCAGGGGTGTCCGCGTGAGCCGGAGTGTCCGCGTGTCGTGGGGTCTGCGCGCGGCACGCGGCCTCGGTCTCCACGAGGGCCGGCACGGGGGCCACGAGGGCGCGCCGGTCCCCCCGGGCGGGTACGGCGTCCTTTGCCGGGGCCTCGTCGGGAACGGACGCGCGGGCCCGTTCCCCGGGCTGCCGAGCGGGTTCCGCCGCTTCGGGGGTCCGTGGTGCCGTGCCTGTGTGGAGCAGCGCGGTGGGCAGCAGGACGACCGCGGTGGTGCCGCCGTACGGAGAGGTCCTCAGGTGGACCTTGACGTCGTGCCGGGCGGCGAGCCGGCTGACCACGAACAGGCCGAGCCGGTCACTGTCGAACAGGTCGAGCGCCTCCGACTGGGCGATGCGGCGGTTGGCCTCCGCGAGGGTCTCCTTGCCCATGCCGAGGCCACGGTCCTCGACCTCCACGGCGTAGCCGTTGCCAACGGGTTCACCGGTGACGCGCACACGCGTGTGGGGCGGGGAGAACTGGGCGGCGTTCTCGATGATCTCGGCCAGCAGGTGGGTGAGGTCGGCGACGGCGGCGCCGATGACGGCTGCCTCGGGGAGTTGCCGTACCTCCACGCGCGCGTAGTCCTCCACCTCGGAGACGGCGGCGCGGACCACGTTCGTCAAGGAGACCGGCATGCGCCAGGCCCTGCCGGGGGCCGCACCGGAGAGGATGATGAGGCTCTCCGCGTGGCGTCGCATGCGGGTGGTGAGGTGATCGAGGCGGAAGAGGTCGCTCAGCTCGTTCGGATCGTCGGAACGGCGTTCCATGCTGTCGAGGAGGGCCAGCTGCCGGTGGACGAGGATCTGGCTGCGGCGGGCGAGGTTGACGAAGACGCCGGAGATGCCGCTGGCGAGTTCGGCGCGTTCCACGGCGGCCCGCAATGCCGCGCGGTGCACGGTCGTGAGGGCCTCGGCGACCTGTCCGGTCTCATCGTCCGCGGGCGCTCCCGGCGGGGCCTCGGCGTGGATGTCGATCTCGTCGCCCGCGCGCAGTCTGCGCATGGCGTCGGGCAGTTTGCGCCGTGCGATCTCCAGGGCGCTGTTGCGCAGCCCCTCCAGTTCCACCACGAGGCCGCGTCCGATGCGCACGGAGATGACGAGCGAGGCTGCGACGGCGGCGAGGCCGAGCAGGAGGGCGGCTCCGGCCGGGGTGAGCAGTCCTCGGGTGAACGGGTCGGCCCGCTCCGCGACCCCGCGTGCCGCGTCGTCCTCGAAGGTGCGCATGCCGTTCTGCACGCGCGCGTGGGCCGCGTTCCAGGTGCTTTCGGGCACTGCTTCGACTGCCTTCGCACCGGGCCCGTGGCTGAGGACCCCCTCCTCGGCGTCGCCCAGACCGGCGTATGCGCTGCTGTCCGCGAGGCTCTCCCACGCGGAGCGTTCGGTGCCGCTCAGATCCGCGACGGCCGATGCGGTGAGGGTGCGGCGCAGGTCGACGGCGCCGGTGAAGAGCCGGAACCGATCGCCGGTCAGGGCGCCGTCCAGCCGGGCACTCGCCAGCACCGCGTCCTCCTGGGCCAGCGCCTCGCCCGCACGGGACAGTTCGAGCAGCACACGGGCGTCGGAGCCGAGGTCGGCGTCGCGGATGCCGGTGAGGGCTCCTCCGACACCGAACGCGGCCGAGATGGTCCGGGTGTAACGGTCGTACGTCTCGGCCCAGCCCGCGCGCCGGTCCTTCACCGCGGTGCGCAACGGCCGCAGCTGCTCGGCACCGGAGACGAACGTCCTCAGCCGTTGGGCGACCGCGGCGGGCAGTTCCCCGCCGTCGGCGACGGTGGTGCCGTTTCCGAGCCGTAGTTTCGCGACGGCCCGGTCGGTGCGCCGGGCGAGCTCGTCCAGTTCGTCGGTGCGGACGGCTGGGGGGTCGGTGGCGTGACGTACGGCGGCCGCGCGTTCCGTCTGGAGTGCGGCGAGGGCGGCGGAGACGGGGGCCCGGACCGTGGCGTCGACGCGCTGGACCTGTCGCAGCCGGGAGATGTCCTGGGCGGTGGTGACGGTGGCGTACCCCCACAGGGCCAGCAGGGAGACGACCGGCACCATCAGCAGACAGACGATCTTGGCACGTACGGTGCGGGGGCGTATGTGCCAGCGCTCCGCCCGCGCGGGCGCCGCGTCCGGTGCGGCGTCCGACGGCGTGCCGGGGCCCTCGTCGGCCGGTGGCCCGGCATGCGCGCGGCGGCCGCGCACGGGCGGGGACGGCGCCTCGGCGCCGGCTGTGGGGGTCCTACGGGATGTGCGCATGGACTCCTCGCTCGGAAGTGGATCGGAGGACTGAGGGCCGGCGTCCCGGCCGTCCCTGCTGGGACCGCATGGGCTCGAGCGCATGACCCGACGGGGTGCCGTGGCTAGGACGCGGCGCTCCGCACCGGCCGCTGCGCGGACGCGGACGCCGCCCGCTCGCCCGCCGTCGGCGACAGCGCGACGAAGGCCGAGGTCAGGAAGAGGTAGGAGCCGAGGCCGACGGCGAGCGGGAAGATGAACTGCATCGCCGACGCCCCGGGCAGGACCTCCCCGGAGGGCGTCACGCGCACGCCCACCGCGAACATCCCGGTGTAGTGCATGCTGCTGACGGCAGCGCCCATGATCAGGGACGCGATGGTGACCGCCACCGGTGACTTGATGTTGAGGGCCGCCCACAGGGCCGCTGTGGCGGCGACGACGGCGATCAGCACGGAGAGCGCGACGAGCAGCGGGTCGTAGGTCACGTCCCCGTGCAGCCGGACGGCCGCCATACCCAGGTAGTGCATGCTCGCCACTCCGAGGCCGGTGGTGAGCCCGCCGGCGAGCAGGGCACGGGCACGGTCCTTGCTGTAGCCGACGGCGAAGACACCGGCGCAGACGACGA
Source organism: Streptomyces sp. NPDC047880 (assembly GCF_040706515.1). NCBI lineage: Bacteria > Bacillati > Actinomycetota > Actinomycetes > Kitasatosporales > Streptomycetaceae > Streptomyces > Streptomyces sp. NPDC047880. The sequence continues at coordinate 183,543 of NZ_JBEZOK010000009.1, read as the reverse complement.
CCATGGCGACGAGCAGGCTCAGGAGGGTGAGCGGCACGTCGTAGCGGATGTCGGTGCCGGTGACGCCGAAGCCGAGCATGGCCACGAAGTGCATGGTCCAGATGCCGGAGCCGATCGCCGAGGCGGCGGTGACGAGCCAGTTGCGGCGTGAGCGTCCGGTGGTGGCGAGCGCGCGGACGGTGCAGCGCAGACCGAGCGCGGCGCCTGTGCAGGCCATCACGTACGACAGTGCGGGGGTCAGCCACCCCAGGGCTGCGTGGTCCAGGTGTCCCATGGCCTCGGGACGGTAGACCCGGCCGGGGCGCGCGAAGGGCGTGCAGTTCGAAAGCTTCTGGAATATGACCCAAGGAGACACCGGAACGATCGGGTCACGCTCGAACGTGTGCACCGAGGTGTCCTCCGTGCCGGTGAAGCGTCCTCCGTGCCGGTGGGGAATCATGCGGTACATGAGCGACGAGCAGACGCGTGTCCAGGAGTTCTTCACCGCCCGCGCCGCCGACTGGGACAGCCGCTTCCCCGATGACGGTCCGGCCTACGCGGCCGCCGTCGACGAGCTCGGACTGCAGGCCGGCGACCGGGTGCTCGACGCGGGGTGCGGCACCGGACGCGCGCTGCCGCCGCTGCGAGCGGCCGTGGGGCCCTCGGGGGTGGTCCTCGGGGCCGACCTGACGCCGGCCATGCTGCGGGAGGCGGCACGGGCCGGTCGCGACCGTGACGGGCAGTTGCTGCTCACGGATGTCGCCGCGCTGCCCCTGCGCTCGCGGTCGCTGGACGCCGTGTTCGGCGCGGGTCTGATCTCGCACCTCGGGAACCCGGCCGAGGACCTGCGGGAGCTGGCGCGCGTGGTGCGCCCCGGCGGGGTGCTGGCGCTGTTCCACCCGATCGGCAGGGCGGCGCTCGCGGCCCGTCACGGCCGGGCGCTCACCCCCGGCGATCTGCGTGCCGAGCCCAATCTCCGTCCACTGCTGGCCGGTTCGGGGTGGCGACTGACGTCGTACGCCGACGAGGAATCCCGTTTCCTGGCGCTCGCCGTGCGTGAGGACTGAGCGGGGCGTCAGCCCGATGTCGGCCTCGGTTCGGTATCAGCCCGCCTCGCCGTCCGGTGCGGCGTGCCGTACGGGACACCCGCGGATGCCCGGGACCGGACGGGTGCCCAGGTCGGCGATCCGGTAGCCGTACGGGTAGCTCTTGATCTCCCGGTTCTGGCGGGCGAAGTGCGGGGCGCGCCGGGGCGGCAGCAGGCGGACGACGCGGCCCCGAAGGCGGACGGCGCGGCGCACCCACGCGCGCGTGGCGGCACCGGGCGGGGTGTAGCGGAAGGCGTGCAGCAGCGAGTCGTCGAGCAGGGCGAGGGTCGTGGTGCGCAGGAGGGGAGCGAGGGCGGCGGGGTACCAGGAGGCCATCAGAGCGAGCGTGGCGTCCGAGACGCGGCGGGCTTCCGCGTCCCAGGCGAAGTGGGCGGCCTCGTAGGAGTCGAGGCCGCTCTCGAACTCCTCGTAGGTCTCGGGGATGTCCTTGATGCCCATGTGCCGGCCCAGTGTTCGGTAGTGGACGACGGAGGCGATGGTCTCGTGGCGGGACATCCTGCGCCAGCCGTAGGCGTCGATCCACCGCTTGGGCATCACGACGAACGTGCACAGCACGTAGCGCATGTCGTCGTCGCTGATGTCGTAGCTGCGGTGCATCCGGTTGATGCGGCGGATCGCGGTCCTGCCCGGATCGCTGCCGAAGCCGTGCTCGACGATGGTGTCCAGGAGCAGCGCCGTGTCGTCGTAGCGCTTCTGGGCCCGGTCCGTGAGCTCTGCCGTGCGGGCGAGCAGCCGGCCGATGGCCGGTACGGCGTAGGTGCGGTACAGAGCCAGCTCGAGGGCGCGTGTGAAGTCCCAGGGGAACTCGTACGCCACGCTGAGCCGGTAGATCTCCGTGGCCTCCTCGTACGGGTCCATCCGCCGGATCTGTTCGAGCCGTGAGAAGCGCCTCACCGTGCCGTCCCCCTTCTGTCACAGGTTCTTCAACTTTACGTTGGTGACGACGAGATGAACGACCGGGCACGGCCGGCACAGGGGGAAGGTGGTCAGCATGTGGGGCAGGTTCCGCAAAGCGGGGGGGAAGGGTCGCCGATGCCTTGCGCACGGAGCCGAAGGCGGGTGGGGACAGGCGTCCGCACAATCTCTTCGAGGCGGCGGCGACCTACGTCACGGCCCGCACGGAGGACGATCAGGAGCGGGCCGAGGAAGCGGCCGGCTGGGTGTCGCCGGAAGCCCTGTCGTTCGGCGTGAACGAGTTGGCCTGCCGGGCCGTGGTCGCGCTGGCCCGTGAGCACGGCCGGTCGCCGGAGGCCGTGGCGCGCGAGTTGCTGGGGCTGCCCGCGGCATGATGGGCGGGCCCCGGACGGCCGATTCGCCCCGTCCGCCGGAAAACTGCAGCTCCGAGTGCGCGGGCGAGGCGGTGACAAGGGGCTTCCGCGCGCAATAGGGTGCGCGCCGGTGGACGAACCGATGGGGAGGCTGGGATGGCCGGGACGGACGAGGAAGCCGTCGCCGCCGCGGACGATGCGCTCTATGTGCTCACGGCGGTGCTGCTGACGCCGGCGAAGTTCCCGAGCGTGCTGGGCGACGACTACCCCGAGGCCTGCGCGGCGCTCGGTCTCGCGCCGCTCGCCGACGGGTACGGGCTGGTGCTCGGCCAGGACGGCGAGGGCGCGCGGTGGACGGTGGCCATCGACGACGTCTCGCTGGTAGCCGTCGCGATCGCGTCCTGGGACTGCGGCATGGAGTACGAGCTGTCCCCCGACGAGCGCACGGTCGTCGCAGCCCTGCCCGGGTGGCCTCTCGCGGTCGCCGTCGCGGCCCCCGGGGTGCCCGCGCCGCACGATCCGGGTCCGGAGGCGGACGACCGGCCCCCGCTGGCCCCGCCGGACACCAGCGTCTGGGGCCCGGCCCAGCGGCGTCTGGGCGCGGACGAGATCGCGCTCCAGTGGGCGACGTGGCGGGAACAGGTCGACGACTCGGAGTTCCCGGCGCCGGGAACTCCGGAAGCCTCCGCGCTCCCGGGGGACGGAGGCACGACGGCCGGCGCCCCGAACGGAGGCAACGCGGCCGGCACCCCGGACGGACGCGACGCGACCGAGAGCCCGGACGGACCCGACGCGACCGAGGCCCCGGAGGGACGCAGCAGACCGGCCGACGGCCCAGACGGACCCGACGCGACCGAGGCCCCGGACGGACGCAGCAGACCGGCCGACGGCCCGGACGGACGCGACGCGACCGAGAGCCCGCAGGGGCGCGGCTCGGCCGACGGTCCCGGTGCGACCGCGCCGCAGGGCGGCCACAGCGGCATCCGGCGCGTCCTCGCCGAGGTCCGCGCGTACATCGACTCGCCGCCGCCGCTGGGCCGGGTCCGGTCGTCCTTCGCGCCGGGTGACGCCCGGACCCTGCGGGCCGACGGTCCGGGCTGGTCACTCGTCGCACGGACCGACGACATCGCCTTCGTGCTGCTCGACGAGGAACCCGGCGAGGTCCTGCCGGTGGGCAGGGGGCCGGAGCTGCCTGGCCTCCTCGAGGCACTGGACAAGATGGCCGTGCGACCGAACTGAGCCGGTTCGGCCGGGCCCGTCGCGGTGCCCGGCCGGGCCGTGAGAGACCGGCGGCTGCTCAGCGGCCGAGCTCCTTGCGGGTGGCGCGGCGCAGCCGGCGCCGCTGTGAGGGGTCCAGCGTGAGGTACGCGGCGGCCGGGACGCCCAGGATGATCAGGAGCGATGCCCACCAGGGCAGCCAGATCAGCAGGATGAGCCCGACCGCCACACCGCCCGCGGCGATCTTGGCGTTGTTCGACATGACTGTCGCCTCCTTCGCGGCCATTGCCGCTCTCTGTCTCGAAAACGGACCCGCGTTCACGGCGGTTCCGGACCGCGACCCTGAGACATCCCTGAGGTGCGCCCCCGACGCACCCCTGAGACCTCCATGGTGACCCAGCTCACAGGTCAGCCATACCCATGCGCGCCGGAAGTGCTGTACTCTCGGCGACTCCGCGCACGCTAGTCAAATTTGAGGACTCAGTCATAGCCGAGCATCCGAATCCCCCGGCTCCTTCCTCCGACGACTCCGAACTGGCCCTGTGCCACACCGTTTTCCTGCCCGGCGACCCCGCACGCACCGGCAGCGTCGCCTTCTGGCGCCCCGACGGCGCCGCGCCCCCGACGGTGGCGTCCGCCTCCGTGACGGACCTGACCGTCGTGGTGCCCCACGACGGCCAGGTCGAGGAAACACGTCTGCCCGCCGTCCTGATGCCGGTGTGCACGGCCCTGCCGGTCCTCACCCGCGCGCGTGCCCACGGACGCGGGCACCGGTCCGCCGTCTTCTGGGGCGCGGCGGCCCTGCACGCCCTGCAGCTCACCGCACGGGGGCTGCTCCTGCCGGGGCTGTCATTCGCCGACCACGACGCCTGGCGCACGGGTCCGCTGCGCGCCCGGGACATCGAGGCCGTGCGCAGCCTCGCGGCCGCAATGCCGCCGGAGGCGCACGCCGTGCCCCTGAAGGACACACGGCCGCTGCGGCTGCCCGACCCGGAGCAGCTCCTGCGCGCCTTCCTCGACGCGGTCGCCGACTCCCTGCCCCGCTCCCCCGCCGCGCCGCTGGTGACGGGCGGCCCCGCCTACGCCTCGCCCGAACCGGTGCGGCTGCCCGAGCAGCGCGCCTGGGCCGCCGATGTCGCCGCCGGCCACGACGCGGGCGTGCGGCTGTCGCTGCGGATCGAGGCGGACGGCCTCACGGACGGGGCGGACGAGGAGACGGCCGTGACGTTCCGAGCCGTGCTGCAGGTGCACAGCGTCAGCGATCCGGCGCTGGTCGCGGACGCCGCGGACGTCTGGGCGGGAACCTTCGGCGAGGCCTTCGGCCCGCGCGCGCGGATGGACGCGCTGCTCGCCCTGCGCCGTGCGGCCCGGGCCTGGGCCCCGCTCACACCGCTGCTGTCGGCGGCCGTGCCGGACGCGGCCGAACTCGCCGACGAGGAGGTCACCGACCTCCTCGGAGCGGGCGCACGCGCGCTGAGCGCGGCCGGGGTCGACGTGCACTGGCCGAAGGGCCTGTCCCGTGAGCTCAGCACGCACGCGGAGGTGGGGCCTGACGGCGTGGGGCCCCACGACGGCGCGTCCGACGGCGAGGCTGCCTCCGGCGCGGCCCCCGCGGTCATGCCGTCGGTCCTGTCCTCCGACGCACTGCTCGCCTTCACGTGGTCGTTCGCCCTGGGTGACAGGCGACTGGATCGTGAGGAACTGGACCGGCTCGCCGAGGCGAAGCGCCCGATCGTACGGCTGCGCGACCAGTGGGTCCTGATCGACCCTCAAGAGGCGCGCCTGGCCGGCTCACGGCAGGACGGCAAGGTGACCCCGGTGGACGCACTGGGCGCCGCCCTGACGGGGTCCGTGGAGGTGGAGGGGCGCCGGGTCGAGGTACGGCCCACCGGATGGCTGGCGGAACTGCGGGAGCGGCTCGCACGCCCCGAGGGGCATCAGCCCGTCGAGCAGCCCGCCGCCCTGGCCGCCACCCTGCGGGACTACCAGAGGCGCGGCCTCAACTGGCTCGCGAGCATGACGTCGATGGGCCTGGGCTGCTGTCTCGCCGACGACATGGGACTCGGCAAGACGATCACACTGATCGCGCTCCACCTGCACCGGCAGTCCGACGCACGGTCCGCGGGACCCACCCTGGTGGTCTGCCCGACGTCCCTGATGGGCAACTGGCAGCGAGAGGTCGAGCGGTTCGCGCCCGGCACCCCGGTGCGGCGCTTCCACGGGGCCCGGCGCACTCTGGAGAACCTGACGGACGGGGAGTTCGTGCTCACCACGTACGGCACGATGCGCCTGGACGCGTCCCGGCTCACCGGCGTGCCATGGGGCCTGCTCGTCGCGGACGAGGCCCAGCACGTGAAGAACCCGTACTCCTCGACCGCGCGGGAGCTGCGCTCCATCGGCGCACGCGCGCGCGTGGCGCTCACCGGCACCCCCGTGGAGAACAACCTGTCGGAGCTGTGGGCGATCCTCGACTGGGCGACTCCGGGCCTGCTGGGCCGGCTCGGCGCCTTCCGCCGACGGTACGCGGAGGCCGTGGAGGGGCGCCGGGACCCGGCCGCGGCCGACCGGCTGACCCACCTCGTACGGCCGTTCCTGCTGCGTCGCCGCAAGTCGGACCCGGGGATCGCGCCCGAACTGCCGCCGAAGACCGAGACCGATCACGCCGTGTCCCTCACCCCGGAGCAGGCGGCGCTGTACGAAGCGGTGGTGCGCGAGGCGCTCGCGGAGATCTCCGGCGCCGGCCACATGGCCCGGCGGGGCCTGATCGTGAAACTGCTGACCGGACTCAAGCAGATCTGCAACCACCCCGCGCAGTACCTCAAGGAGGAGCGCCCCCTGATCACCGGACGCTCCGGGAAACTCGAACTGCTGGACGAACTGCTCGACACGATCCTCGCCGAGGACGCGGGCGTACTGGTCTTCACCCAGTACGTGCAGATGGCCCGCCTCCTCGAACGGCATCTGGCCGCCCGCGGCACGCCTTCGCAGTTCCTGCACGGCGGGACGCCCGTCGCCGAGCGCGAGGCCATGGTGCGGCGCTTCCAGGACGGTGAGGTTCCCGTGTTCCTGCTGTCGTTGAAGGCGGCGGGCACCGGGCTGAACCTCACCCGCGCCGAGCACGTCGTGCACTACGACCGCTGGTGGAACCCTGCCGTCGAGGCGCAGGCCACCGACCGCGCGTACCGCATCGGCCAGACCCGGCCCGTGCAGGTGCACCGGATCATCGCGGAGGGGACCATCGAGGACCGCATCGCCGAACTGCTGCTGCGCAAGCGGGAACTGGCCGATTCGGTCCTGGGCTCGGGCGAGGCGGCGCTCACGGAACTGACGGACGCGGAACTGGCGGATCTGGTCGAACTGCGAGGGGACCTGCGATGACTCGGCACGAGGTCGACACGGAACGCACTTTCGCCGCACTGCCGCCCGCGCACGGGCGGAGCTTCGCGCAGACCTGGTGGGGTCAGGCGTGGCTGACGGCCCTGGAGGGTACGGCGCTGGACTCGGCGCAGCTCAAGACGGGCCGCCGGCTCGCCCGCGCGGGTGCGGTCGGTGCGGTGTCGGTGCGCCCGGGGCGGTTGACGGCCGTCGTCCAGGACCGCGACCGCACGGCGCACCGGGCCGATGTGCTGCTGGAGGAGCTCTCGTCCGAACAGTGGGAGCGATTTCTGGACATGGCGGCCGAGCGGGCCGGTCATGTGGCGGCGCTGCTGGACCGGGAGATGCCGCCGCACCTGGTCGAGGACGCGGCGGAGGCGGGCCTCGACCTGCTGCCCGGCCTGGGTGACCTGGAGCCGGAGTGCGACTGCGAGGCCTGGGACCACTGCGGGCACACGGCGGCGCTCTGTTACCAGGTGGCGCGGCTGCTGGACCAGGACCCGTTCCTGCTGTTGCTGATGCGGGGCCGCGCCGAGGGCACGGTGCTGGACGATCTGCAAAGGCGCAGCGGTGCGTCCGTCGCGCAGGCGTCGGTGCAGGAGGGCGTGGACGCGGCGGAGGCGTATGCGGCAGGTGACATCCTCCCCCGGTTGCCGCCTCTGCCCGAATGGCCCGACGAGCCGGGGGTGCCGCCGTCCCTGGACACCGGGACGCCGCCCGCCGCCGGGGTCGACCCGGCCGCGCTGGAGTTCCTGGCCGCGCGGACGGCCGTGCTCGCCCACGGCCTGCTCGGGGAAGCGCTGGACGGCGGCTTCCGTGCGGAGTTGCCGCTCGCGCAGGACGCGGTGCGGCTGGCTGCGGGCGATCCGGGGCGGGACGTGGCCGGCCGGCTCGCCGAAGGGTCGGGGCGTGGCCCTGAGGGGCTCGCGACGGCCGTCCGTGCCTGGCGTCACGGCGGCACGGCCGCGCTGTCCGTCCTCGACGACGAGTGGCGGGTGGGAGGCGAAACGCTCGCACGCGCGCGTGCCTCGCTGGACTCGGCCTGGGACAGCGACGAACGGCCGGAACTGCGGGCGCGGGGCAACCGTTGGACACTCGTCGACGCACCGGTCCAGCTGCGCCTCGGCCGGGACGGCCGCTGGTGGCCCTACCGCAAGGAGGGCGGCCGATGGCAGCCCGCGGGAGGAGCCGCCCACGACCCGGCCACGGCTCTGGCCTCGGTGACGGCCCCCGCCTCGGCGGAAATCGTCCCGGCGGAAGGGGAACCAGCGTAGGAGGAGGATCCCGCCGGTGAGGAGGCCTCGTGAGGAGGCCACGGTCGCCTCGCCGGAGACGGCCTCAGGGCAGCAGCTCGCCGGGATCCAGGGATGGGACGAGCGATTCGAGGCCGCTCGGCAGATCACTCGGCAGACCCCTCGGCAGCCGGGTCGGGAAGCCCGACGGCAACCGGGTCGGCAGCTCGCTCGGCAGCCTGGAGGGCAGCTCCGTAGGGATGCCGAAGGACGGCGCGGGTGTGCGGTTCGTGCTGTCGCCGGACGGCCTCTCGTCCGACGAGTCGCCCCTGTCCGAGGCCATGAGCACCACGAGTGACACGGCTGCCACGGCCACGAGCACGGCGAGCAGGATGAGCAACGGGTTTCGGCGCCGGGGTGGCCCGGGCGGGTGGGGCGGTACGGGCGGCAGGGCCATACCGAACAGGGTCGCCGCGAACCGCCCGGCCCGGGAGAGGCGCACGGAAGCTGATGCGGAATCAGGGCGTGGATCGCATGATTCCGCAGCACGACGGGCCCCTCGGCCGGCCGGAGCGGCCGGCCGAGGGGCCCGCACGCGCGTGGCTCAGCCGCGTGCCCCCAGCAGGTGGTCCATGGCCAGCTGGTCCAGGCGCTCGAACGCCATGCCGCGCGCGGCGGCCGCCTCCACGTCGAACGACTCGAACGCCGACCGGTCGGCGAGCAGCGCCTGGAGGCCGTCCGCCGCGGTGGGCTGGGCCAGCTCGTCCAGACGGGCCGCGCGCAGCGCCTCCTGCACCTCCGGATCGGCACGGAAGGAAGCGGCGCGCTCCTTGAGGATGAGGTAGTTGCGCATGCAGCCGGCCGCCGAGGCCCAGACTCCGTCGAGGTCCTCGGTGCGCGGCGGCTTGAAGTCGAAGTGGCGCGGTCCGGTGTACCCGGCCGACTCCAGCAGGTCGACCAGCCAGAACGCGGCGCGCAGGTCACCGGCGCCGAAGCGCAGGTCCTGGTCGTACTTGATGCCGGACTGGCCGTTGAGGTCGATGTGGAACAGCTTGCCCGCCCACAGGGCCTGAGCGATGCCGTGCGGGAAGTTCAGCCCGGCCATCTGCTCGTGGCCCACCTCGGGGTTCACGCCGTACAGCTCCGGGCGCTCCAGGCGCTCGATGAACGCCAGGGCGTGGCCCACGGTCGGCAGCAGGATGTCGCCGCGCGGCTCGTTCGGCTTGGGCTCGATGGCGAAGCGCAGGTCGTAGCCCTGGGAGGTGACGTACTCGCCGAGCAGGTCGAAGGCCTCCTTCATCCGGTCCAGGGCCGCACGGACGTCCTTGGCGGCGCCCGACTCGGCTCCCTCACGGCCGCCCCAGGCCACGTACACCTGGGCGCCGAGCTCGACGGCGAGGTCGATGTTGCGGATGGTCTTGCGCAGGGCGTAGCGGCGCACGTCGCGGTCGTTGGCCGTGAACGCGCCGTCCTTGAAGACCGGGTGCGTGAAGAGGTTGGTGGTGGCCATCGGGACCTTCATGCCCGTGGCGTCCAGTGCCTGCCGGAATCGCTTGATGTGGTTCTCGCGTTCGGTGTCGCTCGAGCCGAACGGGATCAGGTCGTCGTCGTGGAAGGTGACGCCGTGGGCGCCCAGCTCGGCCAGGCGCTGGACCGTCTCGACCGGGTCGAGGGCACGCCGCGTGGCGTCGCCGAAGGGATCCCGTCCCTGCCAGCCGACGGTCCACAGGCCGAAGGTGAACCTGTCCTCGGGGGTGGGCTGGAAGCTCATTCCGCGGCTCCTTGCTCGCTGGGCTATTTCGTCATGCCGATTTACAAATTAGTATGCGGGCACCTCTCTGGGAAGAGACAAGGTGCCTCCGAACGGAGTCACGTGCCCGCGCGCGATAGGGAGAAGCCCGATGTCAGCAGCCGAGGGTCCGCTCGTCGTCGGTGTGGACTCGTCCACCCAGTCCACCAAGGCGCTGGTCGTCGACGCGTCCACCGGCCGGGTGGTCGCGAGCGGCCAGGCGCCACACACGGTCTCCTCGGGGGCCGGGCGAGAGAGCGATCCGCGCGAGTGGTGGGACGCGCTGTGCGAGGCCCTGCGCCAGTGCGGGGATGCGGCGCACGAGGCCGCAGCGGTGTCGGTCGGCGGGCAGCAGCACGGCCTCGTCACCCTGGACGGCCGGGGCGAGCCGGTGCGGCCCGCCCTGCTGTGGAACGACGTGCGTTCGGCACCGCAGGCCCGCCGGCTGACGGAGGAGCTGGGGGGAGCGAAGATCTGGGCGGAACGCACCGGAAGCGTCCCCGCCGCCTCCTTCACGGTCACCAAATGGGCCTGGCTGACCGAGCACGAACCCGAGGCCGTCCGGACCGTCAAGGCCGTGCGCCTCCCCCATGACTACCTCACCGAGCGGCTCACCGGGCAGGGCACGACGGACCGCGGCGACGCCTCCGGGACGGGCTGGTGGGCGTCCCGGACGGAGTCCTACGACGAGGCGATCCTGGCGCACGTGGGGCTCGACCCGGCCCTGCTGCCGCGCGTGGTCCGGCCCGGCGAGATCGCGGGCACGGTGCGCGACAGCCACGATCTGCCGTTCTCCAAGGGCACTCTGGTCGCGCCCGGCACCGGCGACAACGCCGCCGCCGCGATGGGCCTCGGGGTCCGTCCCGGTGTTCCGGTCATGAGCCTCGGCACCTCCGGCACGGTGTACGCGGTCTCGCGGCGGCGGCCCGCCGACCCGAGCGGCACGGTGGCGGGTTTCGCCGACGCCCACGGCGACTGGCTGCCCCTGGCCTGCACCCTGAACTGCACGCTCGCCGTCGACCGCGTCGCGGCGCTGCTGGGGCTGGACCGCGAGGCCGTGGAGCCCGGCACGGCCGTGACACTCCTGCCCTACCTGGACGGCGAACGCACCCCGAACCTGCCGCACGCCTCCGGCCTGCTGCACGGCCTGCGGCACGACACGACCGCCGGGCAGCTGCTCCAGGCCGCCTACGACGGTGCCGTGCACTCCCTGCTCGGGGCGCTCGACCTGGTCCTCGACGAGGACGCGGACCCCTCGGAACCGCTGCTGCTGATCGGCGGTGGCGCCCGGGGCACCGCTTGGCAGCAGACCGTGCGGCGGCTCTCGGGCCGTCCGATCCAGGTGCCCGAGGCCAAAGAACTGGTCGCGCTCGGCGCCGCCGCACAGGCCGCGGGGCTGCTGACCGGGGAGGATCCTGCGGCGGTCGCGCGCCGCTGGGACACGGCGGCCGGGCCGGTCCTCGAGGCCGTCGAGCGGGACGAGGAGACGCTGTCCAGGATCTCCGGGGTACTCTCCGACGCGGCTCCCCTGCTGGAGCGCTCCACGGACACTCACTGAGGACTGGCGTCAGGCATGACCGCACCGCTGCACGAGGCCCGTCCCGCCGGGCCGGGAGGCGCACTGCCCGACACCCAGCAGGGCATGCGCCGCCGCAACCTCGCCCGCGTCCTGCACGCCGTCCGTGCGCAGGGGCCGCTGTCCCGGGCCGCCGTCGCCTCACGGATCGGCCTGACCCGGGCAGCGGTCTCGACGCTCGTCGACGAGCTCATCCGCTCCGGCCTTATCGAAGAGCTCGGGCCGGAGCGGCCCGGCCGGGTGGGCCGGCCCGGTTCCGCACTCGCCGTCAGCGGACGCGGTCCGGCCGGCATCGGCGCGGAGGTGGGTGTCGACCATCTCGCGGTCTGCGCGGTCGACCTGCGCGGCACGACCAGGGCGCGGGCGATACGGCAGGGAGCGAACCGCGGCCGCTCCCCTCGCCCCGTGCTCGCGGAGCTCACCGAGCTGATCCGGCAGGTCGTCGTCGAGGCGGAGGGTGAGGGCCTGTACCCGGCCGGACTCGCCGTGGCCGTGCCGGGTCTGGTGGCGCGTGACGCCCGGACCGTCGTGCGCGCCCCGAACCTCGGCTGGCACGACACCGACCTCGGCCCGCTGCTGCCGGCGGACACCCCGCTGACCGTGGACAACGAGGCCAACTTCGGTGCCCTCGCCGAACTCTGGCTGGGTGACGGCACCCCCCGCGACTTCCTGCACGTCTCCGCGGAGATCGGCATCGGCGCGGCGGTCGTGGTGGACGGCGGGCTGCTGCGCGGCACCCGCGGATTCGCGGGCGAGTTGGGGCACGTGCCCGTCCGGCCGGACGGACCGGAGTGCGCCTGCGGCGGACGGGGCTGCCTGGAGCAGTACGCCGGTGAGGAGGCCGTGCTGCGAGCGGCCGGTCTGGAACCGGACGAGGACCGGGTCGGCCTGCTCGCGGGACGCGCCGCGGAGGGCGACGAGGACGTACGGCGGGCCCTGCGCGACGCGGGTACGGCACTCGGCGTGGCCCTGACCGGGGCGGTCAACCTGCTCGACCCGGAGAGCGTGGTCCTGGGCGGGGAACTGTCCGGGCTCGCGCCCTGGCTGCTGCCCTCGCTGCGGGACGAACTGGCGCGGCGTACGGCAGGCCCGGCGTGCCCCGTGTCCGTGTCACGGCTGGGCCCCGAGGGGCCCCTGCTGGGGGCCGCCCACTCGGTGGTCCGGGCGGTGCTGGACGACCCGGGAGCGTTCGCCGGGCAAGCCTGAACCGGCGCGCCCCGACGGTCGCCGCCGAGGCTGCTCGTGCCCCGGCCACCCGACCGGGTGAGGGAGTTGTCCACATCCACGGGCCCGTCCACCGCTTCGTGCCGCTTTCTCCCAGCCGACCGGCAGTCGCCATAACGTGATCACGCGAGCCCGGACCGCAACGGCCGCAGCTCCGCGCAATGGAGCACGAGACACCCTTCAACCGAGCCCGGAAGGCACACAGTCATGCGTCGGACCACCCTTTTCCCCAGCAGGCGAGGCATCCTCGCGGGCGCCGCCCTCACCGCCCTCCCCTCCACCCTGCTCTCCGGCACCCGCGCCGAAGCGCGGTCCCGGACCGTCGATCACCCCGGGGCGGCGTGGCAACCGGCGAGCCGCAGCAACTACACGCCGTCGAACCGGCCACGCGCCCATCCGCTGCGCTACGTGATCATCCACGTGGCGCAGACGACGTACGCCGGCACGCTGTCCGTCTTCCGCAACCCGGGGATGAAGGTGTCCGCGCACTACGTGGTGCGTTCCTCCGACGGGCGCGTCGCGCAGTGCGTGCGCGAGTCCGACATCGCCTGGCACGCGGGCAACTGGGACTACAACACCCGCAGCATCGGCATCGAGCACGAAGGCTGGGTGGATCGGCCCGGGTACTTCACCGACGTGATGTACGAGCGGTCGGCCCGGCTGACCGCGGAGATCTGCCGGCGGTACGACATCCCGAGGAACCGCGCGCACATCATCGGTCACCACGAGGTGCCGGGCAGCGACCACACCGACCCGGGCCGGCACTGGGACTGGAAGCGGTACCTCAGACTCGTCAAGGCCGCCTGAGAAACGCGCTCTTCACGTCCGCCCGCGTGCCCGGTGGTCCCCTTGATCCACCTCACGTCCCGGTTACGAATCGCTCAACCTCTGGTTGCGGACCGGTGAGCAGGCGACGATGGGGCCATGACTCTGGCCCAGCGCGCCCTGGAGCGCCTGCAGGCCTGGCCCGACCTGATGGCGGGCCCGGCGAGTTGCGGCACCGGAAGGGCGCTCCGTTCCGTCCGTGACGAGATCGTCCACTTCCACTCCGCACGGGACGTGGACCTCCATCTCACCCGCCGGGCCGTGCAGCGCTTCCACTACGACCTCGCCGGTTCGAGCGCGATCCATCTGGTGCCCGGATCGTCCTGGGTGACGGTCCACCTCGACTGCGAGGCGGACGTCGACCTGCTGCTGAGTCTGGTGAGCATCGCCCTCAAGGCCCACCAGACACCGCCCGCCGCCGACGAGGACGGGCCGCGGCTCGCCGGGTGCAACTTCCACCGGGTCACGGTGCTGCCGCGTGACGCCGTGGCGGGCGGCTGAGCCTTGGGAGAAGCACCGGAGGCGGTCAACGCCGAGGTCTGGGACGCGTACGGGACACACCATCTGCGACGGGGCACGAAGCCGCCCGAGGCGACGCGGATCGACTGGGGGTTCGAGGGCGGCGGGCCGGGGTGCGAGATCCTCGGGGAGCTGACGGGCCGACGGGTGCTGGACCTCGGTTGCGGTCCGGCCCGGCACGCCGCTCATCTGGCCGGGGCCCACGGGGCGCTGGTGGACGCGGTCGACGCCTCGGCCGGGCAGTACGAACGAGCCCGTGCCCGCCACGGCTCGCTGCCCGGGCTGCGGCTGGTCCTCGCCGACGCGGTGGAGCACCTGCGCTCGGCAGAGCCGTACGACGTCGTCTACTCCGTCAACGCCGTTCCGTACGTCGATCCGCACCGGCTGCTGCCCGCCCTCGCCGGGGCGCTCCGGCCGGGTGGCACGCTCTGCTTCACCGTGCTGCACTCCAACAGGCGGGGTGACGGGCCGTCGGACCGGGTCGCGGCCCGGCCGGAGACCCTGTGGCTGGCCGGCGGTGGTGCGGTCACGGTCCACATGTGGGTGCTCACCCCGGAACTCTGGACGGAGCTGCTGACCGAGTACGGGCTGCGCGTGGAGGGGATCGACGTCCTCGACACCCCGGAGGACGGCAACAGGGCCTCCTACCGGCTCTTCCGGGTCACCCGGCCCGTCCGGGTCTCCTCCCGGCCGCGGGTCGACAAGCCGCCGCTCGCGCACGCCGCGCTCGGAGTCGGCGCCATCGTGTTCGGACCACGGGGGCTGCTTCTGGGCCGGCACCGGCGAGGTACGTGGGAGCTGCCCGGCGGGACGGTGGAGCCCGGAGAGTCGTTGCGGGGGACGGTGGTCCGCGAGCTCGGCGAGGAGACGGGGCTCGCGGCGCGGCCCGGGGACGTCCGGCTGCTCGGGACGCTGCTGGACGACGCGGGCGGTGTCGTCCGTATGACCGTGGCCGCCCGGGTCACCGCCTGGCGGGGTGAGCCGTCGGACCAGCCCGGGGAGCGCGTGGGCCGCTGGCGGTGGTTCGCCCTGGACCGCCTGCCGGAGCAGCTGTTCGTGTGCAGCGCGCAGGCCCTCACCCTGTGGCGGCCCGGTCTGCCGATCGACCACACGCCGGCGTACACCACGCCGTTCGGCACCGGAACGGGCGACGGCTGAAGCACCCGGACGGGTTGCGTATTTTCAGCCGTTCCCGCGTAGTGCGCGCGCAGCCGCCCTGCCGGACCCCGCGGTCTGGTGCACTGCCTCTGAGGTTCCCGACTTTTGACGAGGCATCAGGGGGCGCGGTGACAGGTCGTCGCAGACCAGGGGGAGCGGGCAGAGCGGTACTGGCGTTCCTCACGGCGTTCGGGGCACTGACCGGCGCGGCACTGGTCGGGGCGGCTCCGGCCGGCGCCGTCCAGAAGGGCGGACGGGTCGCTCCGGGCGTGACGTACGAGGAGTTCGACATCAAGGCGGCGAAGGGGGTGACGCACGCGCATGTGCTGAGGGTGGACCTCGGCAACCCGCGGGTACGCGTCGATCTGCTGTACCCGGGGGCCGTGGCCTCGCGCGCGACGGTCTCGGCGATGGCGAACACCCGGGGCGCGGTCGCCGGTGTCAACGGTGACTTCTTCAACATCACCGAGACGCAGCACCCGGGCGTCGAGGCGACCGGAGCGAGTGTGGGTCCGGCGATCGCGTCCGGGCGGACGCTCAAGGCTGCCGTGCCGAACGGACAGCGCTTCGGGCCGGCGTTGCCGGCCGGCACGACCACCGAGGACGTGTTGGGCGTCGGCGCCGACGGACGGGCGCGGCTGGACCGGCTGACGCTGGCCGGTTCGGTCCGTACGGCCGAGACGCGGCTGCCGCTCGGCGGACTCAACCAGTACGCGCTGCCGGTGGGTTCGGTCGGTGCCTTCACCCACGCGTGGGGCAGTGCGTCCCGGGTGCGCGCCACGTGCGGCACGGACACGGACCGTGCCGCGCCGTGCAGCACGGACACCTACGAGGTGACGGTCCGCCACGGCAAGGTCGTCTCGGCTGCCGACACCCCGGGCAGCGGCCCCGTCGCCGCGGGGACCACCGTGCTGGTCGGGCGTGAGGCGGGTGCCCAGCAGCTGCGCAAGTTCTCCACCGGCGAGGCGGTGGAGGTCGAGCACGAGCTGGTGGCGGCGGACGGCGTCGCGTACCGGTTCGCTCTCGGCGGCTATCCGGTGCTCTCGGGCGGACAGCCGCTGCCGGGGCTCGACAACACGACGTCGGCCGTCCGTACGGCCGTGGGGATCGCCGACGACGGGCGCTGCCTGGTGCTGCTCGCCCTGGACGGCGCCCCCGCCTACCGCAGCGGCCTCACCATCGCCGAAGTCGCCGGCACGCTGCGGGACCTGGGTGCGCGGGACGCCTTCAGCCTGGACGGCGGCGGTTCGTCGACCCTGGTCGCGCGGAAGTCCGGCGCGAGCAGCGTGTTCGTGCGCAACCACCCCAGTGGCGGTGCCGAACGGCCCGTGGCGAACGGCATCGGCGTGTTCTCGCGGTGATCTCAGGGCCGCAGGCCGCTGACGATCTCCGCGGTCGCGGTGAGCCCGCTGTTGATGGTGGGGGCGATGCTGGTGCTCGCCAGGGAGAAGCCGAGCAGCAGGCAGACCAGCGCGTGGGAGATCTTCAGTCCGCCGTTGCGCAGGAAGATCACCGCAAGGATCGTGAGCAGCAGCACCACAGAGATGGAAATGGCCATCGTCAACTCCTCCGCCACACCGCCACGTCCGGTTCACGGTGTTCGGCCGTAAGTGTGGCGTAGTAGAGGGTTCGTCCGGGCGGCTGACCTGTCCGCCGAACGTGTGGTGTCCCGCTGCCGCGCTAAGCGGTCCGCCGGGCGTCGAGGAACGCCTCCAGGCCGGCGAGGTCGTCGGTGTTGAGGTGGTCGACGCCGGCGGCGAGGAGTTCACCCCACAGCGCATCGCGGGCGGGCCCCGGCAGGTCGGGGGTGGCCCAGAACCGCACCCTCTGTCCGCGTGCGTGGGCGGCCCTGACGATGCCCCGCAGCTTCTGCCGCTCCGCGTCAGGGAAGGGGCCGACGCCCTGCCAGGTGAAGTTGAGCACCCAGTTGTCGCTGATCAACGGGATGAACGAGGCGGGCGCCGGGCCGCCGAGGTCGGTGAGACGACCGTCGTAGAAGGCGCGCCGGACGGTCTGGGCCTCCATGGGCGCGCGGGCGGCGCGATCGCCTGAGACGACGGCGGTGACCGGACCGCGGACGACGCAGCCGCGCGCACAGGTGGTGAACAGGTGCCCGTATCGCCGGAGGTGGCGGTCGAGTTCGCGGTAGGTCGCGGCGCCCTCCGTCTTGATGTCGATGAGCAGCTGCAGCGAGCCGCGGCGCCCCCGGTACACCGAGCCGTGATGGGCACGGACGCGGGCGGCGAGCGGGTCGAGATAGAGGGCCTCCAGGGTGCGGGACGGGTCGAGATCCTGGGGGTCGTGGGCGACGAGGAGACGGTCGCCCACGAGGTGGATGTCGGCCTCGACGCTGCCGAAGCGGTGGTCGAGGGCGTCGAACAGCGGGCGTGGGTGCTCGTAGTCGTTGTGGGCGTGGGCGCGCCACAACGGCCGGGGCCGGTGCGCGCGTTCGCCCGCCGCCGCGGGTGCGGCGGGCAGGGCGATCGAGCCCGCCAGGGCCGCGCCGAGGGTGGTGAGGGCCGTGCGACGGGTGGTGAGGGCCATGCTCTGCCTCCCTGGAGATGCCGTACGGGACCCTGCGAGTATGGGTCCCAACGGGCTCAAGAGGCAGGTTCAGACGGGTAGTTGGCCGGACCGCCGCCCCGCGTTCACGTCACCGCCCGGGGCGCACGGAAAAGACCCGCCCCTGCTGGGACGGGTCCTTCCGGGGTTTCCCGGTGCGCCTCCCGGAGTTGACGGGACGGACGTCAGGGGGCTGGGAGGTCGACCAGTGCGGCCAGGGCCTCCCGGTGGGCGCCGGGCGTGCCGTAGGCGATCGAGTCGGCCTTGGCACGCTTGAGGTAGAGGTGCGCGGGGTGCTCCCAGGTCATGCCGATGCCGGCGTGCAGTTGCACCGCCTCCTCGGCGGCGTGCACGGCGACCGGTGCCGCGTACGCCTGGGCGACGGTGACGGCCACGTCGACGTCCTCGCCGGTCGCCAGGGCGTCGGCGGCGTTGCGGGCGGCCGCGCGGGTGTTGACGACCTCCAGCCACAGCTGGGCCAGCCGGTGCTTGAGGGCCTGGAAGCCGCCTACGGGCCGGTTGAACTGCTTGCGTTCCTTCAGGTAGCGGACGGTCTCCGTCAGCGTCCACTCGGCCAGGCCGAACTGCTCGGAGGCGAGCAGCCCGGCCCCGGCGCGCAGGGCGCGGCGTACGGCGGGTTCGGCGTCGCCCAGCAGCCGGCCCGGCGCACCGTCGAGGGTGACGGTGGCGAGCGGCCGCGTCAGGTCCAGGGAGGTCTGGGGCGTGACGGTCGCGGCGCCGGCGTCGACCGCGTACAGACCGCCGTCGTCGGCCGGCACGAGCAGCACGTCCGCCACGGCCGCGTCCGCGATGCCGGTGAGTTCGCCGTGCAGCAGGCCGTCCTCGTGCCGGACGGCCTTGTAGGCGGCGCCCGGCGCGACGTTGAGGGCGACCGCGAGGGCGCCGATGGCCGTCCCGGCCGCGAGGGCGCGCAGCAGGTCGTCGGCGCCGCAGGCCAGCAGGGCCTCGGTGGCGACGACCGCGCTCGTCAGGTACGGCACGGGCGCGACCGCGCGTCCCAGTTCCTCCAGCACCACGGCGGCTTCGCGGTGGGTGGCGCCCTGGCCGTCGAGTTCCTCGGGCACCAGCAGGCCGGCGAGACCCATGCCGTCGGTGAGGGCCTTCCACAGGGCCAGGTGGTGGGGGGTGTCCGACTCGGTGCGGGCGATGACGCCGGGTGCGTCGCAGTGGTCGGTGAGCAGGTCGCGGACGGCGGCGCGCAGCGCGTCTTCCTCTTCCGAGTACAACAGGTCGCTCATCGGGCGAGGTCCTTCCAGGCGACGTCCTTGTCGGTGCGCGGCTCGGCGGGCAGGCCGAGGACCCGCTCGGCGACGATGTTCAGCAGGACCTCGCTGGTCCCGCCCTCGATGCTGTTGCCCTTGGAGCGCAGATAGCGGTAGCCGGCGTCGCGGCCGGTGAAGTCGACGAGCTCCGGGCGCCGCATGGTCCAGTCGTCGTACAGCAGGCCCTCCTCACCGAGGAGTTCCACCTCCAGGCCGCTGATCTCCTGGTTGAGGCGGGCGAAGGCAAGCTTCATGCCGGCGCCCTCGGGGCCGGGCTGGCCGGCCACGAGCTGCTGGCGCAGCCGCTCCGCGGTGAGGCGGGACACCTCGGACTCCACCCAGAGCTTCAGCAGCCGCTGGTGCAGGTCGTGGGTGCGCAGCCCGGGCCGTTCACGCCAGGTCTTCGAGACCGGGCCGATCATGCCGCCCTCACGGGGCAGCCGCATGCCGCCGATGGCCACGCGCTCGTTGTTCAGGGTGGTCTGCGCGACCTTCCAGCCCTCGCCGACCGCGCCGAGACGACGCGAATCCGGGATGCGGACGTCGGTGAGGAACACCTCGTTGAACTCGGCCTCGCCGGTGATCTGCCGCAGCGGCCGCACCTCGACGCCGGGGTCGGTCATGTCGCACACGAAATAGGTGATGCCCCGGTGCTTGGGCACCTCCGGGTCGGTGCGGGCGATGAGGATCGCCCAGCGAGCCACGTGGGCGCTGGACGTCCAGACCTTCTGCCCGTTGACCAGCCAGCCGTCGCCCTCACGCACGGCGCGGGTGCCCAGCGCGGCGAGGTCGGACCCGGCGCCCGGCTCGCTGAACAGCTGGCACCAGACCTCCTCGCCCGTCCACAGCGGCCGGAGGTAGCGCCGCTTCTGGTCCTCGGTGCCGTACTGCAGGATCGTCGGCGCGGCCATGCCGAGGCCGATGCCGATGCGCCGCGGGTCGTTGTCGGGCGCCCCAGCGGCCTCCAACTCGGCGTCCACGACTGCCTGGAGGGAGCGTGGGGCGCCGAGTCCGCCGAGGCCCTCCGGGTAATGCACCCAGGCGAGCCCGGCGTCGAAGCGGGCCCGCAGGAAGTCCAGACGGTCCGTGGAGGCCGGTGGATGGGCGGCCAGCAACTCGTGGGTGCGGCGACGCAGTTCCTCGATGCCGGTCATGCCGCCTCCTCCATGACGACCGCGATCCGGCCGGTGCTCAGACCGTCCGCCACTTTCTGCACGGCGGCGGCCGCCGAGCCGAGCGGCACGCGCTCGCTGACCAGCGGCTTGATCGCGCCCCGGGCGGCCAGCTCGGTGAGCTGCTCGTGGCAGTGCTGGACCAGCTTGGGGTTCTTGGTGTTGTACAGGCCCCAGTGGAGGCCCAGGATCGAGTAGTTCTTCACCAGGGCGTGGTTCAGGGCCGGGCTGGGGATGGTGCCGCCGGCGAAGCCGACGACCACGATGCGTCCCTCGAAGGCGACGACCTTGGTGGACTGGGTGTAGGCCTCGCCGCCGACCGGGTCGTAGATCACGTCGGCGCCCCGGCCACCGGTGGCCTCCTTGACGGCGGCGACGACGTCCTCGGAGCGCCGGTCGATCACGACGTCGCAGCCCAGCTCGCGGGCGACGGCCGCCTTCGCGGAGCCGCCGACGACACCGATGACGGTGGCGCCGGCGGCCTTCCCGAGCTGCACGGCCGCGCTGCCGACCCCTCCAGCGGCAGCGTGGACGAGCAGGGTCTCGCCGGCCTCCAGACCGGCCCGGCGGTGCAGACCGAACCAGCCGGTCTGGTAGCCGATGTGCAGGGCCGCGGCCTCGGCGTCGTCGAGGGCGTCCGGCGCGGGCAGCAGCGCGGCGGCGTCCGCTACGGCGTACTCGGCGAAGCCGCCGTGCGGCAGGGCCGGGTTGGCGATCACGCGGCGGCCGTCCTCGGTCTCGCCGCAGATCTCCACGCCCGGGGTGAACGGCAGCGGGGGCCTGACCTGGTACTGGCCGCGGCACAGCAGGGCGTCCGGGAAGTTGACGTTGGCCGCGCGCACCTTCAGCAGGACCTGGCCGTCGCCGGGAGCGGGCGGCTCGATGTCCTGGAGCCGCATCACCTCGCCCGGCTCGCCGTTCTCGTGCACTTGCCATGCCTGCATGCGGGGCCTCCACGGGGGACTGCTTCGTCTGACCGGGGTCGCTTCGCATACTAAGCGGTCGCTTGCCGATCAGGGAACAGTCTCCGGGCAAAGTCCCGCCGGGTACGTCACGCGCCCTTCGGCCGCGCCCGCACGTGCATCCGCTCACCCTGCGGCCCGAACAGGCTCAGGAACTCCACCGGCCCCTCCCCCGTCGACCCGAACCAGTGCGGCACCCGGGTGTCGAACTCCGCGGCCTCCCCCGCCGTGAGCACGACGTCGTGTTCGCCCAGCACCAGGCGCAGCCTCCCGGACAGCACGTACAGCCACTCGTAGCCCTCGTGGGTCCGGAGGTCCGGCTCCTGCCTGCGCTTCGGTTCGAGGACCTTGTAGGCCTGCAGGCCGCCGGGCTGACGGGTGAGCGGCCAGTGGGTGCGGCCGCCCATCACGATCGGCTTGGACCGTACTCGCGGATCACCGGCCGACGGGGCGCCGACCAGCTCGTCCAGCGCCACCCGGTGGGCGCGCGCGATGGGCAGCAGCAGTTCGAGACTGGGTTTACGCAGGCCGGACTCCAGCCGCGAGAGGGTGCTGACGGAGATGCCGGTGGTCTCGGAGAGCGCCGCCAGGGTCACCTCCCGGTCCTTTCGCATCTGCCGCAGCCGGGGGCCGACGCCCGCGAGTACCTCGTCCGTCGTCATGGTCGTATTGCAGGTTCGGCAAAGTTGTTTGTCAATACCGCAGGGCCGGGGCGACGCTCGGCAGCGGAGGTGGTCACATGACCGAGAAGTACGCAGTGGTCGTCGTCGGCGGGGGCGCGGCGGGTCTGTCCGCGGCGCTGGTGCTGGGGCGGGCCCGGCACCGCACGCTGGTGGTCGACGCGGGTGAGCCGCGCAACGCGCCCGCCGCCCACATGCAGGGCTATCTGACACGGGACGGCATGCCGCCCGCCGAGTTCCTGAAGGCCGGCCGGGAAGAGATCGCCCGCTACGGCGTGGAGCTCGTGCGGGACCGGGTGGTGGGGGTGGAGAAGGACGGGGACTTCACGGTGGTGCTGGCCGGTGGCCGGACCGTGCGGGCCCGGCGGCTGGTCGTCGCGACCGGGCTGAGGGACGAGCTGCCGGCGGTCGCCGGAGTCGCCGAGCGGTTCGGCCGGGACGTGCTGCACTGCCCGTTCTGCCACGGCTGGGAGGTGCGCGACCGGCCGTTCGGGGTGCTGGCCACCAGTGCGGCGAGTGTGCACCAGGCGCTGATGGTGTCCCAGTGGTCGAAGGACGTGCGGCTCTTCCTGCACACCGTCGCCGAGGAGGAGCTGTCCGACGAGGATCTGCGCCGGCTCGCCGCGGCCGGGGTGGAGGTGGTGCCCGGGGAGGTCGCGGGGCTGGTGGTCGAGGGCGACCGGCTCACCGGTGTCCGGCTCGCCGACGGTACGACGCACCCCCGCTCTGTGCTGTTCCTCGCCCCACGGGCCGTTCCGCAGACCGGCCTGCTGGAGCGGCTGGGTGCCGAGCTGCACGAGACGCCGTTCGGCGCGTACCCGGTGGTCGATCCGACCGGGCTGACGACCGTGCCGGGCGTGTGGGCCGCGGGCAACGCGATCGGCTTCGCCGAGCAGGTGGTGCACGCGGCGAGCGGCGGCTACCGGGCGGCGTCGGCCATCGTCGGGGACCTGCTGATGACCGATCTCGACGCGGCCGCCCGGGCGTAGAGGAGTCGGCATGCGGCTCGGGCGTAGAGGCTTCGGCGTGCCGCCCGGGCATAGAGGTTTTGGCGTGCCGCCCGGCCGTACAGGACCCGGCATACCGCCCGCGGGCCCGCGCGGTCGCCCCGTGGATGCGTCGGCACACCGTCAGGGCCCACCCCGTCGCCCCGCGGGGCAGCGGGACGCCGCCGGGGCCCCTCGACGACCGGCCCCGACACGACCGCCGGGGTGTAGACGCACCGCCTCCGGTGCACCATGGCTGCATGCTGCTGCACCGGCTGGCCCGAGTGTCCCGGGAGGTCGCCGCCACCTCGGCGCGGTCCCGCAAGACGGTTCTGCTCGCGGAGCTCTTCCGGGACGCCGAGGCGGAGGACGTGCCGATCGTCATCCCGTACCTGGCGGGACGGCTGCCGCAGGGACGGATCGGCGTCGGCTGGAAGGTGCTGAGCCGCCCGGTCGCCCCGGCGGCGGAGCCGGGCCTGACCGTGCGGGAGGTCGATGCCCGGCTGGCCGAACTCGCCAAGGTGTCCGGCCCGGGCTCCCAGGCGGAACGGACCCGGCTGGTCGGCGCGTTGATGGGCGCCGCCACCGAGGACGAGCAGCGGTTCCTGCTCGGGCTGCTCACCGGCGAGGTCCGCCAGGGCGCCCTGGACGCGGTGGCGGTGGAGGGGCTGGCCCAGGCGACCGGCGCCCCGCCCGCGGACGTGCGGCGGGCCGTGATGCTCGCCGGCTCCCTCCAGGCTGTGGCCGAGGCGCTGCTCGCGGACGGCCCGGCCGCCCTGGAGCGCTTCCGTCTGACCGTCGGCCGCCCGGTGCTGCCGATGCTGGCGCACAGCGCCTCCTCGGTGGCCGAGGCGGTGGACAAGCTGGGTGCCTGCGCGGTCGAGGAGAAGCTGGACGGCATCCGCGTCCAGGTGCACCGGGACGGCGACACCGTGCGGCTCTACACCCGCACCCTCGACGACATCACCGACCGCCTGCCCGAAGTGGCCTCCGCCGTGCTGGAGTTGCGGGGCGAGCGGTTCATCCTGGACGGTGAGGTGATCTCGTTCGACGAGGGCGGGCGCCCCCGCTCGTTCCAGGAGACCGCCGGCCGCGTCGGCTCCCGCACGGACGTGGCGACGGCCGCCCGCGCGGTGCCGGTCTCCCCCGTCTTCTTCGACGCGCTGTCCGTCGACGGCCATGACCTGCTGGACCTGCCCTTCGCCGAGCGGCACGCCGAGCTGGCCCGGCTGGTGCCCGAGCCGATGCGGGTGCGGCGCACGCCGGTGTCAGGGCCCGGGGACACGCCCACGGCGGAGGAGTTCCTCGCCGAGACGCTGAAGCGCGGCCACGAGGGCGTCGTCGCCAAGGCGCTCGACGCCCCCTACAGCGCGGGCCGGCGCGGGGCCTCCTGGCTGAAGGTGAAGCCCGTCCACACCCTCGACCTGGTCGTCCTGGCCGCCGAGTGGGGGCACGGCCGCCGCACCGGCAAGCTGTCCAATCTCCACCTGGGCGCCCGCGCCGCCGACGGCGGCCTCGCCATGCTCGGCAAGACCTTCAAGGGCATGACCGACGCGATGCTCACCTGGCAGACCGAACGCCTCCAGCAGCTCGCCGTCGAGACCGACGACTACGTGGTGAGGGTCCGCCCGGAACTGGTCGTCGAGATCGCCTACGACGGCTTGCAGCGCTCCACCCGCTACCCGGCCGGTGTCACGCTCCGCTTCGCCCGGGTGGTCCGCTACCGGGAGGACAAACGCCCCGAGGACGCCGACACGGTCGAGACGCTGCTCGCCGCGCACCCGGAGGTGAGGCCGTGAAGCGCAGCGCCGGCCTGCTGCTCTTCCGCACCGCCGACGACGGTGTCGAAGTGCTGCTCGGCCATATGGGCGGCCCCTTCTTCGCCCGTCGCGACGCCGGGGCGTGGACGGTGGTCAAGGGCGAGTACGAGCCGGACGAGCCCGGCTGGGATGCCGCCCGCCGCGAGTTCCAGGAGGAACTGGGGCTGCCCCCGCCGGACGGCGAGCCCATCGACCTCGGCGAGGTCCGGCAGACAGGCGGCAAGGTCGTCACGGCCTGGGCGGTCCGGGCGGACCTCGACCCGGCGACGATCACACCGGGCACCTTCCTGATGGAGTGGCCGCCGAAGTCGGGACGGCTCCAGGAGTTCCCCGAAGTGGACCGGGTGGCCTGGTTCGGCCTCGATGGGGCCCGCGCGGTGATCGTCAAGGCACAGGCGGCGTTTCTCGACCGGCTGGCGGAGCACTCGCTCCGATGAGGAGACACTCCCGCGTTGCGGTCCCCTCCGCCGCGCGGGAAGGTCGAGACACAGCCCGCTCCGAGGGAGGTCGGCCATGCCCATCGCAACGGTGAACCCGGCGAACGGCGAGACGCTCAAGACGTACGAGGCCATGGACGAGCAGGAGATCGAGCGCCGGCTCCAGCTCGCGGAGGCCACGTTCCGCACGTACCGGACGACGGCCTTCGACGAGCGGGCCCGGCTGCTGCACCGGGCCGCCGACCTCCTCGAGGAGGACCAGCAGGACATCGCCCGCGTGATGACCACCGAGATGGGCAAGCCGATCCAGCAGGCCCGGGCCGAGGCGGCGAAGTGCGCCAAGGCGATGCGCTGGTACGCCGACCACGCCGAGGAACTGCTCGCCGACGAGGAGCCCGCCGACTCCGACGTGAAGGACTCCGGCGCCTCCCGCGTACGGGTGCGCTACCGGCCGCTCGGTCCGGTGCTCGCGGTGATGCCGTGGAACTTCCCGCTGTGGCAGGTGGTCCGGTTCGCCGCGCCGGCGCTGATGGCGGGCAACGTGGGCCTGCTCAAGCACGCCTCGAACGTCCCGCAGACCGCCCTCTACCTGGAGGACCTCTTCCACCGCGCGGGCTTCACGGAGGGCACCTTCCAGACCCTGCTGATCGGGTCCGCCGCGGTCGACGAGATCCTGCGCGACGAGCGCGTCAAGGCCGCCACGCTCACCGGCAGCGAGCCCGCCGGCCGTGCGGTCGCCTCCACCGCCGGAGAGATGATCAAGAAGACGGTGCTGGAACTGGGCGGCAGCGACCCGTTCGTCGTCATGCCCTCCGCCGACATCGACCGGGCGGCGAAGGTCGCGGTGACCGCACGGGTGCAGAACACCGGGCAGTCCTGCATCGCCGCGAAGCGGTTCATCGTGCACACGGACGTCTACGACGCCTTCGCCGAACGGTTCGCCGAGGGCATGAAGGCGCTCAAGGTCGGCGACCCCATGGCCGACGACACCGAGGTCGGGCCGCTCTCCAGTGAGCAGGGACTGCGTGACCTGGAGGAACTGGTCGACGACGCGGTGCGCAGCGGCGCACAGGTGCTGTGCGGGGGCGAACGGCCGGACGGGCCCGGCTGGTACTACACGCCCACGATCCTCGCCGGCATCACCCGCGAGATGCGGATCCACCGGGAGGAGGCGTTCGGGCCGGTCGCCACGCTCTACCGGGCGGCCGACCTGGACGAGGCCGTGCTGATCGCGAACGACTCGCCGTTCGGGCTGAGTTCGAACGTGTGGACGCGGGACGAGGCGGAGGTCGACCGCTTCGTACGGGACCTCGAGGCCGGCGGGGTGTTCTTCAACGGCATGACGGCGTCCCACCCGGCGTTCCCGTTCGGCGGCGTGAAGCGGTCCGGCTACGGGCGTGAGCTGTCCGGGCACGGAATCCGCGAGTTCTGCAACATCACCACTGTTTGGCATGGTGCGTGAGTGTTGCGGGGCTACGATCCCGTCTGTGAACCGCGAAGTGACTCTGCCTCTGATCGTCGACGACCGCGGGACCCTGCAGGTGACTGCCGCGGACCTCAGCAAGCTCTTGCGGACGGTGGGGGGCCGATGGGTGCGGCTCGTGGAGGGCGGGGAATCGGGTCTGGACGAGGACACGGTCGCCGAGTTGGCCATCGAGCTGGCGAAGCTGGCCGATCGGATCGACGTGGCCTGCATCGCGCACAGCAGTGGGACCGCGACCTGAGTTCGGAACACGGCGTCCCCGGTACGGAGTAGCTCCGCGCGAAGTCGGCGTACCGGCGGGTGATCGTGAGTGGACCACCCCTTGAGGTGACCCACTTCTGACCGGGGGGCTCAGGGCCTTCCGGGCGGCGAAAGCAGGCGCGGCTCATGGCGACTTTGTGCAGACCCTCGGTGTCCGTTCCGGAGCACGTGATCACGATGGAGGAGACCCTGGAGCTGGCGCGTGAGCGCCACGCCGGGCACCCCCAACTGCCGCTGGCCCTGCGTCTGATCGAGAACACCGGGGTGCGCACGCGGCACATCGTGCAGCCCGTCGAGGAGACGCTGAGGCACCCGGGGTTCGAGGACCGCAACAAGCGGTACGAGGCCGAGGCGAAAGCCCGGGTGCCCGCCGTCGTCCAGCGGGCGCTCGACGACGCCGAGCTGCTCACCACCGAAGTGGACCTGATCGTCTACGTGTCGTGCACGGGCTTCATGATGCCCTCGCTCACGGCCTGGCTGATCAACGAGATGGGCTTCGAGTCGACGACCCGGCAGCTGCCGATGGCCCAGCTCGGCTGTGCGGGCGGCGGCGCGGCCGTCAACCGGGCCCACGACTTCTGCACGGCCTACCCGGAGGCCAACGCGCTGATCGTGGCGTGCGAGTTCTGCTCGTTGTGCTACCAGCCCACCGACATCGGCGTCGGCTCGTTGCTGTCGAACGGCCTGTTCGGCGACGGCATCGCCGCCGCGGTGGTCCGTGGCCGCGGCGGCCAGGGCGTGCGGCTGGAGCGCAACGGCTCGTACCTGATCCCCAAGACCGAGGACTGGATCACGTACGACGTGAAGGCGACCGGCTTCCACTTCCTGCTGGACAAGCGGGTCCCGGGGACGATGGAGCCGCTCGCGCCGGTGCTGAAGGACCTCGCCGGGGAGCACGGGTGGGACGCCTCCGACCTGGACTTCTACATCGTCCACGCGGGCGGCCCCCGTATCCTCGACGACCTCAGCACCTTTCTGCGGGTCGAGCCGCACGCCTTCCGGTTCAGCCGGGCCACCCTCACCGAGTACGGCAACATCGCCAGCGCCGTCGTCCTGGACGCGTTGCGCCGGCTGTTCGACGAGGGCGGCGCCGAGCAGGGGGCGCGCGGGCTGCTCGCCGGGTTCGGGCCCGGTATCACCGCCGAGATGGCTCTGGGCCGCTGGCACAGCGCCGACGAGACGATGTGACATGAGCGAAGAGACCATCACCGAAAGCCCGCCCCCGGTCCGGGGCCCGCAGGGCCCGTCCGGCGCCGGCCTCGGCCCGGAGCTGCACGCGCTGATGGCCGACGGCCCGGTCACCCGCGTCGGGCTGCCCGGCGATGGGGGCCGGGCCTGGCTGGTCACCCGCTCCGACGACGTACGGCTGGTGACCGGAGACCCGTGCTTCCGCCGCGAGGACGACGGGGACAGGCGGGTCACCCGTCCGGGCCCGCGCCCCGCCCCGGCCCGCGGCACCGCCGGGGCCTCCGAGCAGCCGGACCACGCGCGGCTGCGCCGCGCCGTCGCCGCCTTCACGGCGGATGGGGCTGAGCGGGTGCGCGAGCGGTCCCGGTGCATGCTGGCGGAGCTGGTCGACGAGCTGCTCCAGGACGGCCCGCCCGCTGATCTGACCGCGGCCGTGCTCGGCCCGTTCCCGGTCGCCGTGATCTGTGAGCTGATGGGCGGGCCGGCCGCCGACCGGCAGGGCGTGCACGCCTGGACCAGGCAGATCCTGTCCTCCCCGCACGGCGCCGACGCGGGCTTGAAGGCCCGGAGGGAGTTGGGAGCCTACTTCCGCGACCTCGTCGGCCGGCGCGGGGGCGGCACCGGTGAGGACGTCACCTCCCTGCTCGGCGCCGCCGTGGGCCGCGGGGAGGTCACCCTGGAGGAGGCGGTCGGGTTCGCGGTCCTCCTCCAGACCGGCGGCGAGGCGGTCACCGGCCTCTTCGGCCAGATGTTCCACGTCCTGCTGCCCCGGCCCCGACTCGCCGAACGGCTGCGCGCCGAACCGGAGATCCGTCCCCGGGCCGTCGAGGAACTGCTGCGCCGGCTCCCCCACCGCGAACCGGTCGGGCCGGCCCGGGTCGCCAGGGAGGACGTGGAGATCCGGGGCGTGCGGATCCGCGAGGGCGACACGGTCCACGTGTCGTATCCGGCCGCGCACCGCGACCCGGAGACGATCGGCCTCGGCCGCGGCCCCGGCCCGCACGTGCCCTTCGGCTTCGGCCCGGACGCGCACGTCCTCTTCGGCTTCGGCCCGCACCTGAACCCCGGCGGTATGCCGGGCCGGATGGCGGCCGAGCTCCTGGTCGACGCGCTCCTGGACGGCGTGCCGGGCCTTCGGCTCGCCGTCCCGGCCGACGAGGTGCCCTTCCGGACGGGCGTGCCGCTTTGCGTGCCCGAGGCCCTGCCCGTGACCTGGTGAGCCGGCGATGACCGCGACGGAAGGGCTGTTCGTCCCACCCGGCCACGGCCGGATCATGGAGACCTCCGCCCAGCGTGTCACCTTCAAGGTGACCGGCACGCACTCCCGGACGGCCTCCACCTTCGAGGTGGTCGTGCCCCCGGGCTTCGACGTCGGCGCCCATGTGCACACCCGCAGCGAGGAGTTGTTCTACGTGCTGGAGGGCGAGCTGGACGTGCTTGCCTTCGAGCCCCGCATCCGCACACCCGACCACTGGCAGAAGTGGGAGTCCCCCGCGGGCAACCGGGTGGTCCGGGCGACACCGGGGACGGTGATCGCCGTGCCCCCGGGATGCCCGCACGCGTTCGCCAACCCGACCGACACACCGGCGAAGATGTTCTTCCAGGCGAGCCCGCCGCCCGACCACGAGCGATACTTCGAGGAACTGCTGGAGATCCTCGGCAGCGGGGGCCCGCCGGACCAGGCGGCGATCGGGGAGCTACGGGCGCGCTACGACATCGAGCAGCTGACGCCGCTCAGGCACCGTTAGCGGATCGGCACACCGGCGAGGGTCCGGGCGATGACCAGCCGCTGGATCTCGCTCGTGCCCTCGAAGATGGTGTAGATGGCCGCGTCCCGGTGCATCCGCTCCACGGGGTACTCCCGCGTGTAGCCGTTGCCGCCGAGGATCTGGATCGCCTCGGCCGTGACCTTCTTGGCCGTCTCACTGGCGAACAGTTTGGACATCGACCCCTCGGCGGCCGTGAACGGCTTGCCGTTGACCGCCATCCAGGACGCGCGCCACACCAGCAGCCGGGCCGCGTCGATGGAGGTGCGCATGTCCGCGAGCTGGAAGGCGACGCCCTGGTTGTCGATGATCGGCCGGCCGAACTGCTCGCGCGTCTTCGCGTAGTCGAGGGCGACCTCGTAGGCGGCGCGGGCGGTGCCCACCGCCATGGCTCCGACCGCGGGCCGGGACGCCTCGAAGGTGGCCATCGCCGCGTTCTTCACCCGCTCCCCGCCCTGCTTGGCCTTCTCCCGCGCCCGGGCCAGCCGCTCGTCCAGCTTCTCCTTGCCGCCGAGCAGGCACGAGCCGGGAACGCGCACGTTGTCGAGGATGACCTCGGCGGTGTGCGAGGCGCGGATGCCGTGCTTCTTGAACTTCTGGCCCTGGGACAGCCCCGGGGTCCCCGGCGGGACGATGAAGGAGGCGTGTCCCTTGGAACCGAGCTCGGCGTCGACGACCGCGACGACGACGTGGACGTTGGCGATGCCGCCGTTGGTCGCCCAGGTCTTGGTGCCGTTGAGCACCCACTCGTCCTTGGCCTCGTCGTACACGGCCCGGGTGCGCATGGAGGCCACGTCGGAGCCGGCGTCGGGTTCGGAGGAGCAGAAGGCGGCGACCTTGACGTCGTCCGCGTCGCCGTACATCTGGGGAATCCAGGTGCCGATCTGCTCCTCGGTGCCGTTGGCGAGGACGCCGACGGCGGCGAGGCCGGTGCCGACGATGGACAGGGCTATGCCGGCGTCGCCCCAGAACAGCTCCTCCATCGCCATGGGGATGCCGAGACCGGTCGCGTCGAAGTACTGCTGGGCGTAGAAGTCCAGCGAGTAGATGCCGACCTTGGCGGCCTCCTGGATGACCGGCCAGGGAGTCTCCTCACGCTCGTCCCATTCGGCGGCCGCGGGGCGGATGACGTCGGCCGCGAAGCCGTGCAGCCAGTCCCGGACCTCCTTCTGTTCGTCGTTGAGCTCCATGGTGAACTCGGCCATGTCGTCCCCTCCAGCGGCACACATGCATGTTACTTGCGGTAACAGCAGTCTGTTACCGGCGGGTAGTCGAAGTCAACTCCTACCGACCGGTCGGCACCCGTTCGGTGTCGGGGGCACGCTTCAGTGTTAGTTTTCGCAGGCGTCATGGAAACAGCACGGGTGGGGAGAGACCATGGACACCACGCAGCGGACCGATCAGCAACGGTCCGCCGACCGCCGCCGGCGTGAGCTGCTGGAGGCTGCCGACCGGGTGGTGCTGCGCGACGGCCCGCAGGCCTCGATGAACGCGATCGCGGCGGAGGCCGGCATCACCAAGCCGATTCTCTACCGGCACTTCGGCGACAAGGGCGGACTGTACGCCGCTCTCGCCATGCGGCACACGGACGCCCTGCTGGACTCGCTGCGGGCGGCACTCGACGCGCCGGCGGACCGCCGGGAGCGGGTCGAGGCCACGCTGGACACGTACCTCGCGGCGATCGAGGCGCGGCCCCAGGTATACCGGTTCCTGATGCACCCGGCGGAGGGCGGCGGGCCCGGGGACCAGGGGTTCGACGTCGGCAAGCACAGCGCGCCGTTGCTGCGGCGCATGGGCGAGGAGCTGGCGCAGGTCATCGAGGAGCGGCTGGATCTCGGGCCGGGCGGGCAGCAGCTGGCCCGGGTGTGGGGCCACGGGATCGTCGGCATGATGCATGCGGCCGGCGACTGGTGGCTGGGGGAACGGCCCTGTTCCCGCGCGGAGTTGGTACGGAGTCTGGCCGATCTGCTGTGGGGGCGGCTCGCGGCTGTGGCGGACCGGGTCGGCGGTCCGGGGTTCTGACCGTTGCGTTGCGGCTGACGGCCGGTGCGGGTGTTCGCGCACCACACGGCGGAGCCGCACGTCGCACACGGCCCCGCGCTCCCGAACTAAACATCCCGGCGCCAGGAGGACCTGGCCACCTGGCGCATCAGCCGGCGATGGCGCCAGCCGGTCAGACGGTCCGCGTAGATGCGGCCCTCCAGGTGGTCGCACTCGTGCTGCAGGCAGCGGGCGAAGAAGCCCGTGCCGTGGACGGTGACAGGTTCTCCCGTCACCGTGAAGCCCTCGACGACCGCGTGGTCGTGGCGTTCCGTGCCCGCTTCCAGGCCCGGGAGGGACAGACAGCCCTCGGGACCCCGGATCACGACGCCGTCCGCCTCGGTCAGACGAGGGTTGACCACATGGCCGACATGGCGGACATCCTCGTCGTCCGGGCAGTCGTAGACGAAGACCCGCAGCGGTTCGCCGACCTGGCTGGCGGCGAGGCCGACGCCCTGGGCGGCGTACATCGTCGCGAACAAGTCCTCGACGAGCCGGGCCAGTTCGGGGCCGAAGTCGGTGACCTCCGCGCAGGGCGAGTGCAGGAGCGGGTCGCCGTGCAGGGTGAGGGGTCTCACGCGGCCGTGGGCGCCGGGGATGGAGCTGTGTCGCATGGCGGCAAGAGTAAGGTCCTGTCGGTCCGCGTCTCCCACACGAGTTCGCCACAGTGCCACGGTTCGGGAGTGCGAATGGATCTCGATAGGCTGAGGTCCACACCACGTGGCCGTCAGGCTTCAAGGCGCGGCGCGTACGCAAGGAGGATCGAGAACTGATGGCAGGCAACTCGGACCCGCTCTCGCCGCGGGCCAAGCTGGCCGTGACCGCGGGCAAGGCGGTCGCGGCGGCATCGCGCGCCGCAGGGCGCGGCAGCGGTTCGGTGATCGGCGGCCGGGTGGCGCTCAAGCTCGACCCCGAGCTCCTGGCCCGGCTCGCACAGAACCTGGACGTGGTCCTGGTCTCGGCGACGAACGGCAAGACCACCACCACCCGGCTCATCGCCGAGGCCCTGCGCGCGGCGGGACCGGTCGTCTCGAACGCGCTCGGCGCCAACATGCCGGCCGGCATCACCTCCGCGCTCGCGGGCGGCTCGGACGCGCGCTACGGCGTGATCGAGGTCGACGAGAAGTACCTCGCCGGCGTCGCCCGGGACACCGCCCCGAAGTGCATCGCCCTGCTCAACCTCTCGCGCGACCAGCTCGACCGCGCCGCCGAGACCCGCATGCTCGCCGAGAACTGGCGGGAGGGACTCGCGGGTTCCAAGGCCGTGGTCGTGGCCAACTGCGACGACCCGCTGGTGGTGTGGGCGGCGTCGTCCTCCCCCAATGTGATCTGGGTCGCAGCCGGGCAGATGTGGAAGGACGACGCCTGGTCCTGCCCGTCGTGCGGTGGCGTGATGCAGCGCCCCGGCGACGACTGGTTCTGCGGCGAGTGCGGCTTCCGCCGCCCCACCCCGAGCTGGGCGCTCTCCGGTGACCACGTGCTCGACCCGCACGGTTCGGCCTGGCCGATCCATCTCCAGCTGCCCGGCCGTGCCAACAAGGCCAACGCCGCCTCCTCGGCCGCCGTCGCGGCCGTGTTCGGGGTGCCGCCGCAGGTCGCGCTGGAGCGCATGTACCAGGTGCAGGCGGTGGCCGGGCGGTACGACGTCGTCCAGTTCCAGGGCCGCGACCTGCGGCTGCTGCTGGCGAAGAACCCGGCCGGCTGGCTGGAGACGTTCTCCCTGATCGACCCGCCGCCCACCCCGGTCATCCTGTCGGTGAACGCGCGCTCCGCCGACGGCACCGACACCTCCTGGCTGTGGGACGTCGACTACTCGCGTCTGACCGGCCACCCGATCTGCGTCGTCGGCGACCGGCGGCTGGACCTGGCGGTGCGCCTGGAGGTCGCCGACCAGCACTTCCAGGTCTACGAGAACCTCGACCAGGCCGTGGCGGCGTGCCCGCCTGGCCGGATCGAGGTCATCGCCAACTACACGGCGTTCCAGGACCTGCGCCGCCGCGTCGGCAACTGAGCACGAGACGTCAGGGGACTTTTGTGAGCGACAACCAACTGCGGGTCGTCTGGATCTATCCCGACCTGCTCAGCACCTACGGCGACCAGGGCAACGTGCTCGTCGTCGAACGCCGGGCCCAGCAGCGCGGCCTGGACGTGGCCCGGCTGGACGTGCGCAGCGACCAGCCGATCCCGACCTCCGGCGACATCTACCTGATCGGCGGCGGTGAGGACCGGCCGCAGCGGCTCGCCGCCGAGCGGCTGCGCCGGGACGGCGGGCTGACCCGGGCCGTGGAGAACGGCGCCATCGTGTTCTCGGTCTGCGCCGGCTACCAGATCCTCGGCCACGAGTTCATCAACGACCTCGGCCAGCGCGAGCCCGGCCTCGGGCTGCTGGACGTGGTGTCGGTGCGCGGCGAGGGCGCGCGGTGCGTCGGGGACGTGCTGGGCGACATCGACCAGCGCCTCGGCCTGCCCCCGCTGACGGGCTTCGAGAACCACCAGGGCGTCACCCACCTGGGCCCCACCGCCCGCCCGCTCGCCCGGGTGCGCTTCGGCAACGGCAACGGCACGGGCGACGGGACGGAGGGCGCGTACAACGACACCGTCTTCGGCACGTACATGCACGGGCCGGTGCTGGCCCGCAACCCGCTGATCGCGGACCTGCTGCTGAAGCTGGCCCTCGACGTCAACGCGCTGCCGCCGACGGACGACCGCTGGTACGAGGCCCTGCGCAACGAGCGCATCGCCGCTGCTCAGCAGCCCGCCTAGTGACATGGTCTTGAGTTCACGTCTCGCCACGTGAGTTGTGGTTCGTTTCAGATTCTGGCTCGGGCGGTGACAGCGGCTGGCGGCTGCGGTCTGCTTGAGGAATGGGGGACAGCAGGCTGCAACCGCTGGTGTTGACCGAGGACGAGCGGCTGGTGTTGCAGGGGTGGGCCAAACGGCGGACAACCGCACAGGGTCTGGCCAAGCGGGCACGGATCGTGCCGGCCTGCGCGGACGGGCTGAACAACACCGCGGTGGCCGCGCGGCTGGACACCGATCGCGGGACCGTGAGCCGGTGGCGGACCAGATTTCTGCAACGCCGTCTCGATGGCCTGTCCGACGAGCCGCGTCCCGGCGTGCCCCGCACCATCACCGACGCCCAGGTGGAAGAGGTGGTGGTGCGCACGCTGGAAGAGAGTGCCCGAGGTACGCGTCAACCTGCTGGTCAACAGCCCGTATGACGGCCCATCCGCACAGGTGAGCGGGGTCGTCCAGCAGGCGGACGCGTGCTTCGGTCCGGCCCCTCGATGCCGCTAGGGTGGCGGGGATTCCAGCCGGACAACGTGGTCCGGTCCCCGGCCCACGTTGAGAAGGTATTTCGGGCTATGCGCATTGGTGTCCTCACGTCCGGCGGCGACTGCCCCGGCCTGAACGCCGTCATCCGGTCCGTCGTGCACCGTGCCGTCGTCGACCACGGCGACGAGGTCATCGGCTTCCGGGACGGCTGGAAGGGCCTCCTGGAGTGCGACTACCTCAAGCTCGACCTCGACGCGGTGGGCGGCATCCTCGCCCGCGGCGGCACCATTCTCGGGTCCTCCCGGGTCCAGCCCTCCCATCTGCGGGACGGCGTGGAACGGGCCAAGGGCCATGTCGAGGAGCTCGGCCTCGACGCGATCATCCCCATCGGCGGCGAGGGCACGCTCAAGGCCGCCCGGCTGATGTCCGACAGCGGTCTGCCCGTCGTGGGTGTGCCGAAGACGATCGACAACGACATCGCGGTCACGGACGTCACGTTCGGCTTCGACACGGCCGTGGGTGTGGCGACCGAGGCCCTGGACCGGCTGAAGACCACCGCCGAGTCCCACCAGCGTGTCCTGGTGGTGGAGGTCATGGGCCGGCACACCGGCTGGATCGCCCTGCATTCCGGCATGGCGGCCGGTGCACACGCCATCGTCGTGCCTGAGCGGCCCTTCGACATAGAGGAGCTGACCAGGCGGGTCGGCGAGCGGTTCGAGGCCGGCAAGCGCTTCGCGATCGTGGTGGCGGCGGAAGGGGCGAAGCCCCGGGCCGGGTCCATGGAGTTCGACGAGGGCGGCAAGGACATCTACGGGCACGAGCGGTTCGCCGGGATCGCCCGGCAGCTGTCCGTGGAGCTGGAGGGACGGCTGGGGAAGGAAGCCCGGCCGGTGATCCTCGGGCACGTGCAGCGGGGCGGTACGCCGACCGCCTACGACCGGGTGCTGGCCACGCGGTTCGGATGGCATGCGGTGGAGGCCGTACACCGGGGGGAGTTCGGGCAGATGACCGCGCTGCGCGGCACCGACATCGTGATGGTGCCGCTCGCGGAGGCCGTGGAGACGCTGAAGACGGTGCCGGACGAGCGGTACGCCGAGGCGGAGACCGTTCTCTGAGGCTGAGCTGATCTGCCGGGTGCGGGGTGTGCGTGGCCGCTCGCGCGGTTCCCCGCGCCCCTGAGGGACGACGGACCGCCCCCGGTCGTAACCACGACCGGGGGCGGTTCTACTCTTGTGGGCGGACAACTTGCTGCACACCCCCACGAAACAGGAGCCGGCGGAATGGATCACAGCGGGCACGGCATGACCATGGATCTGCCGCCGTTCACGCTGGGGCGAGGTCTGGAGTGGTCGGCGGACCCGTTCTTCCTCGTCGCGTGCCTGGCCGGGCTGGCCCTGTACGGATGG
This sequence comes from Streptomyces sp. NPDC047880, assembly GCF_040706515.1. Lineage (NCBI taxonomy): Bacteria > Bacillati > Actinomycetota > Actinomycetes > Kitasatosporales > Streptomycetaceae > Streptomyces > Streptomyces sp. NPDC047880. Next base: position 146,949 of record NZ_JBEZOK010000009.1, on the reverse strand, counting down.
GGCGTCGCGCGGCTCGTCCGGCGCGGGGACAAGTGGCCCGTGGGGCGTACGGTCGCGTTCGTCCTGGGCGTGCTGAGCATCATGCTCATGATGTGCACCGGGCTGAACGACTACGGCATGGTCATGTTCAGCGTGCACATGGTGCAGCACATGGTCATCAGCATGGTGTCGCCCATCCTCATCCTGCTCGGTGCGCCGATCACGCTGGCGCTGCGGGGCCTGCCCACGGCGGGACGGGGCCGCAAGGGGCCGCGTGAGCTGCTGCTGATGTTCCTGCACAGCCGGTACATGCGGATCGTCACGCACCCGGCGTTCACGATCCCCCTGTTCATCGCGAGCCTCTACGGGCTGTACTTCACGCCCCTCTTCGACACCCTGATGGGTTCCAAGGCGGGCCACATCGCGATGATGGTGCACTTCCTCGCCGTCGGCCTGGTGTTCTTCTGGCCGATCATGGGCGTGGACCCGGGCCCGCACCGCCCGGGCTACCTGATGCGGATGCTGGAGCTGTTCGCGGGCATGCCCTTCCACGCGTTCTTCGGGATCGCGCTGATGATGGCGTCCGAGCCGATGGTCGAGACGTTCAAGAACCCGCCCGGCTCGCTCGGCATCGAGGCGCTGTCCGACCAGAACGCGGCGGGCGGCATCGCCTGGGCCTTCAGCGAGATCCCCTCCGTGCTGGTGCTGGTGGCCCTGCTGTTCCAGTGGTACGCCTCGGACCAGCGACAGGCCCGGCGCACCGACCGTGCCGCCGACCGCGACGGGGACAAGGAGCTGGAGGCGTACAACGCCTACCTGGCCTCTCTGAACACGCAGGGGCGCTGAGGACCTTTCGGTACGGGCCGTGCGCGCCGGGCGTCCGCCGGGCACCATGGAGGGACCGGACCCTGAGGAGGGGTGTTGCGATGCCCGGTTCCACGAACGGTTCCAACGCGACGAAGACCATGGGAGCGCTCACGCTGGGCGGGCTGGTCGTGGTGACGGCCTACACGGTGGCGCTCGGGAGCAACGGCTGGCTGTGGTTCGGCTGGGTCGTCCTGGGTCTGATCACCCTGGGACTGGTGGTCACGACGCGCAGCACCTGACACCTCACTCCCGGGCCGGACGGCCCGCCGAGTGCACACCGGGCTGGTACTTCGGGAGCCGGACTGTGATCTTCATGCCGGCGCCGGTGGCCGTCTCGATGACGAGGCCGTAGTCGTCACCGTAGACCTGGCGGAGCCGGTCGTCGACGTTGGACAGGCCGATGCCGCCCGAGGGGCTGACCTCGCGGGCCAGGATGCGGCGGAGCAGGCCGGGGTCCATGCCGGCGCCGTCGTCCTCGATGACGACCAGGGCCTCGGCGCCCGCGTCCTGGGCGGTGATCTGGATGCGGCACCGGCCCGAGGACACGGCCTTGCCCTCCAGGCCGTGCTTGACGGCGTTCTCGACGAGCGGCTGGAGGCACAGGAACGGCAGGCTCACCGGCAGCACCTCCGGCGCTATCTGGAGGGTGACGGACAGGCGGTCGCCGAAGCGCGCCCGGACCAGCGCCAGGTAGTGGTCGATGGCGTGGAGTTCCTCGGCGAGGGTGGTGAAGTCGCCGTGCCGGCGGAACGAGTAACGGGTGAAGTCGGCGAATTCGAGCAGCAGCTCGCGGGCGCGCTCAGGGTCGGTGCGGACGAAGGAGGCGATCACCGCGAGCGAGTTGAAGATGAAATGAGGCGAGATCTGGGCCCGCAGTGCCTTGATCTCGGCTTCGATGAGCCGGGTGCGGGACTGGTCGAGATCGGCCAGCTCCAGCTGGACGGAGACCCACCGGGCGACCTCACCGGCGGCCCGGACGAGCACCGCCGACTCGCGGGGCGCGCAGGCGACCAGCGCGCCGTGCACCCGGTCGTCGACGGTGAGCGGGGCGACGACCGCCCAGCGCACCGAACAGTCGAGGCTGTCGCAGCTGAGCCGGAAGGCCTCACCGCGGCCGGTTTCCAGGGCGCCGGCGAGGCGGTCCATGATCTCGTCACGGTGGTGCGCACCGTCGCCGTCCCACACCAGGACTTCGGTGCGGTCGGTGAGGCACAGGGCGTGCGTGCCGAGCAGGGAGCGCAGTTTGCGGGCGGACTTGCGGGCGGTCTCCTCCGTCAGCCCGGCCCGCAGCGGGGGCGCGGCGAGGGACGCCGTGTGCAGGGTCTCGAACGTGGCGTGCTCGACGGGGGTGCCGAGGCCGGCGAGGCTCTTGGCCCGTGCCGTCCGCCGTCCGAGCCAGACCCCGAGGGCGAGCACCGGGAGCACGCCGACGCACAGACCTGCCAGGAAATCGCTCACGCCGTCACCTCCGAGCGCAGTTCCTCGGGCAGGTGGAACCGGGCCAGGACCGCCGCGGTGCCGGGCGGGACCCGGCCGGGGGTGGCCAGGGACACCATGATCATGGTCAGGAAACCCAGCGGCACCGACCACAGCGCGGGCCAGGCGAGCAGGGCGTGCAGGGCGGCGCCCTCGCCCGGGTAGCCGGCCATGGTCGCGGCGACGGCGAGCAGCGCGGAGCCGCCGCCGACCAGCATCCCGGCGGCCGCGCCGGGCGGGGTCAGCCGCCGCCACCAGATGCCGAGGACGAGCAGCGGACAGAACGAGGACGCCGAGACGGCGAAGGCGAGCCCCACGGCGTCGGCGACCGGCAGCCCGCCGACCAGGACGCTCGCCGCGAGGGGCACGGCCATGGCGAGGACCGTGCCGAGCCGGAAGTACCGTACGCCGCGGGACGGCAGGACGTCCTGGGTGAGGACGCCCGCGACCGCCATGGTCAGGCCCGAGGCCGTGGAGAGGAATGCCGCGAAGGCGCCCCCGGCGACCAGCGCGCCCAGCAGGTCTCCGCCCGCTCCCCCGATCATGCGGTCGGGCAGCAGCAGGACGGCGGCGTCCGGGTCGCCGGTGAGCGTGAGTTCGGGTGCGTAGAGGCGGCCGAGGGCGCCGTAGACGGGGGGCAGCAGGTAGAAGGCGCCGATCAGGCCGAGGACGGCGACGGTGGTGCGGCGGGCGGCGACGCCGTGCGGGCTCGTGTAGAAGCGGACCACGACGTGCGGCAGGCCCATGGTGCCGAGGAAGGTGGCGAGGATCAGCCCGTACGTGGCGTACAGCGGCCGTTCCTCGCGGCTTTCGGCCTGCGACGGGGACAGGTCGCCGCCGCCGCTGCGCCGGGCCTCGGGGACGGCGGCGCCCCGGGGGAAGGTGAGCCGGGTGCCGCGCTCGATGTGGTGGGTTCCGGCGGTGAGTTCCAGGCGCGTGCCGGTGTGGGTGCGGCCGTCGACGGTGCCGGTCACCGTGACGCTCAGCGGCCGTTCCAGCCTCAGGTCGACCGCGTCGGCGACGCGGACGAGGCGCTGCTCGCGGAAGGTGGCCGGTTCGTCGAAGGCGTGCCGGGGCGCTCCGTCGCTCTGCCAGGTGAGGACCAGGAAGAGCGCGGGGACGAGCAGGGCGGTGAGTTTCAGCCAGTACTGGAAGGCCTGTACGAAGGTGATGCTGCGCATGCCGCCGGCGGCGACGGTGGCGGTCACGACGACGGCGACGATCACCCCGCCGAGCCAGTCGGGAGCCCCGGTCAGCACCGTCAGGGTCAGCCCGGCGCCCTGCAGCTGGGGCAGCAGGTACAGCCAGCCGACACCGACGACGAAGGCGCCTGCGAGCCGCCGTACGGCCTGGGAGGCGAGGCGCGCCTCGGCGAAGTCGGGGAGTGTGTAGGCGCCGGAGCGGCGCAGCGGGGCGGCCACGAAGATCAGCAGGACCAGGTAGCCGGCGGTGTAGCCGACCGGGTACCAGAGCATGTCGGGGCCCTGGACCAGGACGAGGCCCGCGATGCCCAGGAAGGAGGCGGCGGAGAGGTACTCGCCGCTGATGGCGGTGGCGTTGAGGCGGGGGCCGACGGTACGGGAGGCGACGTAGAAGTCGGACGTGGTGCGGGAGATGCGCAGGCCGAAGGCGCCGACCAGGACCGTCGCGACGACGACCAGGGCGACGGCGGGTATGGCGTAGCTGGAGTTCATCGAGGGCCGGGGTTCATCGGTGGGGCGTCAGCGGTCTTCGACCAGGCGTACGAAGTCGCGTTCGTTGCGCTCGGCCCGGCGGACGTACCAGCGGGCGAGCAGCACCAGCGGGACGTAGAGGCCGAAGCCCAGGACGGCCCATTCCAGACGACGGGCGCCCGGCATCGCCGCGAAGAGCAGCGGGAGCGGGCCGACGAGCAGGCCGAGGACGGTGAACACGGTGAGGGCGGCACGCAGTTGGGTGCGCATCAGGGAGCGGACGTAGGTGTGGCCGAGGGTGGTCTGCTCGTCGATCTCGGTGCGCGGACGGTAGGAGCGGGAGGAGGTCTGCGGGTATCGCCCGCGCGAGCGGAGCCGGGCGTGCGGGCCGGTCTGCCGGGGCGGGCCGGTGACGACGACACGGCGTTCGGTGTGGTCCTGGGGCACCGTCAGGGCCTCCTCATGAGCAGGTCGCGCAGTTCGCGCGTGTGGCGCCGGCTGACCTGGAGCTCCTCGGAGCCGACGAGGACGCTGACGGTGCCCGCGTCGAGGCGGAGTTCGCCGATGTGGCGCAGTGCGACGAGGTGACGGCGGTGGATGCGGAGGAAGCCGCGGGTGCGCCAGCGCTCCTCCAGGGTGGACAGCGGGATGCGCACCAGGTGACTGCCTTTGTCGGTGTGCAGGCGGGCGTAGTCGCCCTGGGCCTCGACGTGGGTGATGTCGTCGACGGCGACGAAGCGGGTCACGCCGCCGAGTTCGACGGGCATGTGGTCCGGATCGGGTTCGTGGACGGGGATGCGGGGGGCGGCGACACGCAGTTCTGCGGCCCGGCGGACGGCCTCGGCGAGCCGCTCCTTGCGGACCGGCTTGAGGACGTAGTCGACGGCCTTGAGGTCGAAGGCCTGCACGGCGAAGTCCTCGTGGGCGGTGACGAACACGACGAGCGGCGGCCGGGCGAAGCCGGTGAGCAGCCGCGCGAGGTCGAGGCCGTCGAGGCCGGGCATCTGGATGTCCATGAAGACCACGTCGATGGCATCGGGCCCGCCCGGGCCGGACTCCAGGGCGCGGTTCATGCGGCGCAGCGCCTCGGTCGCGTCGCCCACGCCCTGCGCGCTGCCGATGCGCGGGTCGGCGTGCAGGAGGTAGAGCAGTTCCTCCAGCGAGGGGCGTTCGTCGTCGACAGCCAGGGCGCGCAGCATGAACCCGGAGTGTAGGGGGGATCCGAACGTCTGGTACATGTGCCGGGGGGGGACGTTCGCGCCCGATGCGGTGCACGGGCCGACGGGGCGCGGGCCGGGATGCCGGTGGATACAGTGCCCGCATGAACAGCAGGTCCACGCCGTTCGACGAACTCGACCGGAAGATCATCACCGCGTTGATGGCGAACGCGAGGACGTCGTTCGCCGAGATCGGCACGGCGATCGGGCTGTCGGCCACGGCGGTCAAGCGGCGGGTCGACCGCCTGCGCGAGACGGGCGTGATCACTGGGTTCTCGGCGACGGTGAAGCCGTCGGCGCTGGGCTGGCGCACGGAGGCCTACGTCGAGGTGTACTGCGAGGGCGCCGCCCCGCCGCGGCGGCTGGCCGAGGTGGTGCGGGACTACCCGGAGATCGCCGCGGCGATGACCGTGACCGGCGGCGCGGACGCGCTGCTGCACGTGCGGGCGCGGGACGTGGAGCACTTCGAGGAGGTGCTGGAACGGATCCGGCAGGAGCCGTTCATCCGGAAGACGATCAGTGTGATGGTGCTGTCCCACCTGCTGCCGGAGAGCCCGGAGGCGGGGGCGAGTCATCCGGCCCCTGAGGGGGTAGGAGGCAGCGCAGCAGACGTGCGCTGAGCGGCTTCAAGACGCAGCGTTCCTGCGTGAACGCGCAATCTTTGTTTCTTGTCGGCCACGGTCGCCACTTTCTACCGTTGTGTCAATCACCAGTCACACACCGTGAGGAAGCGGAGGGACCCCTCTGTGCCCGAATCCCGTGTGCCGCGCCGGCGGCGCTACCTCGTCTGCGAGCCCAGACACTTCGCCGTGCAGTACGCGATCAACCCGTGGATGCATCCCGACGAACCCGTCGACGTCATCCGTGCCCTGGACCAGTGGCAGGCGCTGGTCGACACCTACCGTGCCCACGGCCATACCGTGGACAGTGTGAAACCCGTTCCCGGTCTGCCGGACATGGTTTTCGCCGCGAACGCGGCGGTCGTCGTCGACGGCCGCGTCTTCGGGGCGCTCTTCCACGCGCCCGAACGCCGTCCCGAGTCCGTGCCGTACGAGGCGTGGTTCAAGACGGAGGGTTACGACGTCTACCACCCCGAGTCGGTGTGCGAGGGTGAGGGCGACCTGGTGCCGGCCGGCCGCTGGATCCTGGCCGGGACGGGCTTCCGTACGGCCCGGGAGGCCCACAGCGAGGTGCAGGAGTACTTCGGGACGCCGGTGATCAGCCTGAAGCTGGTGGATCCGTACTTCTACCACCTGGACACGGCGCTGTTCGTCCTCGACGACGGGCACGACGGGAACATCGTCTACTACCCCGAGGCGTTCTCGCCGGGCAGTCGCGAGGTGCTGGCCCGGCTGTACCCGGACGCGGTGCTCGCCACCCGTGAGGACGCGATGGCGTTCGGGCTCAACTCCGTCTCCGACGGGCGCCACGTGTTCATCTCACCGGGGGCGACGGGCCTGGCCGGGCAACTGGCCGGCCGTGGCTACGTCCCCGTCCCCGTCGACCTGTCCGAGTTCCACAAGGCCGGTGGCGGCATCAAGTGCTGCACCCAGGAGATCCGGGAGATCCGCTCATGACCGCACCCGTCCGCACCGAGGACCCGCAGGGAGGCCGTGCCCCGCGTCAGACGCGTGGCTCCCAGGAGCTGATCCGCGCGGAGGAGCCGGTCCTCGCGCACAACTACCACCCGTTGCCGGTGGTCGTCGCCCGCGCCGAGGGCACGTGGGTGGAGGACGTCGAAGGGCGGCGTTACCTCGACATGCTGGCCGGTTACTCGGCCCTCAACTTCGGCCACCGGCACCCGGCGCTGATCGAGGCGGCCCACCGCCAGCTCGACCGGCTGACCCTCACCTCGCGCGCGTTCCACAACGACCGGCTCGCCGAGTTCGCGGAGCGGCTGGCCGCACTGACCGGCATGGACATGGTGCTGCCCATGAACACCGGTGCGGAGGCGGTGGAGAGCGGGGTGAAGGTGGCCCGCAAGTGGGCCTACGACGTCAAGGGCGTGCCGGCCGACCGGGCGACGATCGTGGTCGCCGCGGACAACTTCCACGGCCGTACGACGACGATCGTCAGCTTCTCCACGGACGAGACGGCCCGGGCGGGCTTCGGGCCGTTCACCCCTGGGTTCCGGGTGGTGCCGTACAACGACCTGGCCGCGATGGAAGAGGCGGTGGACGAGACGACGGCGGCGGTGCTGATCGAGCCGATCCAGGGCGAGGCGGGGGTGATCATCCCGGGCGACGGCTATCTGGCGGGCGTGCGGGAGCTGACCCGCCGCAAGGGCTGTCTGTTCATCGCGGACGAGATCCAGTCCGGTCTGGGCCGCACGGGCCGCACGCTGGCGGTCGAGCACGAGCCGGTGGTGCCGGACGTGCTGCTGCTGGGCAAGGCGCTGGGCGGCGGCATCGTGCCGGTGTCGGCGGTGGTCGGGCGCCGGGAGGTGCTCGGGGTGCTGCACCCGGGTGAGCACGGCTCGACGTTCGGCGGCAACCCGCTGGCGGCGGCGGTCGGCACGGCGGTGGTGGAGCTGCTGGAGACGGGCGAGTACCAGCGCCGGGCGGCAGAACTGGGCGAGATCCTGCGCGACGGTCTGACGGGGCTGGTCGGCAAGGGCGTGGTGGGCTTCCGCTCACGCGGCCTGTGGGCGGGCGTCGACATCGACCCCGCGCTCGGCACGGGCCGCGAGATCAGCGAACGTCTCATGCGGCAGGGGGTCCTGGCGAAGGACACCCACGGCTCCACGATCCGCCTGGCCCCACCGCTCACCATCACGGGTGAGGAGCTGACGGGCGCACTCGGGGCGCTGGAGAAGGCACTGGGGTAAACCACGAGGCCGGGCCAGGGCCGGGCTTCGGGGGGGGGCGGGGCGCGCCGGACGCCGGGATACAGAGCCTGGTCGGGGCGGGTCCGAGACCTCGGGGGGCGGCGCGCTCGGAGCGGCGGCGCACAGGGGCGGTCCGGCCGGACTCCGGGGTGGGGCGGCGCGCTCGGAAGGGCGGGCGCACAGTAGCGGTCGGGCCGTTCACCGGGGTGAGCGGCCCGCTCGGAGCGGCAGCGCACAGGGGCGGTCGGACCGGACACCGAGGTGGGCGACGGCGCTGGGCACCGGGGAGGGGACCGCGGCGCTCGGCACCGGGGTGGACGGCTCGGGCACCAGGGTGGACGGCCGTGCTCGGGCGCCGGGGGCGCAGAGAGCCGGTCGGGGCAGGGGCCGAGGCTCAGGGGCAGGGGCCGAGGCTTGTGCGTGGGGGCGTGCTCGATTCGGGTGCCTCTCCTCCGCCCGGCGGAACGCCTCCCACCGCACCCGCTGTCCCGCCCCGGCCGGCCCTGTACAAGCCGCCCCTCCTGGCCGGAAGGGTGAAGATTGAGGCAAGAGGTGGTAGACCACTCTCAGCGACAGAGAGGTCGGCCGTGGGCGCAGACGAGGTGTACGGCGTTGCCCGGCAACGGTTCGACGTGGCCGACGCGGCGCCCCTGTTGCTCGACCCACAGGGCGTGGTGACGGGCTGGACGAGCGATGCCCGGCGGCTGCTGGCGTACCCGGCTTCCGAGGCGGTCGGCAGGAAGCTGGCCGACCTGCTGGTCGGAGAGGACGCCGAGCGTGTACCCGACCTGGTCGAGCGGTGCCGCAGGGACGGCGGCTGGACGGGGCTGCTGACGGCCCGCCGCAGAAACGGGCAGCCGGTGCGGGTCGCGGCCCGGATCACCGCGGCCGAGGAGGCGCAGGGCGGTGTGCGCTGGCTGATGCTCCTGTCGCAGATGTCCGAGGCCGCCCCCGGCTGGGACATGAGCCGCACGGTCCTGGAACAGATGGCGGCGGACGCCCCGGTCGGTATCGCGATCGTGGACACCGACCTGCGTTTCGTGTGGTCGAACGCCGCCCTGGAGCAGTTCGGCGGCGGTCCGGCGGCGCGCCGGCTCGGGCTGCGCTTCGCGGACGTGCAGCCAGGGACGGACGCCCAGGCGGTCGAGGCGCAGATGCGGCACGTGCTGGAGACCGGCGAGCCGGTGGTCGGCTACGAGCACGTGGGCCACCTGCGCTCGGCCCCGCTGCACGAGACGGCGCACATGCTGTCGTTCACCCGGCTCGAGGACGACCGGGGCCATCCCATCGGCGTGTACTACACAGTCGTGGACATGACCGACCGGCACCGTGCGCGACAGCGGCTGGCGCTGCTCGACCGGGCGGGCGAGAGCATCGGCCGGAGCCTCGACCTCACGCGCACCGCGCAGGAACTGGCGGATGTGGCCGTGCCGGGGCTGGCCGACTTCGTCACCGTCGACCTGCTGGAGTCGGTGCTGCGGGGCGGCGAGCCGGCGCCCGGGCCGCTCGCGGACTCGGAGGAACCGGTGGAGCTGCGCCGCTCCGGCTACCGGTCCGCGCACGCCGACCTCGTGGATGCCGTCATCGAGGTCGGCGAAGGGGTGGCCTTCCGGGCGGGCACGCCGCCGTTCCGCTGTCTGGCCACGGGGCGTTCCTGGCGTTCGGAGCGGCTCGACCCGCTGACCCGTGACTGGACCACGAGCACCCCGAGCGGCCGCCGGGCCACGTTCCTGGAGCTCGGCCTGCACAGCGTGATGACCGTGCCGATCCGCTCGCGCGGCATCACCCTGGGCATCACGACCTTCTACCGGCGCCGGGAGCGGGAGCACTTCGACGAGGAGGACCTGCGGCTGGCCGAGGACCTCGTCGCCCGCGCGGCCGTCTGCGTGGACAACGCCCGCCGTTACACCCGTGAGCGGGACGCCGCGCTGGTTCTGCAGCGCAGCCTGCTCCCCCACCGGCTGCCCGAGCAGGACGCCGTCGAGGTGGCCGCGTGCTACCGGCCGGCCGACGAGCTGACCGGTCTCGGGGGCGACTGGTACGACCTCATCCCGTTGTCGGGGGCGCGGGTGGCGCTGGTCGTGGGCGAGGTGCCCGGGCACGGCATCGACGCCGCCGCGGCCATGGGGCAGCTGCGGACCGCCGTACGGACCCTGGCGGCTCTGGATCTGCCGCCGGAGGAGGTGCTGGCGCACCTCGACGACCTGGTGGCGCGTTCGGCGCGGGAGGAAGGCGCGGAGCCCGGGACGGTGGGCGCTCCGGGCACGCAGTCCGTGGGCTCCGGCTGCCTGTACGTGATCTACGACCCCGTCGACGGCGGCTGTGCCATGGCGGCGGCGGGGCATCCCGCCCCGGCCGTGGTCCGGTCCGACGGCTCGGTCGTGTTCGTCGAACTGCCGCAGGGGCCGCCGCTCGGGGTGGGCGGCCCGCCCTTCGAGGCGGTCGAGCTCTCCCTGGCGGAGGGCAGCACACTGGCGCTGCACACCGACGGGCTGCTGGCGCGGGGCGAGACCTGGGCCGTCGACGCGGGCCGGGACCGGCTGCGCCGGGCGCTGGAGCGAGGCGGTCCGCTCGAGTCGTACTGCCAGTCCGTTGTCGACGCCCTGGTCCCGGCCCATCCGTACGACGACGTGGCCCTGCTGATGGCCCGGACGAGACGTCTCGGCACCGGCCAGGTCGCGGCCTGGGACCTGCCCGCGGATCCGGCCGTGGTCGCCGAAGCCCGCCGCACGGCCACCGGCCAGCTCGCGCACTGGGGCCTGGAGGATCTGGCCTTCACCACGGAACTGGTGGTGAGCGAACTGGTCACCAACGCCATCCGGTACGCCACCGGGTCCATCCGGCTCCGGCTGATCCGGGAACGCGCCCTGGTCTGCGAGGTCCTCGACGGCGGCGCCACCGCGCCCCATCTGCGCCATCCCCGTACGACCGACGAGGGCGGGCGCGGGCTGCTGCTGGTCTCCCAGCTCACCCAGCGGTGGGGGACGCGGTTCGTCCCCGAGGGCAAGGTCATCTGGGCCGAGCAGTCACTGGCAGATCTCCCTGACTGAGGCCGGTCGAGGTTCGCCCATACCGTGCGAAACTGGTGTGACCCCGGCGGCGGTGAGGCGGCAGCCATGGCAGAGACGGCGATCGACTACGGTGCGGTGTTCCAGGCTCTGCCCGGCATGGTGGCGCTCCTGACGCCCGACCTCGTGTACGCGGACGTCAACGAGGAGTTCGTCCGCGTCTCCGGCCGCTCCCGCGAGCAGCTGATCGGCAAGTACCTGTTCGACGTCTTCCCGGACAACCCGAACGACCCGGCCGCGACGGGCATGCGCAACCTGGAGGCCTCGCTGTACCGCGTCCTGGCCACCGGCGAGCGCGACGCCATGGCCCTGCAGCGCTACGACGTCGAGGACACCGCGCGGCCCGGCGAGTGGCACGAGCGCTATTGGAGCCCGGTGAACGCGCCACTGCTCGGCCCGGACGGCAAGGTCGTGCTGATCCTGCACCGCGTGGAGGAGGTCACCGAGCTGATCCGGGCCCGGGGCGGACCTTCGGGGAACCGGGGCCGGGCCCGGGTGCTGGAGGCCGAGCTGTACACGCGCGCCCGTGAGCTGCAGGAGCTCAACGAGCGACTGCGCCAGGCGCACTCCCGGGAGCGGGAGGTGGCACTGGCGCTCCAGGGGGCGATGCTCCCCGCACCCCGGCAGGTCCGCCGCCACCGGACCGCCGTCCGGTACCGGCCCGCCGTGGGCGCTCTCAACGTGTGCGGTGACTGGTACGACCTGGTCGATCTGGTGGGCGGCGACCGGATCGGCGTGGCAGTGGGCGACGTGGTCGGGCACGGGCTGGAGGCCGCCGGGGTGATGGGGCAGCTGCGCAGTGCGCTCAGCGCCGCCTCCCGGGTCGCCGACGGGCCGGCCCAGGCCCTGGACGTGCTGGGGCGCTACGCCCACGTCATCGACGGGGCCGAGTCGGCGACCGCCGCCACGACCTTCATCGATTGCGACCGCCACCTCATCACCTACAGCAGCGCCGGACATCCCCCGCCCGTGCTCATTCACACCGACGGCCGTACGGAGTTCCTCGACCAGGCCACGGACACCCCGCTGGACGCCCGCCCCGACCCGATCCCGAGACCCCAGGCCGAGACCACGTACGCGCCGGGCGCCACGCTCGTGCTCTACACCGACGGCCTGATCGAGCGGCGCCACGAGGACATCGACAAGGGCCTGTACCGGCTCGCCGACGCCCTGCGCGACCATCGGGACCAGGACCCCGAGACGCTCGCCGACACCGTGCTGTCGGAGCTGCTGCCGCACGGTGGCGCCACCGACGACACCGCGTTGATCATCGTGCGCCTGTGACTACATCCGGGCCTTGCCGTGGTCGAGCAGCCGGAGGCGGTCGACGTTCTGCCGGTCCTCGGCGTCCGCGCTGGGCTCACCGGCGAACCAGGCGTCCAGGATCTCCGTCAGCAGCGGCTGCGAGGTCAGGCGCAGGCTGAGCGCGAGCACGTTCGCGTCGTTCCAGCGGCGCGCCCCGTCGGCCGTGTAGGCGTCCGTGCAGAGGGCCGCCCGCACGCCGGGCACCTTGTTCGCCGCGATCGAGGCGCCCGTGCCGGTCCAGCAGCACACCACCGCCTGATCGGCCGTGCCGTCGGCGACCTCGCGGGCCGCGGCCTCGGAGCACACCGCCCACTGCGGATCGTCGCCCGGGCGCAGCGCCCCGTGCAGGCGCACGTCGTGCCCGCGCTCGCGCAGGGCGGCCACCAGGGAGCGGGCGACGGGTTCGTCCATGTCCGAGGAAACAGAGATCCGCATGTGTGGCAGGTTACTCGCCGGGGCGGCCGGGGCCACCGGCCCACAGCCGCCGCCCGTCGGCAAGAGCCACCGGCCCGCCACGCACCCCCGGTATCCCGCCAGGCCACCCGTTCGGCTTGCCCGTCACCCGGGTGGCGCAGCACGCTGTTCCCGCGGTCCTCCCCAGCCGCATGAGCACCACCGTATGCACCTGCCTGACTGACCATCAGTCAATTGGCGAAGGATCTGTGCGGTCCGCCCGCACGAGGTGCCCGGTGGCCGTGCCTGCACCTACACTGGCACCCCACGACATGCCGGTTGACCTGCTGGAACGCGGCGGCTGAGTCCACCGCGAGAGTCGAGGAGCGCCCGCTTTGTTCTACTACCTGCTGAAATACGTGCTTCTGGGCCCGCTGCTGCGACTGGTATTCCGGCCTCGAATAGAGGGCTTGGAGCACGTGCCCGCGGAGGGCGCCGCCATCATCGCCGGCAATCACCTGTCGTTCTCGGACCACTTCCTGATGCCCGCGATCCTCAAACGGCGCATCACCTTCCTCGCCAAGGCCGAGTACTTCACGGGGCCGGGCATCAAGGGCAGGCTGACGGCCTTCTTCTTCCGCAGTGCGGGGCAGATCCCCGTCGACCGCTCCGGCAAGGACGCGGGGCAGGCCGCGATCCGCGAGGGCCTCGGCGTGCTGGCCAAGGACGAGCTGCTCGGCATCTACCCGGAGGGCACCCGCTCGCACGACGGCCGGCTGTACAAGGGCAAGGTGGGGGTGGCGGTGATGGCCCTCAAGGCCGGTGTCCCGGTGATCCCCTGCGCGATGATCGGCACCTTCGAGGCCCAGCCGCCCGGCAAGGTCATCCCCCACCTCCACCCCGTGATGATCCGCTTCGGCAAGCCCCTGGACTTCTCCCGCTACGCGGGCATGGAGAACGAGAAGGCCGTCCTGCGTGCCATCACCGACGAGATCATGTACGCGATCCTCTCCCTCTCCGAGCAGGAGTACGTCGACCGGTACGCGGCCGTGGTGAAGGCCGAGGAGGCCGCCGCCACCAAGGAGCGGAAGTTCCGGCGCATGCCGCTCAGTTGACCTCTGCTGTCGGCAGAAGCCGGTTCCCGGCCGGTGCCCGGCGATCTACGGTCGCGGCATGAGACGTGCTGTGGTGATCGGGGCGGGCGGACAGATCGGCCGGCCGGCGGTGGAGGCCCTGGCGAAGGACGGCTGGGAGGTGACGGCCGTCTCCCGTGGCGGCGGCCGGGACGAGGGCCTGCCCGGCGGGGTGCGGACGCGGCGGCTGGACCGTGAGGACGACACGGCACTCGCCGGGCTGATCGGCGACGGCTGCGACCTCGTGGTCGACCTGGTCGCCTACTCGGCCCGGCACGCACGGCAGCTGACGGATCTGGCCGACCGGATCGGGGCGGCCGTGGTGGTGTCGACGGTGTCGGTGTACGACGACGGCACGGGCCGCGGCTTCGACACCATGAGCGAGCCGGACGGGCTCCCGCGATACCCCGTGCCGATCACGGAGGACCAGGCGACGGTCCCGCCGGGAGACGCCACGTACAGCACCGGCAAGGCGGCCCTGGAGCGCGAACTGCTGGCGGTGGGCGACCGGTTGCCCACAACCGTGCTGCGCCCGGGCGCGATCCACGGGCCGTACAGCCCGCTCCCCCGCGAGCTGTACTTCGTCAAACGCAACCTCGACGGCCGGCGCAGGCGGATCCTCGCCTTCCGCGGCGAGAGCGTCTTCCACCCCTCGGCCGCGCGCAACATCGCCGAACTGATCCGGCTGGCGGCGGCCAGGCCGGGCTCGCGGGTGCTCAACGCCTGCGATCCACGGCCGCCGACCGTGTCGGAGATCGGTGCGGCCGTGGACACGGTCATGGGCGTGGAGACGCGGACCGTTCTCCTGGACGGGCCGGCGCCGGCGTCCGTGGGCAGGTCGCCCTGGTCGGTGGAGTTGCCGGTGGTGTGCGACATGACCGCCGCGGAACGGGAGCTGGGCTACCGGCCGGTGGTGACCTACCCGGACAACCTGCCGGAGACCGTCGAGTGGCTCACCCGCCGGCTGTCGGAGCAGGACTGGCGGGAGGCGTTCCCGACCCTCGCCCGTGCCTACCCGGACCTCTTCGACTACGCGGCGGAGGACGCCTGGTTCGCGGCCCGGCGGACATGAGGAAGGGGCGGCCGGTGTCCCGGCCGCCCCTCACCACCGCCGGACGACGGCTACGGCTTCGGCGTGGCGTGCGGCGTGCACGTCACGTCGGCGCCGTCCAGCTTGCCGGTGAGCAGGTAGCTGTCCACCCGGGGGTTGATGCACGGGTTCACCAGGCTGGTGACGCCGTGGGAGCCCGCGTCCTTCTCCGTGATCATGCGGGAGCCCTTGAACCGCTTGTGCAGCTCCACGGCGCCCTCGTACGGGGTGGCCGCGTCCCGCTCGGACTGGACGATGAGCACACCGGGCAGGCCCTTGCCGGTCTTGACGTTCAGCGGTGTCTGCCGCTTGGTCGGCCAGGTGGCGCACGGCAGGTTCATCCAGGCGTTGGCCCAGGTCATGAAGGGGTGGTCGCGGTGCAGCCGGGTGTTGTCCCGGTCCCAGGTGCGCCAGTTCGTGGGCCACTCGGCGTCGGCGCACTCCACGGCCGTGTAGACGGCGTTGCTGTTCTCCGAGGCCGCGTTGCCCGCCGTGTCGGACAGGTCGGGGGCGGCGGCGTCGACGAGGGCCTGGGTGTCACCGGCGACGTACTTGCTGAAGACCGACGCGACCGGCGCCCAGGCGGAGTCGTAGTACGGGGCGCTCTGGAAGAAGGAGATGAGCTCGGCCGGGCCGACGACCCCGCCGAGGGGGCTCTTCTTCGCGGTGGCGCGCAGCTCCAGCCACTTCGCCTGGACGGCGGCGCGCGTGGTGCCGAGGTGGTAGGTCGCGTCGTTCGCGGCGACCCAGTCCTGCCAGTCCTTCCAGCGGCCCTCGAACGCGACGTCCTGGTTCAGGTTGGCCTGGTACCAGATGTTCTCCCGGGAGGGGTCGACGACGCTGTCGACGACCATGCGGCGCACGTGCCCCGGGAAGAGGGTGCCGTAGACGGCGCCCAGGTAGGTTCCGTAGGAGACGCCGAGGAAGTTGAGCTTCTTCTCGCCGAGGGCGGCGCGGATGACGTCGAGGTCGCGCGCGGTGTTCAGCGTGGTCATGTGCGGCAGCATGGCGCCGCTGCGCTCCTGGCAGCCCTCGGCGTACTCGCGGGCCAGCTTGCGCTGGGCGAGCTTGTCGGCCTCGGAGTCGGGCACCGGGTCGGCCTTGGGGGCCTTGACGAACTCCTGCGGGTCGACGCAGGAGATCGGCGTGGACTTGCCGACGCCTCGCGGGTCGAAGCCCACGAAGTCGTAGGCCTTGGCCACGTTGGCCCAGACGGCGCTCTTGTTGGTGACCCGGGCCGGGAAGCGCAGCCCGGAGCCGCCGGGGCCGCCGGGGTTGTACAGGAGGGCGCCCTGCCGCTCGGCCTGGGTGCCCGTGTTGCCGATGCGGTCGACGGCGAGCTTGATCTGCTTGCCGTGGGGCCTGGCGTAGTCGAGCGGCACGGTGACGTACCCGCACTGGATCGGCTTGGCCAGGTTCCAGTCGGCCGGGCAGTCCTGCCAGTCGATGCCCGCCTTCGCGGCCCGGGCGGCGGCGAGCGCGGTGCCGCGGGCCTCCCGGTCCTGGCCGTGGCCGCTGCCCGCGCTCGCGTTCGCGTTCGCGGTGGGCGCCGCGACGGCACCGGCTATCAGCGTGGCCGTGACGAGCGCGCCGGCCGAACCGAGCACCGCCACCCGCCTCTTCGGTCTCGAACCCCTCAAGGGGGACCTCCCCGTACCTCGTCGAGATCAGTACGGAGGATCCTCCCGGTTGTGCGGTCCCTGACAAAAGGGTCGGGCGTCCTTCTTTGCCAATCCGATAAACGGAGAGGTGATTCTGCTCTACGGACGCCTAGGCCCGCGGGAGCGACGCGAGGGCCTCGTGGAGCAGCCGGCGCAGCCGGAGGGCGTCCGGCGCCACCGCGGTCACCAGCGCGGCGGGCCCGGCGAGCGGCACCAGCGAGGCCCCCTCCCCCAGCACTGCGGCCGTCACCGGCTCGGCGGCGAACTCCGGCCGCACCACCAGCAGTTGACCGACTGCGCGATGCCCGGCCAGCACGGCGGGGCCGTCCCAGCCGCCCGGCGCACCGGGCCCGCAGGCCAGTTCCTGGTCGAGCACGGCCTGTCCGGCGACGCGCACGGTCAGACGGCTCGTGAGCCGGCCGGGTTCCTCACCGACGCGCCCGAGCACCTGTTCCTCGCGCAGCACGAGACGGGCCGTGGCGGCGAGTTCGACGCGTGTGGTGGCATACAGGTCACTGCCCTGGGCGGAGATCAACTGCTCCGGCAGCCAGTGCAGTTCGCCCTGGCCGGCGACGGTGAGCCGGACGTCGTACCGGGCGTCGCCCTTGGTCTGTCCGGGCAGTGCGATGGTGGCCGCGGCCGACCCGACGGACAGGCGCGCACCCTCCTCCACCCGGCCCTCCACGGTGAAACGGTCACCGCCGAGCGGCCCGCTCATCGCGCCCACCAGCATGACCCTCGCCCCGGCGCCGACGGCCCGGGTACGTCGCAGCGCCAGGGGCCCGTCGCTCTCCAGCACGGGCAGGGAGGTCCCGCCCCGCCCGTCGTCCCGGGCGACGATCCGCGCCACGGACCGCACACCGGCACCGGCACCGGCACCGGCACCGGCACGCAGGCTCACGCGGTCCACTCGGCGAGCCGCGACCGCACCCACGCGGCGACGTCCGCCACCCCGGCCTCGCTGCGCAACGACTGGAAGGCCACCGGCAGTTCGGCCCGTTGCGCCTTGGCGTCGGCGGCCATCCGGGCGAGGTCGGAGCCGACGTACGGGGCGAGGTCGGTCTTGTTGACGACAAGCAGGTCGGCGGTGGTCACGCCCGGCCCGCCCTTGCGTGGGATGTCGTCGCCGCCTGCCACGTCGATGACGAAGATCTGCGCGTCGACGAGCCCCCTGGAGAAGGTCGCGGTGAGGTTGTCCCCGCCGGACTCCACGAGCACCAGGTCCAGCGGCCCGGCCGCGTCCTCCAGGTCCTCCACCGCCTCCAGGTTGGCGGAGATGTCGTCCCGGATCGCGGTGTGCGGGCAGGCGCCCGTCTCCACGGCGGTGATCCGCTCGGGCGGCAGCACGGCCTCGCGGAGCAGGAACTCGGCGTCCTCCCGTGTGTAGATGTCGTTGGTGACGACGGCGAGCGACAGCTCGTCCCTGAGCGCCCGGCAGAGCGCGGCGACGGTGGCGGTCTTCCCGGACCCCACGGGGCCGCCGAGCCCGATGCGGAGCGCTCTGCGGGTGCCGTCGGGGCGGTGGGCGTCCGCGCTCACGGTGGTGGGGCCGTCGTGAGTGTGGTCGAGGTGCATGTGCGGCTCCTTGAAGGTGGGTGGTGGGCGCTGGTGTGGAGTGCGGGTGGGTGGGCGCTGGTCGCGCAGTTCCCCGCGCCCCGGGGGGGCGGTCTGCACGGCGTTCGGAGGGCGGCTACGAGGCGAACAGCCGTACCGGCCACCCCGCGTGCGCCTCCGCGCCGATCTCCAGCAGCGGCGCCGACCCGGCCGGCAACGCTTCGGGCCCCTCGGCGACCGCCTTCCGGGCCGCCTCCACCGCCCGGTCCGCGACCCGGTCCACCTCCGGCGCCAGCCGGGCCAGCACCCGCGTCGCGTCGAACGGATCCAGACTCAGCAACCGCACCGTCGCCGAGGCGGGCCCGCTCACACTCTCGTACGCCGCGCAATAGGCCGCGTCAACCGGTCCCAGCCCCGCCGCCCGCGCCGCCAGCCCGAGCACCACGGGCTGATGGGCGCCCTTGGGGAACTCGCGCCCCAGTACGTCCAGTTCGGTGGACGGCCAGGTCGCACGGGCCGCCCGCAGCAGCTGCCGCCCCAGTTTGCGCGCGGCGACCCGCAGGGCGGGCGACGGCGTACGGGCGTCCGCGGCACGGTCGAGCGCGACGGGGTCGATCCCGAGGGCGGCAGCCGCCGCGAGGCCCGCCGCGACCAGCCCCGCCGTGTGCAACCGCCCCCGGCAGAACGCCTCCAGACTCGTCGCGCCCTCGATCCGCCCGGCCTTGACCGCCGCCTCGGCACCCCCGGAATGCGCATGACCCCCGGCGGGAAACCGTCCATCGGCCAGGACGAGCAGCGCTGCACGCGACATCAGACCACCCTCAGAACAGGAAGTACCGCTGAGCCATGGGAAGTTCGGCCGCGGGCGCCGCCTCGACCAGCTCCCCGTCGATGTGCACGGCGAAGCTGTCGGGATCGACCCGCACCTCGGGCCGCGCGTCGTTCTCGCGCATGTCGGCCTTGGTGACCCCGCGCGTCGACTCGATCGCCGCGAACCGCTTCCCCAGCCCCAGCCGCTCCGGCAGCCCGGCCTCGAGGGCCAAGGGCGCGACGAAGTTGACGGAGTTGGACGCCGGTGCCCGCCCGATCGCCCCGTACATGGGCCTCGGCAGGATCGGCTGCGGTGTCGGGATCGAGGCGTTCGCGTCGCCCATCTGCGCGTACGCGATCTGCCCGCCCTTGATGACGAGTTGCGGCTTGACGCCGAAGAACGCCGGCTCCCAGAGCACCAGGTCGGCCAGCTTGCCGCTCTCCACCGATCCGATCTCCCGGGCCAGCCCCTGGGCGAGCGCGGGGTTGATCGTGTACTTGGCGACATAGCGACGGACCCTGCGGTTGTCGGCCCGTCCGTCTCCGGGCAGTGCGCCCCGCCGCCGTTTCATCACGTGGGCGGTCTGCCAGGTCCGCATGACGACCTCGCCGACACGCCCCATGGCCTGGGAGTCGGAGGAGATGATCGAGATCGCGCCCAGGTCGTGCAGCACGTCCTCCGCCCCGATCGTGGACGGCCGGATCCGGGACTCGGCGAAGGCCAGGTCCTCCGGCACCGCGGGGTTGAGGTGGTGGCAGACCATCAGCATGTCGAGGTGTTCCTCGGCGGTGTTGACGGTGAACGGCCGGGTCGGGTTCGTGGAGCTCGGCAGCACGTACGACTCGGAGACCACCGTCATGATGTCCGGCGCGTGCCCGCCGCCCGCGCCTTCGGTGTGGTAGGCGTGGATGCCCCGCCCGGCGATCGCGGCGAGGGTGTCCCCCACGAACCCGGCCTCGTTGAGGGTGTCCGTGTGGATGGCGACCTGGATGCCCGTCTGCTCGGCGACGGTCAGCGAGGCGTCGATGACCGCCGGGGTGGAGCCCCAGTCCTCGTGCAGCTTCAGGCCGAGGGCGCCGCCGCGGATCTGCGACAGCATCGCCTCGTGGGAGACGGTGTTGCCCTTGCCGAGCAGGCCGATGTTGAGCGGGAAGGCCTCCATCGCCTCCAGCATCCGGGCGAGGTGCCAGGGGCCGGGCGTCACGGTGGTGGCCTTGGAGCCCTCCGCGGGGCCCGTGCCGCCGCCCACGAGAGTCGTGATGCCCGAGGAGAGCGCCTCGTCGGCGATCTGCGGGCAGATGAAGTGGACGTGCGCGTCGATCGCACCGGCCGTGAGGATCCGCCCGTTGCCGGCGATGACCTCGGTCTCCGGGCCGATGACCAGATCGGGGTGGACGCCGTCCATGGTGTCCGGGTTGCCGGCCTTGCCGATGCCCGTGATCCGGCCGTCGCGGATACCGACGTCGGCCTTGACGACCCCCCAGTGGTCGATGATCACCGCGCCGGTGATCACGGTGTCCGGGGTGCCCTCCGCGCGGGTGGCCCGGGCCTGGCCCATGGACTCGCGGATGACCTTGCCGCCGCCGAACACGGCCTCGTCACCGGCGAGTCCGGGGCCGCCGGAGCGGTCCTCCTCGATCTCGACCAGCAGATCGGTGTCGGCGAGGCGGATCCGGTCGCCGGTCGTCGGGCCGAACAGGTCGGCGTACGCGGCACGCGAGATCTCAGGCATCGAGGGCACCTCCGGTCTCCCCGCGCAGGCCGGGCACCACACGGGCGCCGGCCAGCGGAACGAGTTCCACGTCGGCGGGGATCCCGGGCTCGAAGCGCACGGCGGTGCCGGCGGCGACGTTCAGCCGTTTGCCGCGCGCGGCGGCGCGGTCGAACTCCAGGCCGGGGTTGGCCTCGGCGAAGTGGTAGTGGGAGCCGACCTGCACGGGCCGGTCGGCGGCGTTGAGGACGGTCAGCCGGGTGACCTCGCGGCCCTCGTTGCAGGCAATCGGGTCGTCGGCGAAGAGGAACTCTCCGGGAATCACGGCTTCTCCCGTCAGACGATCGGCTCGTGGACGGTGACGAGCTTGGTGCCGTCCGGGAAGGTGGCCTCGACCTGGACGTCGTGGATCATCTCCGCGATGCCCTCCATGACGTCGTCCCTGGTCAGGAGCTTGCGCCCGGAGGACATGAGTTCGGCGACGGTACGGCCGTCCCGGGCGCCCTCGAGGATGTGCGAGGTGATGAGCGCGACCGCCTCGGGGTGGTTGAGCTTCAGCCCGCGGGCCCGGCGCTTCTCGGCCACGTCGGCCGCCACGTGGATCAGCAGTCGTTCTTGCTCGTGCGGGGTCAGCTGCACGTCCCACCTCACAGTCGTCGCTCCGGGCCGTGCGGGGCCCGGTTGCCGCGGCCACGGGGCAAAGTGCCAGGTGGCGTGGATCGGCAGGCTAATTGGACCGCGTTTCGGGCACGTTAACCGCGCTGTGATCCATCGGTGTCCTCGTCCCGCATGCCCATCAGGGCCCGCAGGCCGTGCTGGAGGACCTCGACCGGGGCGGGCCCGAAGAGGGACTGCTGCGCGATGAACCCGAGCACGGAGGCGATCATCGTCCGGGCCACGTGGTCCGGCGCCACGTCCGCCCGCATCATGCCCGCCTCCTGATACCCCTCGACGACCCTCCCCCAGGCCGTGCGGACCGAGCCGTAGCCCTCCCGCAGGACCGCCGCCAGCTCTTCGTTGCGCAGGGTCTCGGTCCACACCTGGATGACGAGCCGCGGAAAGGCGGGCCGGCCGTCGACGACCAGGGACTCACGCGCGGCGAGTGTCCTGCCGAGGACCGAGGCGACGAGTTCGTCCGGCGGCGGGGGCGGGCTCTGCCGCGCCGCCTCCTCGAAGGCCTCGCGGACGGAACCGAGCGTCTCGGCGACGATCGCGCCGATCAGCTCCTCCTTGCCGCTGAAGTAGCGGTACACCGCCCCGGCCGAGAGGTCGACCTCCTTCAGCACGTCCTGCATGGACGTGGCGTGGAAGCCATTGCGGGCGAAGCAGAGCGCGGCGCCGTCGAGGATCTGCCGGCGGCGGGCGTCGAGATGTTCCTGGGACACGCGAGCCATGATCCCCAAAGTAAAACGAATATTCATTCTTGACAAGGCGCCGCCCACGGAGCACGGTGAGGGCAGCGCAAAAAACGAACGATCCTTCTTTTTAGCGTTCCCGTTCCGCTCCCCGGTTCCGCTCGCTCAGGAGACCCCTCATGCCTTCCCGCAACCGACATGTGATCGCGGTCGTCGTCCTCGTGCCCGTCCTGGCGGCCCTCGCCCTGTGGGCCTTCGCCTGGCCCGCCTCTCGCATCGCACCCCGCGACCTGCCGCTGGGCGTGGCCGGGCCACCCGCGGCGGTGACCGGGGTCGAGCGGCAGCTGGAGCGGCACGAGGGCGCGTTCGAGATCCACCGCTACGCCGACGAGACCGCCGCCCGGGACGCCATCAAGGACCGGAGCGTGTACGGCGCGGTCGTGGTCACCCCCCAGGGGCCGGAACTGCTCACCGCGTCGGCGGCCGGACCGGCTGTCGCACAGCTCCTCCAGCAGGCCGTGGCCGGGCAGGCCGCCGCCGAGGGCACCCAGGTCCGGACGGTCGACGTCGTGCCCACCCCGGCCGGCGATCCGCGCGGCGCGGTGCTCAACGCCGCCGTCCTGCCCCTCGCCCTGGCCGGTATCGCGGCCGGCGCGGTGGCCACCCTGCTGGGGCTGCGCGGGGGCCGGGCCGTGCTCGCGCTGCTCGGTGCGTCCGCCCTGGTGGGTGTGGTCGCGGCGGGGATCGCGCACAGCTGGCTCGGGGCGCTCGGCGGCGCCTGGTGGACGGAAGCCGGCGTGCTCGCGCTGTCCACGCTGGCCGTCAGCGGCGCCGTCGCCGGACTCGCCGCACTCGTCGGCCCCGCCGGCACGGGCATCGGGGCCGCCCTGGTGATGCTGGTCGGCAACCCCTTCTCCGGCGCCACCTCGGCCCCGCAGATGCTGCCGGAGCCGGCCGGTGCGATCGGGCAGTGGCTGCCGCCCGGCGCGGGCACGTCGCTGCTGCGCTCGGTGTCGTACTTCGACGGCGCGGCGGCGTCCGGCCCCGTCATGACCCTGACCTGGTGGGCGGCGCTCGGCCTGGGCGCGGTACTGCTCGGCGGCTCGCTCCGGGCGCGGAACCAGGGCAGCGAACCCGCGGCCGGCCGTCGGGAGCTGTCGCCGGTCGGCTGACCCCGCCCGTCGCGTTTCACGGGCACGGAGCGACCGTGCGTCCCCGCCGCAGCGGGCGGGGACGCACGGTCTTCACGTCGGCCCGGGCTTCTCACATGCCCGGGGCGGCCGGTCTACGCCGGGCCGGCCCTGCGGTGCTCCGCCGCGATGCCGAACCGCTGTGGCTCGCCCGGAGCGGACGCGACCTGACGGACCGTGGACACCGCGCTGATCACCTGCTCCTCCGTGGCCTCCGCGAGCTCCTGACCCTCCTCGAGACGCCGCAGGTCATCGGCCGAGACGAGGGCCACGAGGGGCTTGCCGTGCCGGGTGACGACGACACGTTCCCCGGCGTACACCACGCGGTTGATCAGGTCGGCGAGCTCAGCCCTGGCTTGCGTCACCGGAATCTCGTAGGCCATGTCCCCATCATACCGTCACGTACGTCCTGTACATTTTTTACAGAGACGGCTGTCGCTGGAGACAGCCGCGCCCGCGAGGAGGGGGTTCGCCATGATCCGACCGTCCGCCCGCCATGCACTGCCCGAGTTCACCGAACGCACGGGGTCCGGGCACCGGACGATGGACCCGTACTCGAAGCTCCTCGAGGAGCGGATCGTCTTCCTCGGGGCGCCGGTGGACGAGACCTCGGCGAACGACGTGATGGCCCAGTTCATGCACCTGGAGCACCAGGCCCCGGAGCGCGGCATCTCGCTCTACATCAACTCCCCCGGCGGCACCTTCCACGCGATGACGGCGATCCACGACACCATGCGGTACGTCTCCTGCGACGTGGAGACAATCCTTCTGGGCCAGGCCGGAGCCGTCGCCTCGGTGCTGCTGGCAGCAGGGACACCCGGCAAGCGATTCGCGCTGCCCGACGCGCGCCTGGTGATCCATCAGCCAGAACTGCCCGGGCCGATCCGGGGCCAGGCGAGCGATCTGGCCATCCAGGCGGCGGAGCTGACGCGTGTCCGGGGCCGGATGGAGGAACTGCTCGCGCTGTACACGGGCCGCACCCGCGAGCAGGTGAGCGCGGACATCGAGCGGGACATGGCCCTCACCGCCCAGGAGGCGGTCGCGTACGGACTGGTGGACGGCATCATCCCCGGCCGTAAGGCCACCCTCGTCCCGCCGACCGGGCAGTGAGCCCCGATGCTCCCGCCCGAACTGCCACCGCTGCCCGCCCTGACACGCGCCGAGGCGGAACTGATCGACCGTTACCTCGACGTGGTCGACCTGCTCGGCCGGATCAACCCGGCCCGGGACGGCGACACCTACCGCGGCCTGCGCGCCGCCCAGGCCCTGGTCGGCAAGGCGACGGCGCTGCGTGACGCACTCACCCTGATGCACCAGCGGGGCGAGACGGAACTGCACGCGCAGACCCTGGCCCGGGCGCTGCGGGTGCTGGACGGGGAGCGGCGCACGGCCCGGCTCACCCTGCCTCCGGAGTCCGTCACTTGACGCGGGGTCGTCGGGCCGTTCGCCCGCCGCGTCGGCGGAGCGTCGGGAGGTGAGTTGAAACGGACCAAAAGACGTACCTCTGATCGGAGTAGGCGGGAGACCGATTTCGGGAGCGTTCCGGTTGCGCAACGCGCGGGGGCACAGGGCGCAATGGGGCATTCCGTCGCTGGTCCGGCGGTCCGCGAACCCGTGGACAGCGGCGCGAACGCACACGTGTCCACCCGAACGGGTGAGTGGTGAGTAACAACACAAATCCCCGGTTCCGTTGGGAAATCCGGACAGGCATGCGCCAAGATCCCTGACTGACGACAAGCCCCCGCCGCTGTGGCGGGGCGATCCGGGCGGACGCCGAGTCCTGCCGCCGCCCGGATGACCGGTCGACAGGAGTGGATCGGCAGGAGTGGAGGACCCAAGTACGACGGGTCGCCGGGACGGTCACGCCATGACCGGACCCGAGCAGCCCTTGGGGTGAAGCCGCGTCAGCGGCCGGGCAACTTTGTCAGCCCGAATCCGACAGGTCATCCTTCACAGGCGGCTGACGAAGGGTTGCGCATGACTGCGCTCAATCGTGTCCCGTCGCTCATGGCCCGGGCCGGCACCGCCTCGGCGCTCACCATCGCCGCGGTGGGCGGCTCGATCGTGGCACCCGGCTTCGCCCCCGACGCCGCGGCAGCCACGCCGGCGACCAAGGCACTCCAGATCGCGGCCTCGAAGAAGGGTGCACCTTACAAGTACGGGGCCACCGGTCCGCACCGGTTCGACTGCTCCGGGCTCACGCTCTACTCGTTCAAGAAGGCCGGCAAGAAGCTCCCCCGCACGGCTGCCCAGCAGTACAACAAGACCCGCCACATCTCCGCCAAGAACCGCAAGGCCGGAGACCTGGTGTTCTTCCACTCGGGCAGCAACGTGTACCACGTCGGCATCTACGCGGGTAAGAACAAGCTCTGGCACTCCCCGAAGAGCGGGGACGTGGTGCGGCTCCAGAAGCTCTGGACCAAGAGCGTCTGGTACGGGCGCGTGAAGTGATCCGCCGGCGTGCGGCTGCGTCCTGACGCGCCGCCGCACGCCGGAGCGTGACACGGCCTCGGATGGATACCCGTCACCCCATGGCCGAGCACCGCCCCTGCACCGCGCGCAACGAGACCCCGCTGCAACGCGCCGACCGCAACTTCGTCGAGCTGCTGCAGGAACTGCGCGTCACCCAGACGGGCGTACAGATCCTCTTCGCCTTCCTGCTGTCGCTGGCCTTCACCTCGCGTTTCGAGGACCTCGACACGATCCAGCGCGTCACCTACGTCGTCACGCTGCTGCTGGCGGTCCTGGCCGCCGCTCTCTTCACCGCGCCTGCCGCGCTGCACCGCTCCCTGTTCCAGCAGGGTGCAAAGCCCCGCATCGTGCAGGTCTCGTCGCGCCTGGCCACGACCGGCCTGAGCGTGCTGGTGTTCGCGTTGAGCGGCTCCGTGCTGCTGGTGGTCGACGTGACCACGGGCCGGGCCGGCGGGATCATCGCGGGCGCCGCGACCTTGCTGGTCTGCGTCGGCCTGTGGGGGGTTCTTCCGCGACTGGTGCGACGGGCGGGGCTGCGGCGGGAGGCGGACGGTGCCGGGGAACGGACCGAGGAGGAGCCGGAAGGGGGCGGCGCCGGGGTCCCCGCACCACTTCGGCGCACCGTGGGGCAGCCGTCAGGGCTTCGAGGAGCGCAAGCGCGCCGGGAGACGCCGGTACGGCATCGGTGACGGCCGCGGGCTCCGGCGAGCCGAAGGGTGCGGAGCGGGCGTCGTAGCCGTCGGGGTGGCCCGGATGTGGGTCGCGCGGGCCGAGGTGCGCCGTGCACCCGCCGGGAGGTCTTTCAGGTCCTGCCGGTGAAGGGTCCAGCCCTGCTGGGGGTCTCGTCCTGCCAAGGGTCTTTCATGCCGTGTCGTGACCGGCTACGGCTCCTGCCGGGCCGCCGTCGTCATCGGCTGGACCGGGACGGCCCACGGAAGCTCGATCGAGATGGTCTTGCCTCCCTCACGGGTGCGGCGGATGCGCAGTCTGCCGCCGCACTCGGCGGTCAGCCAGCGGATGATGACCAGGCCCCGGCCGTTGTCCTGCTGGACGGCCGCGGGCAGGCGTCTGGGAAAACGTGGATGACTGTCGGTGACACCGATCCGCAGCCGTTCGTCCCGTTCCAGTTCGACGTCCACGGTGAACGTGGGCGACTGGCCGAAGGTGTGCTGGACTGCGTTGGTGGCGAGTTCCGAGACGATGAGCCGGACGGTGTCGGACACCTCCGTGTCCGCCGGCAGGCCCCACTCCGCCAGCGTGCTCACCACATAGGCACGCGCGGCGGAGACCGAGGCGGGATCGCTCGGCAGAGTGACGGATGCTTCCAAATGGTCTGCCATGGCGACCTTGTCCCTTTCCTGCGGGACCGCAGTCCG
This sequence comes from Streptomyces sp. NPDC047880, assembly GCF_040706515.1. NCBI lineage: Bacteria > Bacillati > Actinomycetota > Actinomycetes > Kitasatosporales > Streptomycetaceae > Streptomyces > Streptomyces sp. NPDC047880. The sequence continues at coordinate 119,791 of NZ_JBEZOK010000009.1, read as the reverse complement.
ACACGGAGCGGATGGTTCGAGTACGGTCCCGGACTGGTGCTTGGTCGCCAGACTGCCACCAGAACACCCGTCAAGGTCGTCGATCCGCCAAGATATGCATATATCTGTCGCTCAAAGCGGTGAACTCTGCGACGCGAGACCGTATTTGGGTGGCTCCGAAGGAGTAAGGAGGAGCCCATGCAGCACGGTCCCGCGGTGCGCCGCCGGAAACTGGGCGCCGAACTGCGTGCGCTGCGCTCCTCGGCGGGGCTCACGAGCGGTGAGGCGGCCCGGCAGGTGGGCTGGCACCAGTCCAAGGTCAGCCGGATCGAGACGGGCACGAGCGGGGTGAAACCGGCCGACGTCCGGTCACTTCTCGACGCCTACGGGGTGGCGGATCCCCAACTCCGCGAACTGCTGATGGTGTTGGCGGGCTCCGACGACAACGGTGGCCGACACCACTGGTCGCACGCCTATCGCGGCGCGCTGCCCCCGACGTACCGGGATTTCATCAGCCTGGAGTCGCAGGCCGGCGCGATGCGCACGCTGGAGACCACCGTCGTACCCGGCCTGCTCCAGACGCCCGAGTACGCGCGTGCGGTGACGAGGGCCGCGGTGGAGGGACTCTCCGAGGACAGGCTCGACACGCTGGTCGAGGTGCGGCTGGCCCGGCAGGACGTGCTGCGCGCGGATCCCCCACTGGAACTGAGCGCCGTTCTCGACGAGGCCGTGCTGCGGCGGGAGGTGGGCGGGCCGGGCGTCATGGCCCGTCAGCGGGAACGACTGATCGAAGCGGCCCGGCTGCCCCAAGTGCGCCTGCAGGTACTGCCGTTCGCCGCCGGGGCGCACATCGGTGTCACTGGACCTTTCGTTATCTTGTCATTTTCGAGCACTTCTGATCTGGACGTGGTTGTTCTCGACCACTTGACGAGTAGCCTCTACCTCGAACGGAAAGAAGACCTCCAGGCCTACACGGAGGCCTTCAACGCCCTTCAGATCCACGCCCTTTCGCCCGAGGACTCGTTGGATTTCATCGCCGGGACAGCCACCGGCGCGTAAGGAGGCACCATGCGTGCACTGCCTCGTCACGTCCCCTCAAGCATCGAACTGGACGGTGTGCGGTGGTTGCGCAGCAGCTACAGCACCGGCGCGAACAACTGCGTCGAGACCGCCTGTCCGGACGGCCCGCCCTGGGCCGGGCTGCTCGCCGTGCGGGACTCCAAGGACCCGGCCGGGCCCGCGCTGCTCTTCTCCGCGAGGAGCTGGGCGGCCTTCGCGGCCGGGGTGGACCGTATGTGACCTCGGTCGATCAGACCGTCGTCGTGCGACGCACGGCCGTGTCACGCCGACTCATGGCCGCGTCTCGCCGATCAGCCGTACAGCGCGTTCGATCTGCTGACCGGTCAGGTCCGCGCGTGCGGTCAGCCTGAGCCGTGAGATGCCGTCCGGCACGGAAGGCGGCCGGAAGCACCCCACGGCCAGGCCCGCCGCGCGGCACTGTGCCGCCCAGCGCACGGCGTCCTCGGGAGAGGCCGCCCGCACCGAGACCACCGCGGCATCCGGACGCACCGCTTCCAGACCCGCGGCGGTCAGGCGTGCGTGCAGTTCGCCCGCCACCGCCCGGGCTCGTGCCGCCCGCTCCGGCTCGCGGCGCAGCAGCCGCAGGGCCGACAGGGCAGCCCCCGCCGCCGCGGGGGCGAGACCGGTGTCGAAGATGAACGTCCGGGCCGCGTTGACCAGGTGCTCGACGACCCGGGCCGGGCCGAGGACGGCTCCGCCCTGGCTGCCGAGCGACTTGGACAGGGTGACCGTCGCCACGACGTCGTCCGCGCCCGCGAGCCCCACGGCGTGCACGGCGCCACGGCCTCCGTCGCCGAGAACGCCCAGCCCGTGGGCGTCGTCCACGACCAGTCCCGCACCGTGCTCCCGGCAGGCCTCGGCCAGGGCGGCGAGGGGGGCCGCGTCGCCGTCGACCGAGAAGACCGTGTCGGACACGGCGATGGCCGTGCCCTCGTGGGTGGCCAGCGCCTTGCGCGCGGCGTCCGGCTCGGCGTGCGCCACGACCTGGGTGGTACCGCGGGCGAGCCGGCAGCCGTCGATGAGCGAGGCGTGGTTGCCCGCGTCGGAGACGATCAAGGAGCCGTGCGGGGCCAGCGCGGTGACCGCCGCGAGGTTGGCGGCGTACCCGGAGGAGAAGACGAGAGCCGCCTCGAAACCGCAGAAATCGGCCAGTTCCCGTTCGAGTTCGGCGTGCAGTTCGGTCGTGCCGGTGACGAGCCGGGAGCCGGTCGCGCCGCCGCCCCAGGTCCGCGCGGCCCGGGCCGCGCCCTCGGCGACCTCCGGGTGGCGGGCCAGTCCGAGGTAGTCGTTGCTCGCCAGGTCCAGGAGCGGTGATTCGGCCGGACGGGGGCGCAGAGTCCGTACGAGTCCGGCGCGGGCGCGCAGCTCCGCCTGCTCGTCGATCCAGCCGAACGCCATGCGTGGTCCTCCGGGGAATTTGTAGGCAGTGCACAGACACTAGCGGGACCACCAGCAGGTCAGTGTGTGGCAATACCCACACCTCGAAGCGACTCTGTTGTGCGAACTCTCCTTTGCCCCGGGCACCTCCTTAGGACAGGATCGGCTTCCATGGACCTGCTGAACACGCTGGTGGACAAGGGGCTTCGGCGCGAGCTGCCGACCCGCGACGAGGCTCTGGCCGTCCTCGCGACGTCCGACGACGACCTGCTCGATGTGGTGGCCGCGGCCGGAAAGGTGCGTCGGCACTGGTTCGGCCGACGGGTGAAACTGAACTATCTCGTCAACCTCAAGTCCGGCCTGTGCCCCGAGGACTGCTCCTACTGTTCGCAGCGGCTCGGCTCGACCGCCGGGATCCTCAAGTACACCTGGCTGAAGCCCGACCAGGCGTCCGACGCCGCGGCTGCCGGGGTGGCCGGCGGGGCCAAGCGGGTGTGCCTGGTGGCGAGCGGACGCGGCCCGACCGACCGGGACGTGGACCGGGTCTCCGAGACCATCAAGGCGATCAAGGACAACAACGAGGGCGTCGAGGTGTGCGCCTGCCTCGGCCTGCTCTCGGACGGCCAGGCGGAGCGGCTGCGCGAGGCCGGTGCCGACGCCTACAACCACAACCTCAACACGTCCGAGGCGACGTACGGCGAGATCACCACCACGCACACCTACGAGGACCGCGTCGACACCGTGCAGAAGGCGCACGCGGCCGGTCTGTCCGCCTGCTCCGGGCTGATCGCGGGCATGGGCGAGACGGACGAGGACCTGGTGGACGTGGTCTTCTCCCTGCGTGAGCTGGACCCCGACTCGGTTCCGGTCAACTTCCTGATCCCGTTCGAGGGCACCCCGCTGGGCAAGGAGTGGAACCTGACCCCGCAGCGGTGCCTCAGGATCCTGGCGATGACCCGCTTCGTCTGCCCGGACGTCGAGGTGCGGATCGCGGGCGGCCGCGAGGTCCATCTGCGCACGATGCAACCGCTCGCCCTGCACCTGGCCAACTCGATCTTCCTCGGCGACTACCTCACCAGTGAGGGCCAGGCCGGCAAGGCCGACCTGGAGATGATCGCGGACGCCGGGTTCGAGGTGGAGGGCACCGACCAGGTGACCCTGCCCGAGCACCGGGCCGCCGGAGGCTGCCACGACGGTGGCGGCGTCTGCGGTTCCGGGGGTGGCGGAGCCTGCGGCTCCGACGCCGCCCCGGAGGCCTCCGAGCCCCGTACGGCCGCCGATGCCCGTACCGACCTGGTCGCCGTGCGCCGCCGGGGCGCCGGAACGGACCTCGCGCCCAATGCCTGAGCTGACCGCCCCCGAGCTGCTGGAGCTCGACCGGCGGCATGTGTGGCATCCGTACGGCCCGATGCCCGGGCGTCAGGAACCGCTCGTCGTGGAGTCGGCGAGCGGGGTGCGGCTGCGGCTCGCCGAGGGCTCGGGACTGCCGGGCGGTCCGGGAGAGCCGGACGGTCCGCGCGAGCTGGTCGACGGGATGTCGTCCTGGTGGTCGGCGATCCACGGCTACAACCACCCCGTGCTGAACGAGGCCGCCCGCGAGCAGCTCGGGCGGATGAGCCACGTGATGTTCGGCGGGCTCACCCACGAGCCCGCCGTCCGGCTGGCGAAGCACCTCGTCGACCTGTCACCCGAGGGCCTGGAGCACGTCTTCCTCGCCGACTCGGGGTCGGTGTCGGTCGAGGTCGCGGTCAAGATGTGCCTGCAGTACTGGCGTTCGCTGGGCCGCCCCGGCAAGCAGCGGCTGCTGACCTGGCGCGGCGGCTACCACGGCGACACCTGGCAGCCCATGTCGGTGTGCGACCCGAAGGGCGGGATGCACGACCTGTGGACCGGGGTGCTGCAGTGTCAGGTGTTCGCCGACCCGCCCCCGGCGGAGTACGACGAGGCGTACGCCGAGCAGCTGCGGTCACTGATCGAGCGGCACGCCGGTGAGCTGGCCGCGGTGATCGTCGAACCGGTGGTGCAGGGCGCGGGCGGGATGCGGTTCCACTCCCCCGCGTATCTGCGGGTGCTGCGCGAGGCGTGCGACGCGCACGACGTGCTGCTGGTGTTCGACGAGATCGCGACCGGATTCGGCCGTACGGGCGCGCTGTTCGCGGCGGAGCACGCGGCCGTCACGCCCGACGTGATGTGCGTGGGCAAGGCGCTGACCGGCGGTTACCTGACGATGGCGGCGACGCTGTGCACCGCGCGCGTGGCCGACGGCATTTCGCGGGGCGAGGTGCCGGTGCTCGCGCACGGCCCGACGTTCATGGGCAATCCGCTGGCGGCTGCGGTGGCCTGCGCCTCGATCGAGCTGCTGCTGGGTCAGGACTGGCTCACGGAGGTCAAGCGGATCGAGTCGGGGCTGCGGGACGGGCTCTCGGCCGCCTCGGACCTGCCGGGGGTGAAGGACGTCCGGGTGCTCGGCGCCATCGGGGTCGTCCAGCTGGACCACGCCGTGGACATGGAGGCGGCGACGGCGGCGGCCGTGCGCGAGGGCGTGTGGCTGCGGCCGTTCCGCGATTTGATCTACACCATGCCGCCGTACGTGACGGGCGACGCGGACCTGGCGCGGATCGCGCGGGCCGTCCGCGCGGCGGCGCGGGAGGGATGACATGCCGGTACTGGTGATCACGGGCACGAACACGGAGGTCGGCAAGACGGTCGTGACCGCGGCCCTCGCGGCGACGGCCCTGGCCGCCGGCCGCTCGGTGGCCGTGCTGAAGGCGGCGCAGACGGGCGTGCGGCCGGACGAGCCCGGGGACGCCGCCGAGGTGGCGCGCCTCGCGGGCGCGGTGACGACGGCCGAACTCGCCCGGTACCCCGAACCGCTGGCCCCGGCCACGGCGGCGCGCCGGGCCGGCCGGGCCCCGGTCCATCCGCACGAGGTCGCGGAGGCCGCCGCCAAACTGGCCACCGAACACGACCTGGTACTGGTCGAGGGCGCCGGCGGACTGCTCGTCCGGTTCGACGCGGCCGGAGGGACGCTGGCGGACGCGGCCCGGCTGCTGTCGGCGCCGGTGCTGGTGGTGGCGCCCGCGGGACTCGGCACCCTCAACGCCACGGAGCTGACGACGCGTGAACTGCGCTCCCGGGGGCTGGACCCGGCCGGGATCGTGATCGGGAGCTGGCCGACGGCCCCGGACCTCGCGGCGCGCTGCAACCTCGCGGACCTGCCGGACGTGGCCGGAGCCCCGCTGCTGGGTTCCGTCCCGGCCGGGTCGGGCGCCCTGTCCCCCACCGCCTTCCGTGCGGCCGCGCCGCACTGGCTGGCGCCCCGGCTGGACGGCTCGTGGGACGCGGAGGCGTTCCGGGTACGGGAGGCACCCGAGGCGTTCTGAGGGGCCGGGGAGGCGGAACCGGCGTGACCGTGATCGCGTGTTGGTGTACGACCGTGATCACCTCCGAAGGGACCACCTTGCACACGAACGGATTACGCCCGTCCCGCCGTACGGCCCTCGTGCTGGGCACGGCCGCCGCTCTCCCGCTGGGCGGTGGCACGGCCCACGCGTCGGCCGGCACCGCCGGTGTCACCGCGCGGCTGCGGGAGCTGGAGCGGGAGCACACCGCGCGGCTGGGCGTGTACGCCCGCAACCTGCGCACGGGCCGGACGGTGGCCTACCGGAGCGACGAGCGCTTCCCGATGGCCTCGCTGTTCAAGACGCTCGCCGCCGCGGCCGTCCTGCGCGACCTCGACCGCGACGGCGAGTTCCTGGCCCGGCGCGTCCACTACACCCAGGGGTACGTCGGGAAGTCGGGCTTCTCCCCCGTCACCAAGGACCACGTCGCGACCGGCATGACCGTCGGAGAACTGTGCGACGCCACCATCCGCTTCAGCGACAACACCGCGGGCAACCTGCTCCTGAAGGAGCTGGGCGGGCCGACCGCCGTGACGCGGTTCTGCCGCTCGACGGGTGACCGCGTCACCCGGCTGGACCGGTGGGAGCCCGAGCTCAACTCCGCGGAGCCGTGGCGCGTGACCGACACGACCTCCCCGCGCGCCATCGGCCTGACCTACGCCCGGCTGGTGCTCGGCGACGTGCTCGAGCCCCGGGACAGGGCCCGGCTCACGGACTGGCTGCTGCGCAACACCACGAGCGTGGAGAGATTCCGCAAAGGTCTGCCGGCCGGCTGGCTGCTCGCCGACAAGACGGGTGGCGGGCAGTACGGCAGCAACAACGACGTGGGCATCACCTGGCCGCCGGACCGCCCGCCGATCGTGCTGTCGGTCCTGACCACGCAGCCGGAGGAGGACGCCGCGGCCGACAACCCGCTGGTGGCCCGGACGGCCGCGCTGCTGGCGGCGGAACTCGGCTAGGGTCTTTCGTTCGGATCACGCCCCCGACGCGAGGACCGGCACGCGCCCGTGCGGCGTTGTCGTCGGTCGCCGGCGCTCCGCGTCGGCTCCGGCCGTCGGGGCCGAAGGCGACGGAACCTCCTTCCGCCGTGCAGCCGCACGCACCGGCGCCGCGCGGGCCCTGCTCACGGCCCGCGCGGGGCCGGGTCCTCCCGCGGTGGGCAGCAGGGGTGCGGCGGGCTCCTGCGGGGGAGAATCACCCCAAGGCGTAAGGCCGGCCTCGTCAGGGAGGTTCCCCATGCCGCTGCGCTCCGGCAAAGTGCCACGGGATGCCGTGCACCATCCGCTGTTCGCCCGCTGCTACGCGAGGATCAGCGTGGCCGCCGAGACCCGGATGGGCATGGGCCGGATACGCGGGAGACTGCTCGACGGGCTGTCCGGGCGGGTGATCGAGATCGGCGCGGGCAACGGGCTGAACTTCGCGCACTACCCGGGCACCGTCGCGGAGGTCGTGGCCATCGAACCGGAGCGGCGGCTGAGGCGCCTGGCCGTGGAGGCCGCGCTGCGTGCCGGGGTACCGGTGGACGTGGTGCCGGGTGCGGCCGAGGCGCTGCCGGTCAAGAGCGAGGGCTTCGACGCGGCCGTGGTGTCCCTGGTGCTGTGCAGTGTGCGGGACGTCCCGCGGGCGCTCGGGGAGCTGCGGCGGGTGCTGCGGCCGGGCGGCGAGGTGCGGTTCTTCGAGCACGGCCGGGGTGGCGGCCGGGCCATGACCCTCACGCAGCAGGCGCTGGACCGGACGGTGTGGCCGGTGCTGAGCGGAGGCTGCCATGTGGCGCGGGAGCCGGTGCGGGCGCTGCGGGAGGCCGGGTTCGTACTCGGCCCCTACCGGCAGGTGCTCATGCCGGAGGAGGGGCCGAGGCTGCCGACCTCGTACTGCGTGCTCGGCACGGCGTGGCGCCCGGCCGACGGCTAGTCACAGGGTCCACCGGCGCAGCTCCCGCTCGATGTCCCGTACGGACGCCTCGCCGCTCCTGACCGGCCGGGCGAGGTCGCGGGCCTGTTCGGGCGCGGCGACGGCCTCGGCGCCCTGCGTGAACCGGAGTCCGACCCGCGGAGGATACCGAGTGTGGGCCGGGTCACATTACCCTCGGGCAGGGTCGGGGATCCTGACATCCAGCCAGAGGAGGCGGTCTTGTCCACACCTGCTGCGGAGCACGCTCCCGGCCTCGCGCCGGCCGACGGGATCGCGGCCCGCGCCCGCGGTCTCACCAAGGCGTACGGCTCGGGCGAGACGGCCGTGCTCGCACTCGACTCGGTGGACGTGGACGTCGTCCGGGGCCGGTTCACCGCCGTGATGGGCCCGTCGGGCTCCGGGAAGTCCACCCTGATGCACTGTCTGGCGGGGCTCGACACCGTCTCGGCCGGTCAGGTGTGGCTGGGTGACACGGAGACCACCGGGTTGCGGGAGCGCGAGCTGACGCGGCTGCGGCGGGACCGGATCGGGTTCATGTTCCAGTCGTTCAACCTCATCCCGACCCTGAACGCGCTGGAGAACATCACCCTGCCGATGGACATCGCGGGCAGGAAACCGGATGAGAAGTGGCTGGACCAGGTGATCGACACCCTGGGCCTGCGGGACCGGCTGGGGCACCGGCCCTCGCAGCTCTCCGGCGGGCAGCAGCAGCGCGTGGCCTGCGCGCGGGCGCTGGCCTCCCGGCCCGAGCTGATCTTCGCGGACGAACCGACCGGCAACCTCGACTCGCGGGCCGGCCTGGAGGTCCTCGGTTTCCTGCGCGAGGCGGTGGACCAGCTCGGGCAGACCGTCGTCATGGTCACCCACGACCCCGGCGCGGCCGCCCACTCGGACCTGGTGCTCTTCCTCGGGGACGGCCGGATCGTCGACGAGATGCGGCGCCCCACCGCTGAGGCGGTCCTGGAGCGGATGAAGAGGTTCGACGGGATCCGCACCCGCTCCGAGGACGCCGGCGCCCCGGCGTCGCCAGAGGAGAACTGAGCCCGTGCTCAAGGCGACCCTGCGGAGCTTCCTGGCGCACAAGGGGCGGCTGCTGCTCTCGGCGCTCGCCGTCGTGCTGTCCGTCGCGTTCGTCACCGGGAGCCTGATCTTCTCGGACACCGTCAGCCGCACCTTCGACCGGTTGTTCGCGTCCACCGCGGCGGACGTCACGGTCAGTCCGAAGGAGGACCTCGACGAGGCGGTGCCCTCCGGCAGGACGGCCACCCTGCCGGCCGCGCTCGCCGCACGGGTCCGGCAGATCGACGGGGTCGCGGCGGCCCGCGCCGATGTGAAGGTGAACGGCCTCACGGTCGTGAACGAGGACAACGAACCGGTGGGCCCGACCACCGGGGCGCCCACGCTCGGCAACGCCTGGAACCCGAACGAGCGCAGCCCCGTGCGGCTCGCCTCGGGCCACGCCCCGCGCGGCCCCGGCCAGGCGTTGCTCGACGCGGAGACCGCCGATCGCAAGGACGTGCGCATCGGCGACACCCTCACCGTCATCGCACCCCCCGGGTCGTTCAAGGTCCGGGTGGTCGGCATCGTCACGTTCAGGACGACGAATCCCGGCTCCGCGCTGCTCTACTTCGACCCGCCCACGGCGCAGACCAAGTTGCTCGGCCGGCCGGGGACGGCGACCAGCATCTCGGTCGACGCGGCTCAGGGGGTCGGCGACGACCGGCTCAAACAGCGTGTGGCCGGTGCGCTCGGCGCGCACACCTACGACTTCAGGACGGCCGGCGAGCAGGCCGAGTCGGACGTCGAGCAGCTGGGCGGGTTCCTCGACGTCATCAAGTACGTGATGCTCGGCTTCGCCGGGGTCGCCGTGCTGGTCGGCGTGTTCCTGATCGTCAACACCTTCTCCATGCTCATCGCCCAGCGCACCCGTGAGCTGGGCCTGCTGCGCGCGCTGGGCGCCGACCGGCGTCAGGTCCGGGACTCGGTGCTGACCGAGGCCCTGCTGCTCGGGCTGGTCGGCTCCACCCTGGGGCTCGCCGCGGGCATCGGTCTGGCGGCCGGGCTGATCGGGCTGATGGGCCTGCTGGGCATGAACATCGACGCCGACGAGATGGAGATCGGCTGGGTGACCCCGGTGGCGGCGTACGTCGTCGGGCTCGGCGTCACCTTCGTCGCCGCGTACCTCCCGGCCCGCCGTGCCGCGGGCGTCTCCCCGATGGCCGCCCTCTCGGACGCCGAGGTCGCCGGGGCGGGCCGGCCGCTGCGGGTGCGTGCGGTGGCGGGCGCGGTCGCCGGGGCGGCCGGGGCGGCGGCGCTCGCGGGCTGCGCGGTGTCGGAGCAGACGTCGTCGGCGGCTTCTCTCCTGGGTCTCGGCGTGGTGCTCACCCTGATCGCGACGGTGATCGCCGGGCCGCTGCTGGTGCGGCCGGTGATCCGGGTGCTCGGCGGGGCCTTCCCCGCCCTGTTCGGCTCGATCGGCCGGATGAGCCAGCGCAACGCCCTGCGCAACCCCCGCCGCACCGGAGCCACCGCGGCGGCTCTGATGGTGGGGATCGCGCTGGTCGGTGGGATGTCGGTGGCGAGCGAGTCGATGACCGCCTCGTTCGACCGGCAGATCGACAAGACGCTCGGCGCCGATTTCGTCGTCCAGAACAGCAACTTCCAGACGTTCCCCCGGGAGGTCACCGACAAGGTGCGCGGCACCGACGGTGTGGGCCTGGTCGTGCGCGGCAGGTTCACACCGGTTGCGGTGCGCCTCCCCGACGGCGACCGCGTGGAGACCACGGCGGCGGGTTACGGCCCGCGGCTCGACGAGGTCGCCAACATCACGTACGCGCAGGGCGACTCGGCGGCCGCGCTGGCGAGCGGGCACCTGGCCATGGACCGGGACTTCGCACGCGACCACGACGTCCGCGTGGGGAGCACCCTCCCCGTGGAGTTCCCGGGCGGACGCTCGGCCCGGCTGACGGTCGGCGCGCTCACCGACCAGGACGCCGCCGAGGGCTTCGGCACCCAGGGCGGGCTGTTCTTCGGCCTGGGCACCCTGGAGCGGTACGCGCCGGGCGGACAGGACTCCGCGCTGTACGTCAACGCCGCCGCCGGCACGCGCGACGACGCGCTGCGCGCGGGCCTGGAGAAGACCCTCGATCCGTATCCGCAGGTGCAGGTGCGGGACCAGGCCGACTACAAGCGGCTCGTGCACGACCAGATCGCCGTCCTGCTGTACCTGGTGTACGCCCTGCTCGGGCTGGCGATCATCATCGCGGTGCTGGGCGTGGTCAACACGCTCGCCCTGTCGGTCGTGGAACGCACCAGGGAGATCGGCCTGCTGCGGGCGATCGGGCTGGCCCGGCGCCAGCTGCGGCGGATGATCCGGCTGGAGTCGGTGGTGATCGCGGTGTTCGGCGCCGTGCTCGGGCTCGCGCTGGGGCTGGTGTGGGGTGTGTGCATGCACCAGGTGCTGGCGCTCCAGGGCATGACCGCCCTCGCGATCCCGTGGCTCACGATCGTCCTGGTGGTGGTCGGCTCGGCGGTGGTCGGGGTGGTGGCGGCGCTGCTGCCGGCGTTGCGCGCCTCCCGCATGAACGTCCTGGCGGCCATCGCGCACGAGTGACGTCCGGATGGTGAAACGGTCTGCCGCGGGCAGGTGCCGATGCTGTGATCATGCGATGACCGACTTGCGCATCCGGGCCGCGACGCCCGAGGACATCGACGCCGTGCTGGCCTTCTGGAAGGTCGCCGCCGAGGGCACGAGCATCAGTGACGACCGCGGCGGAGTGGAGCGGCTCGTCGCGCGTGACCCCGAGGCGCTGATCCTCGCCGAACGGGGCGGCGTACCGGCCGGCACGGTGATCGCCGGGTTCGACGGCTGGCGCTGCCACCTGTACCGGCTGGCCGTGCACCCGGACCAGCGCCGCCGGGGCATCGCGACCGCCCTGCTCGCCGCCGCGGAGGAGCGGTTCGTACGGCTCGGCGGGCGCCGTGCGGACGCGATGGTGCTCACGCGCAACGAGAGGGCGCACCGGACGTGGGGAGCGGCGGGTTACGGGGCAGAGGAGCAGTGGCGACGCTGGGTGAAGCCGCTCACCGAGTAGGCGCGGCCACGAGGGGGTGATCGCGCCCGGAAGAGGACTTTGCCCATCCTTTACCCTTGAATGGCCACTCGGTCCGGCATGAAAGGTTGTGAGCCTCCGCCCATGGGCGAGCCTCCCCGTGCGCGACACCGCGCGTTCCGCCCCGTCCTGGAGAACCATGGAACGGGGGTGAACCGATGACCGAAGTGCTCCTGCTCCTGGCGGCGATCCTGCTCTCGCTCGCCTGCGGTGCCTTCGTCGCGGCCGAGTTCTCCCTCACCACGGTCGAGCGCGCCGAGCTCGAGCAGGCCGTGGAGCGCGGCGAGCGGGGTGCGCACGGCGCACTGAAGGCCGTACGGAGCCTGACGTTCCAGCTCTCCGGGGCGCAGCTCGGCATCACCGTCACGAACCTGGTGGTCGGCATGCTCGCCGAGCCGTCGATCGCCGCCCTGATCGCCGGGCCGCTGGAGGACCTCGGCGTCTCGCGCTCGGCGTCGCACAGCATCGCGCTGGTGATCGGCACCGCCCTGTCCACGGTGTTCCTGATGGTCGTCGGCGAGCTGGTGCCCAAGAACTGGGCGATCTCCTCGCCGCTGACGGTCGCCAAGACCGTGGGCAACGCCCAGCGCTGGTTCAGCGCCGCGTTCAGGCCCTTCATCACGCACCTGAACAACACTGCGAACCGGGTGGTGCGCCGGATCGGAGTGGAACCGGCCGAGGAGCTGGCCTCGGCGCGCGGGCCGCAGGAACTGGCCGCCCTCGCCCGGCACTCCGCCAAGGAGGGCGTCCTGGAGGCGGACACCGCCGAGTTGTTCGTGCGGACCCTGAACCTCGCCGACCTGACCGCGGAGAACGTCATGACACCCCGCGTGCAGGTCGTCGCGCTGGAGGTGCAGGCGACCCTGGAGGACGTGGCGAACGCGACCCGGGCGACGGGTCTGTCCCGGTTCCCCGTCTACCGCGGGACCCTCGACTCGGTGGTCGGAACGGCACACGTGAAGGACGTGCTGGCGGTGCCCGCCGAGCGCCGGACCCGGATCTACGTCTCCGAGCTGATGCGCGAACCCCTGCTGGTCCCGGAGACGCTCACCGTCGACCGGCTCCTGGACCGGCTCTCCGGCAAGCGCACGATGGCCGTCGTGATCGACGAGTACGGCGGCACGGCGGGCGTGGCCACGCTGGAGGACATCGTCGAGGAGGTCGTCGGCGATGTGCGCGACGAACACGACCCGCACGAGACGCCCGACCTGGCCGCGGCCGGCACCGACGAGTCCGGGCACGCGCTGTACTCGGCCGACGGCTCCGCGCGCGTGGACCAGCTGGAACGGATCGGGCTGCGCGCGCCGGACGGGCCCTACGAGACGCTCGCCGGGCTGGTGGCGACGGTGCTCGGCCGGATACCGGCCGCCGGTGACACCCTCGAGGTCGCCGACTGGCACCTGGAGGTCCTGGACGCGACAGGGCGCCGGGCGGCCCGGGTGCGGCTGCGCGCCCCCCTCGACGACCGTCGGCCCCACGAGAAGGGGGTGGAGCTGTGACCGCCGTCCAGCTGCTGATCGGACTGGCGACGCTCGTCGTCAACGCGTTCTTCGTGGGTGCCGAGTTCGCGCTGATCTCCGTGCGCCGCAGCCAGATCGAGCCCTACGCCGACCAGGGCGACCGGCGCGCCAAGAGCGTGCTGTGGGGCCTGGAGCACGTGTCCGCCCTGATGGCGGCCGCCCAGCTCGGCATCACGCTGTGCACGCTGGTCCTGGGTGTGGTGGCCGAGCCCGCGATCGCGCACCTGCTGGAGCCGGTCTTCCACGCGGTGGGCGTGCCCGCGGGGGCGGGACACGTGGTGTCCTTCGTGATCGCGCTGTCCCTCGCGACCTATCTGCACATGCTGCTCGGCGAGATGGTGCCGAAGAACATCGCGCTCGCCGAGCCGGTGCGCAGCGCACTGGCGCTCGGACCGCCGCTGGTGGCGCTGTCCCGCGCCCTGCGCCCGGTGATCTTCACGGTGAACGCGTTCGCCAACGCCCTGCTGACGCTGCTGCGCGTGGAGGCCCGGGAGGAGGTCGCCGCCTCCTACTCGGACGCCGAGATAGCGCGGATCGTGAAGGACTCCAGCGAGGCCGGCCTGATCGACGACCGCGCCCAGGAACGCCTGCGCGACGCGCTGGAACTGGGCCGCCGCCCGGTGCGGGACGTGGTGCTGCCGCTGGAACGCGTGGTGTACGCGAGCGTGGGGGTGACCCCGGAGGAGCTGGAGCGGCTGTCGGCGGAGTCCGGGTTCTCGCGCTTCCCGGTGGTGGACGACGGGCGGCGGATCGTCGGCTACCTGCATGTGAAGGACGCCTTGGACGCCGCCGGGCGCACCACGCCGTTCCGGCTGCGGGACATGCGCCCCATCGCGCGCGTACGGGAGCACACGCCGCTGGACGACGTCCTCACGGCGATGCGGGGCAGCCGTACCCACCTCGCGGCCGTTCTCGGGGCGGACGGGCGGCTGGCCGGTCTGGTGACCATGGAGGACGTCCTGCGGGAGCTGTTCGGGCAGCGGGCGTGAGGAACCGGGCCCGGCGGGCCGCGGGAGCCGTCCGGTCGGCGGGCCCCGGAGCCGGTCCTGCGGGACCGACCGACTGATGGGTATGTGCACGGGATACCATTTCCGTCGCCATGCAGACGAATCCCACGTACAGCAGCCTGGTCGCCCTCGGCGACTCCTTCACCGAGGGCATGTCGGACCTGATGCCCGACGGCACCTACCGTGGCTGGGCCGACCTGCTCGCCGCGCGGATGGCGGCCCGCACGCCCGGCTTCCGGTACGCCAACCTCGCGGTGCGCGGCAAGCTGATCCAGCAGATCGTCGACGAGCAGGTCGACGTGGCGGCGGCCATGGGGGCCGATGTGATCACCCTGGTCGGCGGGCTCAACGACACACTGCGGCCCAAGTGCGACATGGGCCGGGTCCGCGGGCTCCTGGAGGAGGCCGTGGAGAAGCTGGCCCCCGCCTGCCGGCAGCTCGTCCTGATGCGCAGCCCGGGGCGTCAGGGCCCCGTGCTGCAGCGGTTCCGTCCACGCATGGAGGAGCTGTTCGCCTGCGTCGACGAGCTGGCCGCCCGGCACGGCGCGATCGTCGTCGACCTGTACGGCGCCCCCTCCCTGAGCGACCCGCGGATGTGGGACGTGGACCGGCTGCACCTGACGGCCGAAGGTCACCGCCGGGTCGCCGAGGCGGTCTGGCAGACGCTGGGGCACGACCCGGAGGACGCCGAGTGGCACACGCCGATGCCGGCGACGCTGCCGCCGGGCTGGGTGATGCGGCGGGTGGCGGACGCGCGGTTCGCCCGGCAGCACCTGCTGCCGTGGATAGGCCGCCGCCTGACGGGCCGCTCCTCCGGGGACGGACTGCCCCCGAAGCGGCCGGAGCTGCTGCCCTACGAGGACCCGGCGTAGCCGCAGGTGGACGCGGCCGAGTTGCCCTCGTAGGTTCCGACGAAGACACCCGCGGCGCTGGCCTGCACGAATCGCCAGTAGAATCCGTCCACGTGACTTCCGCTCCCGCCAAGCCCCGCATCCCGAACGTCCTCGCCGGACGCTACGCCTCCGCCGAGCTCGCCACGCTCTGGTCGCCCGAGCAGAAGGTGAAGCTGGAGCGGCAGCTCTGGCTCGCCGTGCTGCGGGCCCAGAAGGACCTCGGCATCGAGGTGCCGGACGCGGCGCTCGCCGATTACGAGCGCGTCCTCGACACCGTCGACCTGGCCTCCATCGCCGAGCGCGAGAAGGTCACCCGGCACGACGTGAAGGCGCGGATCGAGGAGTTCAACGCTCTCGCCGGGCACGAGCACGTGCACAAGGGCATGACCTCCCGCGACCTCACCGAGAACGTCGAGCAGCTGCAGATCCGCCTGTCGCTGGAGCTGGTGCGCGACCGCACGGTCGCCGTCCTGGCCCGGCTCGGCAAGCTGTCCGGCGAGTACGGCGAGCTGGTCATGGCCGGCCGCTCGCACAACGTCGCCGCCCAGGCCACCACCCTCGGCAAGCGCTTCGCCACCGCCACCGACGAGCTGCTCGTCGCGTTCGGCCGGATCGAGGAGCTGCTGGGCCGTTACCCGCTGCGCGGCATCAAGGGCCCGGTCGGCACCGCTCAGGACATGCTGGACCTGCTGGGCGGGGACGCCGCGAAGCTCGCGGACCTGGAGCAGCGGATCGCCACGCACCTGGGCTTCTCGCAGGCGTTCACCTCGGTCGGCCAGGTCTACCCGCGCTCGCTGGACTACGAGGTCGTGACGGCGCTGGTGCAGCTGGCGGCGGCCCCGTCGTCGCTGGCCAAGACGATCCGGCTGATGGCCGGGCACGAGCTGGTCACCGAGGGCTTCAAGCCCGGCCAGGTCGGCTCCTCGGCGATGCCGCACAAGATGAACACCCGCTCCTGCGAGCGCGTCAACGGCCTGATGGTGATCCTGCGCGGCTACGCCTCGATGACCGGCGAGCTGGCGGGCGACCAGTGGAACGAGGGCGACGTGTCCTGCTCGGTGGTGCGCCGGGTCGCGCTGCCGGACGCGTTCTTCGCCCTGGACGGCCTGCTGGAGACGTTCCTGACGGTGCTCGACGAGTTCGGCGCGTTCCCGGCGGTCGTCGCCCGTGAGCTGGACCGCTACCTGCCGTTCCTCGCCACCACCAAGGTGCTCATGGGCGCCGTGCGCGCGGGTGTCGGCCGGGAGCTCGCGCACGAGGCGATCAAGGAGAACGCCGTCGCCTCCGCGCTCGCCATGCGCGAGCAGGGCGCCGAGCGCAACGAGCTGCTCGACAAGCTGGCCGCCGACGCCCGCATCCCGCTGGACCGGGACCAGCTGGACGCGCTGATGGCCGACAAGCTGTCCTTCACCGGTGCCGCGGGCGACCAGGTCGCCGCCGTCGTCGCCCGGGTCGAGGAGATCGTCAAGCAGCACCCCGAGGCCGCGGGCTACACGCCCGGCGCGATCCTCTGACGCGCCGCTCGCGATGGCGCGTTTCACGCCCGAGGAGCTGGAGGCCGCCCGCGGCCGCGTCGTGCCCGACGTGGTCGCGGAGGGCCTGCACGTCCTGTTCTGCGGCATCAACCCCGGCCTGATGACGGCCGCCACGGGCCATCACTTCGCCCGGCCGGGCAACCGGTTCTGGCCGGTGCTGCACCGGTCCGGGTTCACACCGCGGCTGCTGAAGCCGTCCGAGCAGCAGGAGTTGCTGTCGTACGGGCTCGGCATCACCAACGTCGTGGCGCGGGCCTCCGCCCGTGCCGACGAGCTGAGTGCCGAGGAGTACCGGGAGGGCGGGCGGCTGCTCGCGGCGAAGGTGGAGCGGCTGCGGCCGCGCTGGCTGGCCGTGGTCGGCGTGACCGCGTACCGCGCCGCGTTCGACGACCGCACGGCGCGGGTCGGACCGCAGGCGCGGACGATCGGTGACACGCGCGTGTGGGTGCTGCCCAATCCGAGCGGGCTGAACGCGCACTGGACGGTCGCGACGATGGCCGAGGAGTTCGGGCGGCTGCGGGAAGCCGCCGAAGGCTGACCCGGCTGATCGCCTGCAGCGGGTCCGCGACCTGCCTCGACGGGACTCGACCAGCCCTCCCTCAAGCGTCCCTGCGGCGCACCCTCCAGGCTCCCGCCAGCAGGGCGGCGGCCGACCACAGCGCGGTCACCGCGAGCCCCGACCACGGCCCGAGGGTGCCGTCGTACGTCTCCCGGAGGACCAACTGCCCGGCCTTGTCGGGCAGGAAGTCGGCGACGGTGCCCGTCGCGTCGCCGATCACGAACGACACGACGAGGATGAACGGCACCAACAGCGAGAGGGTCGCCACGCCGCTGCGGAGCAGGGCGGCGATCCCTGCGGCGAACAGGGCCATCAGCATCAGGTAGACACCGCAGCCCACGACGCCGCGCACCTGCTCACCGGCGCTGAGCCCGTCGGCCGCCGTGCCGAGTCCCGCCCGCCCCGCGAGGAGGGCGGCGAGGGCCGTCAACAGCCCCACCAGCAGCGCCGGTACGGCGATGACGGCCGCCTTGGCCGCGAACCACCGGCCGCGCTGCGGCACCGCGGCCAGGGAGAGCCGCAGCCCGCCCTGGTGGAACTCCGACGACACGGCCATGGCCCCGAAGGTGACGGCGGCGATCTGTCCCGGCAGGACGCCCGACAGCGCCGTGAACAGCGGATCGAACCCCGGGTCGGAGACGTCGGAGGCGCCGGCGAGCGCGGAGAACGCCGTGGTCGCCGCCAACAGCGCGAGCAGCGCTCCCGGCAGCGAGCGCAGCGTGCGGATCTTCAGCCACTCGGAGCGCAGTACGGGTGCGAATTCCATGGTCAGGCCTCCTGCGGCTGTGCGGTGAACTCGGTCTCGGCCCCGGTGAGGTCGAAGTAGGCCTGCTCCAAAGTGCCTTCCTCGGGGGCGAGTTCCAGGACGGGCACGCCCGCGGCCGAGGCGATGCGGCCGACGTCGTCCACGCGTGCGTCGTGCACGGTCCAGTGCCCGTCCGCGTGTTCCTCGGCGTCGTGGCCGTGCCGGGCGAGGGCCGAGGTGAGGGCGCCCGGTTCGGTCGTGCGAATGCGGACCCGGGGCCGCACCCGTGCGTCGATGAAGTCCCGCATCGGGGTGTCGGCGAGGAGCCGGCCCCGGCCGAGGACGACCAGGTGGTCGGCGAAGGACGCGGTCTCGTTCATCAGATGGCTGGAGACCAGGACCGTGCGTCCCTCCCCCGCGAGTCGGCGCAGCAACCGGCGGATCCACACGATGCCTTCGGGGTCGAGGCCGTTGGACGGCTCGTCCAGCATGACCACCTCGGGGTCGCCCAGCAGGGCGGCGGCGATGCCGAGCCGCTGGCGCATGCCCAGCGAGTACGTCCGTACGCGGCGCCGGGCCACCGATGCCAGGCCCGTCTCCTCCAGGACCTCGTCGACCCGCCGGTCCGGGATGCGGTTGCTCACGGCCAGGACGCGGAGGTGGTCGCGGGCCGTGCGGGAACCGTGCGCGGCCTGCGCGTCGAGCAGGGCGCCCACATGGCGCAGGGGTTCGCGCAGCGCCGGGTAGGGCCGGCCGCCGATCGTGGCGGAGCCGGCGGTGGGCCGGTCGAGGCCCAGCACCAGCCGCATGGTGGTGGACTTCCCGGCGCCGTTCGGGCCGAGGAAGCCGGTGACGCGGCCGGGCAGCACGCGGAAGGTGAGCTGGTCCACGGCTCGCCGGGTGCCGAACTCCTTGGTGAGGTCCTGGACGTCGATGCTGGTCATGGCAGCAGCGTGGCCTTCGGCAGCGGGTGCCGGCCTCCCCCTGCGGTGGAGATCGTCTCCCCCGTGCGGGGGAGGCTCACTGCCGGTGGTGGCTGGCACGATGGCGCGATGGTCCGCATGCTGCGCCCGCTCACGCGGGCCATCACGTACAAGCGGTGGCTGCACATCGTGGTGGCCATCGTGTGGTCGTCGCTGTGGCTGTTCGTCGACGAGGCCTGGTGGACGCAGGTCACGGCCGCCGTACTGCTCGGCCTCGCCGGCCTCGTGCCCGTCACGCGGGTCGTGGAGGGGTTCCAGGCCAGGCTGCTGCTGACGGGGCCCCGGCAGGGCGCCCTCAGCCCGGAGATCGTCACCACCCCGTCGGTCACCTGGGCCGATCGCGGGCGGACGGTGGTGTGGCTGGAGGCGCGGCTGTGCCTCGGCTGGGCGGTGGCCCACGTCTCCGTCCAGATGCCCCTTCTGGCGGTCGACCTGCTGACGGCGGGCCTCGGCCCGGGGCCCGCCGCCGACGGATTCGTGACCGTCGAGGGGAACCACTGGTGGTACGCGGTGCTGGCACCCCTGCCGTTGGTCCTCCTCGGCGTGGTCGTGGTCTGGTCGGGCCACCTGATGACCGCGGTGGCGGGGCGCCTCCTCGGGCCGTCGCACGCCGAGCGGATGGCGGCACTGGAGGAGCGCACCGAACAACTGCTGGAACGCACGCGGATCGCGCGCGAGTTGCACGACTCCATCGGTCACGCGCTCACGGTCGCCGTGGTGCAGGCGGGTGCCGCCCGGGCGGCGGGTGATCCCGCCTTCACCGACCGCGCGCTGGAGGCCATCGAGGAGACCGGCCGGGCCGCCCTGGAGGATCTGGAGCGGGTGCTCGGGGTCCTGCGCGAGTCGGAGAAGCCGGTGAGCGGCAGACCGACGCTGGCGGACGCCGACCGGCTGCTGGAGTCCGCCCGGGCCTCCGGGGCGAAGGTCGACGCCGAGGTGACCGGCCCGGTGGAGACGGTGCCCGGGCCGGTGTCCCGGGAGGGTTACCGGATTCTCCAGGAGTCGCTGACCAACGTGCTGCGGCACGCGGGCGCGGTCCCGGTGCGCGTCCGCGTCCACGTCGCCGACGGCACCGTCGTCCTCGCGGTACGGAACCCGTTGCCGGCCGGCATGTCCGGCGCCCGGCGCGGCAGTGGCCTGCGCGGGATACGGGAACGCGCGGCCCTGCTCGGCGGCCGGGCCCGTACCGGACCGGACGGGGGTGAATGGCAGGTCCATGCCGAATTGCCACTGAGTTGATCTACGCTGTTCCGATGCCGGTCACCGTTCTCCTCGTCGACGACGAACCCCTCGTGCGCGCTGGTCTGCGGGCCGTGCTGGAGGCACAGCACGACATCGAGGTCGTCGGTGAGGCCGCGGACGGGGCGGCGGTGATCCCCCTGGTGCGGCAACTGCGTCCGGACGTGGTCGCCATGGACGTGCGGATGCCGCTGCTGGACGGCATCGAGGCCACCCGGGCGCTGCTGCGGACGGTCGACGATCCGCCCCGGATCCTCGTGGTGACGACCTTCGAGAACGACGAGTACGTGTACGAGGCGCTGCGGGCGGGCGCTGACGGGTTCCTGCTCAAGCGGGCCAGGCCGGCCGAGATCGTGCACGCGGTACGGCTGATCGCCGAGGGCGAGTCCCTGCTGTTCCCGGCGTCGGTGCGGCAGCTCGCCGCCGAGTACGGCGACACCGGCGGGAACCGCGCGGCACGGGCCGTGCTGGAACGGGCCCGGCTCACCGAGCGCGAGGCGGAGGTGCTGCGGCTGATGGCGCGGGGCCTGTCGAACGCGGAGATCGCCGCCCGGCTGGTCGTGGGGACGGAGACGGTGAAGTCGCATGTCAGCGCGGTGCTGGCCAAGTTGGGGGCGCGGGACCGGACCCAGGCGGTGATCGCGGCGTACGAGTCGGGGTTCGTGGCGCCGGGCTGATCGGCGGGCGGGTGCCCGCCCCTCGCCGGGGTGCGCCCTGCCGAAGTACGATCCGGCCATCACGCGCACGACCTGGGAGGACGGACGGTGGGGCGGCTGACCGGCGGGGATCCCTCGCTGCTGCGAAGGATCAACTCCGCGGTGGTGCTGCACGCGCTGCGTGCCACGGACTGCGCGACGCTGACCGAGATCACACGGGTGACAGGGCTGTCCCGGCCCACGGTCGAGGGCGTCGTCGAAGGGCTCATCGAGGCGGGGCTCGTCGTCGAGAAGGCGGCCGAGGAGGGTGCTGCACGGCGGCAGGGGCGTCCGGCGCGGCGGTTCCGGTTCCGGGCGGAGGCCGGGCATCTGCTCGGGCTGGAGATCGGGGCGCACCGGGTGGCGGCGCTGCTGTCCGACCTGGACGGCCGGGTGATCGGTGCGCAGGCCAAGGAGGTGCCCGAGACGGCGGGGGCCGACGAGCGGCTGGAGCGGCTGCGCGGGGCCGTCGCCGAACTGTTGCGGCGGGCCGGGGTGGCGCGCGGTTCGCTGCGGGCCGTGGGCGTGGCGACGCCCGGGATCGTCGAGGCCGACGGCACGGTGCGGCTGGGCACGGCGCTGCCGGGCTGGACGGGTCTGCGGCTGGGCGAGCGGCTGGGCCGATCGTTCAAGTGTCCGGTGCTGGTCGAGAACGACGCCAACGCGGCTGCCGTCGCTGAGCACTGGAAGGGTGCGGCCACCGAGTCGGACGACGTGGTGTTCGTGCTGGCGGGGCTCAGCCCGGGCGCCGGTTCACTGATCGGGGGCCGGCTGCACCGGGGCTACGGCGGGGCGGCCGGCGAGATCGGGGCGCTGCATCTGCTGGGCCGGGGGGTGACGCCGGAGACGCTTCTGTCCACCACGGACGAACCCCTCCACCCGCTCGACGAGCAGGCCGTGGCCGAGGTCTTCGCGCAGGCCCGTGAGGGCGACCGGCGGGCCCGCGAGGCCGTCGACCGCTTCATCCAGCGGCTGGTCCACGACGTGGCGGCCCTCGTCCTCGCCCTGGACCCGGAGCTGGTCGTGATCGGCGGCTGGGCCGCGGGCCTGGACGGCGTCCTGGCCCCCCTCCGCCAGGAACTGGCCCGCTACTGCCTGCGCTCCCCGGCGGTGACCCTCTCCGCGCTGGGAGACGCGGCAGTGGCGACGGGCGCCCTGCGCCTCGCCTTGGACCACGTGGAAGAACAACTCTTCGCCGTGGAGCAACGCCCCCTCTAGGGGCGTGGGGCTGTGCCGGCATGCGGCTCCACCGTGTGGGCGCGACACGCCACGGCGCGCCGGCAGCCCCACGCACCGCACCCCTGCGGCGCCAGGCTCAGGAAGCCCGCCGCTGCATCCCGGCGTGGATCTCCACACCCCCCGAGTCACCGAACGTGAGACGGCAGGTGTCGGCCCGATACGTCGCCATCGACAACGCGGCCACCCGCCCCCCGGCGACGAACCGCGTGGTCACCACCAGCACGGGCGCCCCCGGCAGCCGGTCCAGCTCCTTCGCCTCCTCGGCCCCGGCGGAGCCGAGTTCCACCGCGTTCTCCTGCCGCTCCAGCTCCAGCCGCTGCAGTTCCCGCAGCACCGCACGCGCGCGTGCCGCCCCCGACGGCGCGTCGATGCCGGAGAGGTCGGGCACCGAGCGCTGCGGGATGTACAGCAGCTCCGCGGCCACCGGCCGGCCGTGCGAGACGCGGGAGCGCCGCACGATGTGCACGGGCTCGTCCCGGCCGGTCTCCAGCGCGTCGGCGACGCTCGCCGGCGGGACGGCCGCCGCGCAGTCGACGGGCTGCCAGGCGTCCTCGGGGCCGCCCGGCCAGGCGTGCGGGCCGGTACCGAGGGAGACGCCCACGCGGGGCGGTGCGACGGTCGTGCCGACGCCGCGGCGACGCTGCAGCCTGCCTTCGAGTTCGAGTTGTTCCAGGGCCTGGCGGAGCGTGGCGCGGGCGACTCCGAAGCGGGCCGCGAGGTCGCGCTCGTTGGGCAGGATCTCGCCCACCGAGAACTCCGAGTCGAGCGCTTCACTGAGCACCGTCTTGAGATGCCAGTACTTCGGTTCCTGCACCGATTCCAGCTGCGTGGTCCCCACCCTGTCCTCCGCAATCGCCGTGGTCGGCGGCGTTTTAGCGCCCTTGTTTATTAAAGGTTGTTGCACTTCTCTGCGACCATAGGGCGGCCCTGATCCTTGGTCAAGACCAATGGCCGGGAACGTTCACGGGCCGTTCATGCCAGGCCATGGGCCTCCCGGGCGGCAGGCCTAACAGGCAGTCAGGGACCGCAGTTTGTCGGGGTTGCGGATGATGTAGACGGACTGGACGCGTCCGTCGGCGACATCGACCTGGAAGACGGAGTCGGGCGTGCCGTCGGCCAGGACCAGCGCGGCCGGGCCGCCGTTGAGCTCCAGGAAGCGCACCGACAGGCCGGGAAGGCTCTTCTGCGCCGCGCCGACGAGGAACCGGCCCACCTTGTCGGCGGTCCGCAGGACCCGCAGCGGCGCCCGCGACTTGCCGCCGCTGTCGCCGACGAGCCGGACCTCCGGGGCGAGCAGCGCCATCAGGCCCTCGAGGTCGCCGTCGGCCGCCGCGGCGAGGAAGCGTTCGGTGAGGTCGCGGCGCTGGGCGGGGTCGACCTCGAAGCGCGGGCGTCGTTCCTCGACGTGCTTGCGGGCCCGCCCGGCCAGTTGGCGCACCGCCGGTTCGCCGCGGTCGAGCATGGTGGCGATGTCGGCGTAGGGGAAGCCGAAGGCCTCGCGCAGCACGAACACGGCCCGCTCCAGGGGTGACAGCGACTCCAGTACGACGAGTACGGCGAGGGAGACGGAGTCGGCGAGCACGGCCCGTTCGGCGGTGTCCGGCACCGTGTCGCCGAAGTCGGTGGCGTAGGGCTCGGGAAGCCAGGGGCCGACGTAGGTCTCGCCGCGGGCCTTGATCTGGTGCAGCCGGTCGATGGCGAGGCGGGTGGTGATCCGTACGAGGTAGCCGCGTGGTTCGCGCACATCGCCGCGGTCACTGCCGGACCAGCGCAGCCAGGCCTCCTGGACCACGTCCTCCGCGTCGGCGACGCGGCCCAGCATGCGGTAGGCGACGCCCAGCAGGACGGGTCGGTGGGCTTCGAACACGTCGGTCGGGGTCTCGGTGGTCACGGCTCCATCCCAGCCCACCGGTGCGGCCCTGTCCAGGCGGAACCGGCCGTTCCCGGACAGAATGGCCGACAGGGCGCCGTTGATCGGTGACCACGGCTACGGAGGTGGCGATGCGGTACGCGGTGCTGGGCACGGGACAGGTCGGGCGCACGCTCGGCGGACGGCTGGTGGAGCTGGGGCACGAGGTGCGGCTCGGCTCGCGCACCCCGGACAACACGGCCGCCGTGCAGTGGGCCGCGGCCGCGGGCCCCCGGGCCGGCGCGGGGACGTTCGCACAGGCGGCGGAGTTCGGGGAGGTCGTGGTGAACGCGGTCGGCGGGCGGGTGGCGCTCGCCGCGCTGGAGGCGGCGGGCGCGGAGAACCTCGACGGCAAGGTCCTGGTGGACGTGTCCAACCCGCTGGGGTTCGAGGAGGGCGAGCTGCGGCTGTCCCCCGTCGAATCGGACAGTGTGGGCGAGCAGCTCCAGCGGGCGTTCCCGCACGCGCGCGTGGTGAAGTCGCTGAACACGGTCAACTGCCGGGTGATGGTGGATCCGGCCCGCGTGCCGGGCGAACACAACGTCTTCGTCTGCGGGGACGATCCGGGGGCCAAGGAGCAGGTGACGGCGTTGCTCGGGGAGTTCGGCTGGCCGGCGGAGCGCGTGCTCGACCTCGGCGGCATCCGGGCGGCCCGAGCCGTGGAGATGTGGCTGCCCCTGTGGGCCGGCCTGTTCCGGAAGTTCGGGCATGGTGAGTTCAACCTGGAGGTACGGCGGGCGCGTTGAGCGGCCGGGCACCGTGAAGGTGGTGACACCTTGGGGCTACCCGCGGGTAGCAATTGCTGACAAGCTGTCTACGGCGTCCGTCAGCGAGTACAGCCGAGGAGCACCCCATGTCCGCCACCGTCTCCTTCAAAGTAGCCTCCGCGCGGGGCGAGCAGAGTGTGACCCTGTCCTACACGCGCCGGGGCAGCGGCGAACCGCTGCTCCTGCTGCACGGCATCGGACACCACCGGCAGGTGTGGGACCCGGTGATCCCGGCGCTGGCGGCCGAACGCGACGTGATCGCCGTGGACCTGCCGGGCTGCGGTGAGTCGCCGGCGCTCCCGGACGGCATGGCGCACGACCTGCCCACGATGAGCACGGTCCTGACGGCCCTCTTCGAGGCGCTGGAGATCGAACGGCCGCACGTGGCGGGCAACTCGCTGGGCGGCCTGCTGGCGCTCGACCTGGCCCGGGCCCAGCTCGTCCGCTCGGTCACCGCCCTGTCGCCGGCCGGGTTCTGGAACGAGGCGGAGCGCCGCTACGCCTTCACCGTGCTGAGCGCGATGCGGCAGATCGCCCGGCGGATGCCGCCGCCGCTGGTGGAGCGGCTGGCCCGTCCGGCCCTCGGCCGCACCCTGCTGACGAGCACCATCTACGCCCGGCCGGGCCGCCGTTCAGCCGAGGCGGTGGTCGCCGAGACGCTCGCGCTGGCCCGGGCCCAGGGGTTCTCCGAGACCCTGCGCTCCGGCCGGACCGTGCAGTTCACCGACGACATCGTGGGAACCCCGGTCACCGTGGCGTGGGGCAACCGGGACCGGCTGCTCATCCCCCGCCAGGGCGTGCGTGCCAAGGGCGTCATCCCCGGGGCCCGGCTGGTGCGGCTGCCCGGCTGCGGTCACGTCCCGATGAACGACGACCCGGCGCTGGTGGCCAGGGTCGTCCTCGACGGCAGCCGCTGACCCCTACGGGGCGCAGCCTCTAAGGTCTCCCCTCATGAGGCCACCGCAGAGCGATCAGGGCGGCGGCTCCGCGTCCGCCGCCTGGGAACTGCTGCTCCCCGCCGCGTCGGCACCGGCACGCACGCGTGGCCGTTCCCTCCAGGCGGCGCTGCGCGAGGCGGTCCGCTCGGGCCGCCTCGCGCCGGGCACCCGGCTGCCGTCGAGCCGTGACCTCGCGGCGGACCTGGGGGTGTCGCGCGGGCTGGTCACCGAGGCGTACGAGCAGCTGACGGCCGAGGGATACCTGCGCAGCGGCCGGGGAGCCGGCACGTGGGTGGGCGCGGCCGTACGGGCCGTCCGGCCGCGGGCGCACGATCTCGCTCCGCGTGCGTCCGGCACCCGTGCGGACTTAGTGCCCGGGACGCCGGACCTGGCGCTGTTCCCGCGCGCGGCGTGGGCCGCCGCGCAGCGCGCCGTGCTCGCGGAACTGCCGCACCAGGAGCTGGGGTATCCCGATCCGCGCGGGCTGCCGAGGCTGCGCACCGCACTGGCCGGGCTGCTCGCCCGGCGGCGCGGCGTGGTGGCCGACCCCGAGCGGATCGTGGTCGTCTCGGGCGTGGCCCAGGCGACGACCCTGCTCGGTCACGTGCTGCACGCGCGCGGGTTGAGCACCGTGGGCGTGGAGGACCCGGGCAGCCCCCAGCACGACGCGCTGTACGCGTCGGCCGGGATCACCGCCGTACCCCTGCCGCTGGACGACGAGGGTGTCGCCCTGGAGCCGCTGCGGGCGTCCGGCGTACGGGCCGTGGTGACGACACCGGCCCACCAGTTCCCCACCGGCATCGCCTGTTCGGCCGAGCGCCGGGCCGAACTGCTGGACTGGGCGCGCGCCGTGGACGGCATCGTCCTGGAGGACGACTACGACGGCGACTTCCGTTACGACCGCGCCCCCGTCGGCGCGCTCCAGGGCCTCGACCCGGACCACGTGGCCTACACCGGCTCGGTCAGCAAGTCCCTCGCGCCGGGCCTGCGGCTGGGCTGGCTGCTGGTGCCCGAGTCCTGGACGGAGGAGGTCGTCGAACGCAAGCGCACCATGGATCTCGGCCATCCGGCCCTCGACCAGGCGCTGTTCGCCCGCTTCCTGGAGCGCGGCGACTACGACCGTCAGCTGCGGCGCTGCCAGCGCGCCTACCGTGACCGGCGCGACGCGCTGGTCACCGCCCTGGACGCGCACTTCCCGGGGTCGGAGGTGTCCGGGATCGCCGCGGGTCTGCACGTGATCGCCACTCTGCCCCGGCGGTACGGGCCCGAGGAGCGGTTCCTCGCACGCATGGCGGAGGCGGGGGTGGCGGTGCGCGCGCTCTCGGCCTACACGCACACACCGGCCGGGCCCGCGGCGGCCGAGCCGGCCGGGGAGGTCCGGCTGGTGCTGGGCTACGCCCATGTGCCGCCCGCCCGGATCGCCGAGGGCGTGCGCCTGATGGCGCGGGCCGCGACCGGGTGAGCCGACCGGTTCGCGCGTTCCCTCACCCTGCGGTCAGTTGTTCACTTGGGGTTCGTGTGTGCGCCGCGACGTACCCGTAGGTGTGGCTCTGCACACTTGGCCGGATCCCGTCCCTGGAGGCGTATCCATGTCCCAGTCCCACCGTCCGTCACCCGGGCGCCGTAGCGTCCTGCGCGGCTCCCTCGCCGCGTCGGCCGCCCTGACCCTGCCCACCGCCCTCGGCGCGGCGCCCGCGTTCGCACGCTCCGGGCGCCCGACGGCGCGGTGGGGTGTACAGGCCGGTGACGTGACCTGCGACTCCGGGCTGGTGTGGGTGCGCTCCGACCGCCCGGCCCGGATGATCGTGGAGACGTCGGCGACCGAGTCGTTCCGCAACCCGCACCGATGGCACGGCCCACTGCTGGGCCCGGGCACCGACTTCACCGGTACGACCCGGCTGCACGGCCTGCCGTCCGGCGAGCAGATCCACTACCGCGTACTGCTGGCAGACCCGGACGACCCGCGCCGCGCCGGCGAGCCGGTCACCGGCACGTTCCGCACGGCATCCGCCAAGCGCCGCGACGGCGTGCGGTTCGTCTGGTCCGGCGACCTCGCGGGGCAGGGCTGGGGCATCAACCCGGAGCGCGGCGGCTACCGCATCTACGACGCGATGGGCTCCCTGGACCCGGACTTCTTCCTCTGCAGCGGCGACACCGTCTACGCCGACGGCCCGATCACCGGGACCGTGGCCCTGCCCGACGGGCGGACCTGGCGCAACGTCACGACCGAGGAGAAGGCGAAGGTCGCCGAGACGCTGGCGGAGTTCCGCGGCAACTTCCGCTACAACCTGCTGGACGAGAACCTGCGCGCCTTCAACGCCCGGGTCCCGTCCGTCGTCCAGTGGGACGACCACGAGGTCGTCAACAACTGGTACCCGGGCGAGATCCTCACCGACACCCGCTACACCGAGAAGCGCGTGGACGTGCTCGCCGCCCGCGCACGCCAGGCGTTCTCCGAGTACTTCCCGATCTCCACGCTGCGCCGCCCCGACGGCCGGGTCTACCGCGTGCAGCACCACGGCCCGCTGCTGGACGTGTTCGTCCTGGACATGCGCACCCACCGCAACGCGAACTCGACCGACGACCAGACCACCGACCCGCAGGGCATCCTCGGCAGTGAGCAACTGGCGTGGCTCAAGCGCGAGCTGTCCCGGTCGCGGGCGGTGTGGAAGGTGATCGCCTCCGACATGCCGCTCGGACTGGTCGTCCCGGACGCGCCCCACATCGAGGCCGTCGCGCAGGGCGACCCCGGCGAGCCGCTCGGCCGCGAGCTGCAGGTCGCCGAACTGCTGCGGTTCGTCAAGCACCGGCGGATCACGGGCACGGTGTGGCTCACGGCCGATGTGCACCACACCTCGGCACAGCACTACCAGCCGTCGAAGGCCGCCTTCACCGACTTCGAGCCGTTCTGGGAGTTCGTCTCGGGCCCGCTCAACGCCGGAGCCTTCCCCGCGAACGCACTCGACGGCACCTTCGGCCCGGACCGCGTGTTCGTGAAGGCCCCGACCACCGCCAACGTCTCCCCCGCCGGAGGCTACCAGTTCTTCGGCGAGGTCGGCATCGACGGCCACAGCGGCGAACTGACGGTACGTCTGCGGGAGCAGGACGGCACCGTATTGTTCACGAAGACGCTCCAGCCGGGCCTGGTCGGCCAGTAGGCACGCAGCGCAACGTTTGAAGCGTCGACAAAGAGGGCACAATGCCTCCTTTACCCGCCGGTCACAATGCGTTCGCGATCACGCAACACCGCTCCGTCACAGTGGGTGCATGACGCGAGAAGTGACCCACGTGACGCACACCGACGACAACTGCCGCCCCGCCACCTCGTGGCAGCGGATCACGGCGGCGTTCCACGTCTGGCGGACACGACGCCAGGAACACGAACCGCCGACGAGTGATACCGGGTCCCCGGCGCCGGGAACGGTGCCGGGGGCGCACACCCTGTGGCGGATGCGGACCACGGTCCAGGAGGAACCGGGGGCACTGGCGGCGCTGTGCGGCGCCCTGGCCGGGCGGCGCGTCGACATCGTGAGCCTCCAGACGCACCCGCTCGCCGAGGGCACGGTCGACGAGTTCCTGCTGCGGGGACCGGCGGATCTGCCGGCGTCCACGATCACCACGGCCGTCGAGTCGGCCGGCGGCACCGACACCTGGATCGAGCGGGCCGACGCCCACGACCTGGTGGACGCGCCGACCCGGGTCCTCGGACTCGCTGCCCGCACCGCCCTGGACTCGGCGGAACTCCCCCTCGCGCTGCGGCAGTTGCTGGGCCGCTGCACGATCCGGTCGCGGCCCGCTCCGGCCGGTGCCGCCCGGGCGCCCGAGCCCCTCGCCGTGGAGGGGGCCCTCGACGACACGGTGATGCGGCTGCGCGCTCCGGAAGGCGGCGTGATCATCGTGGAGCGGCCGTATCTGCCGTTCACCCCGACCGAGTTCGCCCGGGCGAGGGCCCTGGTCGAACTGGACGCCCGGCTCGGGCCCCGGCTGCCGCACGGGCGGGACGTGTTCACGCTCGCCGAAGGCAGTGACATCACCGTGCGGCGGGCCGACACACGCGACCTCGAAGCGGCCAGGGCGATGCACGAGCGGTGCTCGCCGCGCACGCTGAAGCAGCGCTATCACGGTCCCGTCAACGACGCCGACCGGTACCTCAACCACCTGCTCAGTCCGCGCTACGGCCGCACGCTCGCGGTGCAGACGGCCTCCGGGCGGATCGTCGGGCTCGGTCACCTCCTGTGGGACGGGGACGAGACGGAGGTGGCGCTGCTCGTCGAGGACACCTGGCAGCGGCGGGGCGTCGGGGCGGAGTTGCTGTCGCGGCTGGTGGCCCTGGCCGTCGAGGCGAGGTGCTCCAGCGTGTACGCCGTGACGCAGGCGTCCAACACCGGAATGGTCGCAGCGATGCGGGGGCTGGGACTGCCTCTGGACTACCAGGTCGAGGAGGGGACGCTGGTGATCACGGCGCGGCTGGGCGAGGCGGTCGTGACGAGCGCGGAGGAGCTGGGGAGCGCCTCCGCGCCGTAGGGGCGTGCGTCAGTGGGCGGGTACGGGTTCGGTGTGGCTCGTCGCGCAGTTCCCCGCACCCCTGCCGGGGCGTCGTCCCAGGGCTGCGTCGAGATCCGACCAGAGGTCCTCGACGTCTTCCAGGCCCACTGACATCCTGAGCAACCGGTCGCTCACGCCGGCTCCCCTGCGGTCGTCCTCGTCGACGATGCGGTGGCTGATGGAGGCCGGGTGCTGGATGAGGGTGTCCACGCTGCCGAGGCTCACCGCCGGGGTGATCAGGCGGACCGCGGCGATCACCTCGTGCGGGTCGCCGTGCACCTCGAAGGCGACCATCGCGCCGCCGATGCGCGGGTAGTGCACCCGCGCGATCCGCGGATCGGCGGCGAGGCGCCCGGCCAGTTCGGCGGCCGTGGCGGAGGCCGCCCGGACCCGGACGGGGAGGGTGGACAGGCCACGCAGCAGCAGGTAGCCGGCCAGTGGGTGCAGGACACCGCCGGTGGCGAAGCGCACCTGGCGCAGCCGGCCCGCGAAATCCTCGTCGCAGGCGACCACGCCGGCGAGGACGTCGCCGTGCCCGCCGAGGTACTTGGTGGCGCTGTGCAGGACCAGCCGGGCACCGTGCTCCGCGGGACGCTGGAGGACCGGCGTGGCGAAGGTGTTGTCCACCAGCAGCGGCACCGAACCGCAGGCGTGTGCGACGGCCCGCAGGTCGACCTCGGCGAGGGTGGGATTGGCCGGGGACTCGACGAGGACGAGGCCGGTGTCCGGGCGCAGGGCGTCGGCGACGCCGGCCGGGTCGGTCCAGGTCACCTCCGAGCCCAGCAGCCCCGCGGTCAGCAGATGGTCGCTGCAGCCGTAGAGGGGGCGTACGGCGACGACGTGCCGCAGGCCCATGGAGCCGCGTACGAGCAGGACGGCGCTGAGCGCGGCCATGCCGCTGGCGAAGGCGACCGCCGCCTCGGTGCCCTCCAGTCGGGCCAGGGCCGTCTCGAAACGGGCCACGGTCGGGTTGCCGAGCCGCCCGTAGACGGGCGGGCCGTCCGGCTCGGCGCCGGTGGTGGCGAAGGCGTCGATCCGGGCCGCCTCGCCGCGGCTGTCGTACGACGGGTAGGTGGTGGACAGGTCGATCGGCGGGGCGTGCAGCCCCTGACGGGCCAGGTCGTCCCGGCCGGCGTGCACGGCCTCGGTGGCGAGGGCTCGCGGTGCGGTGCGTATGTCGTCGTGAGCGCGCGTGCTCGTTGTGTCCATGTCCATGGTGGGCAAGAGTGAACATCGACCGGGCTGCCGGATACGCACCCCGTGTTAAGTTCGGCCAATGGCTGAATCCGTCGTACTGGATCCGGTGGACCTCCATCTGTTGCGGCTGTTGCAGAACGACGCCCGGGCGACCTACCGGGATCTCGCCGCCCAGGTCGGGGTGGCACCGTCCACCTGTCTGGACCGGGTGACCCGGCTGCGGCGCTCGGGCGTGATCCTCGGGCACCGGCTGGAACTGGATCCGGCGAAGCTGGGACGGGGGCTGGAAGCCCTGCTGTCGGTGCAGGTCAGGCCGCACCGGCGGGAGCTGGTGGGGCCGTTCGTGGAGCGGATCCGGGCCCTGCCGGAGTCGCGGACGGTGTTCCACCTGACCGGTCCCGACGACTATCTGGTGCATGTCGCGGTCGCCGACATGGCCGATCTGCAACGGCTGGTGCTGGACGAGTTCACGTCGCAGCGGGAGGTGGCCCGGGTGGAGACGCGGCTGATCTTCCAGCAGTGGGAGTGCGGCCCGCTGCTGCCGCCTTCGCCCTCGGCTCAATCCGCGTGACGTGCGCGGTCCGCCGTACGAGGATGGCCGCATGTCTGAGATCAAGAGCCCGCTGCCCCGTGAGGTCGCCGACGCGTACGTCGACGAGCTCGTCGCCCTCGACCCGATCACCGGCACGTACCTCGGCGACACGGAGAGTTCGAGCAAGTTGCCCGACACCTCGCCCGCGGGGCAGGAGGCACTCGCCGAGCTGGCGCGCCGGACGCTGGCCCGGCTGGACGAGGCCGAGCGGCTGCCCGGCGCGGACAGCGACATCGAGCGCCGGTGCGCGCGACTGCTGCGCGAGCGGCTCGGTGCCGAACTCGCGGTGCACGAGGCCGACGAGAGCCTGCGGTCCGTCAGCAACCTGAGCTCCGTCGCGCACGCGGTGCGGCAGGTGTTCACCGTGACGCCGGCGCAGACGGAGCAGGACTGGACGGCGATCGCCGAGCGACTGCGCGCGGTCCCGGCGGCGCTGGAGGGCTACCGGGAGTCCCTGGCGCTCGGCCTGGAGCGCAAGTTGTACGGCGGGCCCCGCGCCACGGCCACGTTCGTGCAGCAGCTGGGCGAGTGGGCCGACGCGGACGGGGAGGGCCACGGCTGGTTCGAGCAGTACGCGGCCGCCGGCCCCGACTCCCTGCGGTCCGAGCTGGACACCGCCGCCCGCTCGGCCACCGAGGCCGTGGTCCGGCTGCGCGACTGGATGCGGGACGTGTACGCGCCGACCGTCGAGGGCGCGCCGGACGTGGTGGGCCGGGAGCGGTACGCCCGCTGGGTGCGCTACTTCAACGGCACGGACCTCGACCTGGACGAGGCGTACGCCTACGGCTGGTCCGAGTACCACCGCCTCCTCGGCGAGATGAAGACCGAGGCCGAGAAGATCCTGCCGGGCGCCGGCACACCGTGGGAGGCGCTGGCCCACCTCGATGCGCAGGGCACGCACATCGAGGGCGTCGACGAGGTCCGCGACTGGCTGCAGAGCCTCATGGACGAGGCGATGGACGCGCTCGACGGCACCCACTTCGACCTGGCCGAACGGGTGCGCCGGGTGGAGTCGCGCATCGCCCCTCCGGGCAGTGCCGCTGCCCCCTACTACACGCCCCCCTCGGACGACTTCTCGCGCCCGGGCTGCACCTGGCTGCCCACCATGGGCGAGACGCGCTTCCCGGTCTACGACCTGGTGTCGACCTGGTACCACGAGGGCGTGCCCGGCCATCACCTCCAGCTGGCCCAGTGGAAGCACGTGGCGCAGGACCTCTCCCGCTACCAGGCGAGCGTCGGCATGGTGAGCGCCAACGCCGAGGGCTGGGCGCTGTACGCGGAGCGCCTGATGGACGAACTGGGCTTCCTGACCGACCCGGAGCGCCGGCTCGGCTACCTGGACGCGCAGATGATGCGGGCCGTGCGCGTCATCATCGACATCGGCATGCACCTGGAGCTGACGATCCCGGACGACTCGCCCTTCCACCCCGGCGAGCGCTGGACGGCCGAGCTGGCGCAGGAGTTCTTCGGCTCGCACAGCAGCCGGCCGGCCGACTTCGTGGAGAGCGAGCTGACCCGCTACCTGTCCATGCCGGGCCAGGCCATCGGTTACAAGCTCGGCGAGCGGGCGTGGCTGCTGGGCCGCGAGAACGCCCGCGCCCGCCATGGCGACGCCTTCGACCCGAAGGCCTGGCACATGGCGGCGCTGTCGCAGGGCTCACTCGGTCTGGACGACCTGGTGGACGAGTTGTCGGCCCTGTGATCAGCGGCGGAATCCGCCCTCGGAGTTGATGACCTCGCCGGTGATCCAGCCCGCCTCGTCGGTCGCGAGCCAGGCGATGAGACGGGCCGGGTCGTCGGGCATGCCCCACCGGCCCGTGGGGAAGCGGGCGGCGACGGCGTCGTAGACCTCGCCGGTCAGGTAATCCGTGTCCACGGGGCCCGGGTTGACGGTGTTGACCGTGATGCCCCGCTCGGCGAGCGTCGTCGACAGGGAGCGGGTGATCGAGGCGAGGGCGCCCTTCTGGAGGGCGTAGGCGATCTCGCCCGGCATACCGCCCGCGATGTCCTGCCCCGAGGTCATCATCATCACGCGGCCTCCGGGGCCGGGCGGCCTCGACCGGGCGTGTGCCTGGACGAGCAGCAGGACCGCGCGGGTGTCGACCGACCAGTGCCGGTCGAGCATCGCCGCGTCGATCTCGTCCAGCGAGCCGTCGCACCCGCTCTGCGCGTGGTTGGCGACGAGGATGTCGAGCCGACCGCCGAGCGCGTCGGCTGCCCTGCCGACGAGTTCCGCGGGTACGGCCGGGTCGGCCAGGTCGCCCGGGCCCGCGACGATCCGGGCCCCGGGGTCGCCGGCCGCGTCGCGGACGGAAGCGAGGACGTCCTCGGGGCGGTCCGCGCCCCAGGGCTGTTCGGTGTCGTGCGGGACGTGGTGGTGCAGATAGACGCTCGCGCCGTACGCGGCCAGGCGGCGGGCCACGGCGTGCCCGATGCCGCCGCGGCGGCTGGCGCCGGTGACGAGCGCGGTTCGGCCGCGCAGCGGCATGGGGTCGCGGCGCAGTTCCTCGGGGGCGGGGTGGGGAAGGCGGGGCATGGGTTCAGCGTGATCGGAAACGGCCGGTCCGCGCACGCGGTTTTCCCCGGCCGGCCGGGGCGTGCCGCACTACCTCGGTGTGAGCAACCGGAGCCGGACCAGGCCGAGCCAGGTCTCCGGACCCGGCTGGGCCGTTGCCGCTCGGACCGCGTACCTGCCCGGCTCCAGCGGGACCCGCGCATGGTCGGACCCGGAGGGATCCGTGCCGGGCCAGGCGGCGTCGAAGAGCAGGACCGCGCCCGGGACGTCCCAGTACACTTCCGGCTCCCAGTGCGCGGCGTCGACGGCCGGCTCCACGCTCGCCAGCAGTTCCTCCTCGGAGTCGCCGGCCCGCCACCGCACGAACACGCCGTGGCCGGGCAGGTACGCGGTCGCGGCGGGTTCGTCCCCCAGGACCAGCGCGGTGGAGTCGCCGACCGGGAGGAGGCCGACGTGGCCGTCCACCTCACAGGCCCGGTCGTAGTCCGAGGCCGTCTCCTCGCCGTCGGCGCCCGCCCAGAACGGCAGGACGGTCTCCGGTACCGCTATCAGCGGCCCGCCGCCCGACTCCACCCACTGCACCGCGCCCGGCTCCGCGTATCGCACCATGGCGCAAGAACCTACAGGGTCAACTCGCGTCACATGAGCAGGGGTTCAGCAGCCGCAGTCGTCGGCGCCCACGGGGGCCGTCAGGGGGTCCGGCGCCCTGCGCCCGCGCCCCTGCCAGGTCTCGAACTCCAGGCCCTCGCGCACCCAGTACTCGAAGCCGCCGAGCATCTCCTTGACCTGGTAGCCGAGTTCGGCGAGGGCGAGGGCCGAGCGGGCGGCGCCGTTGCAGCCGGGGCCCCAGCAGTACGTCACGACCGGCACCGTCCGGTCGAGGAGCTGTCCGGCCTGCTCGGGGACGAGCGCGGTCGGCAGGTGGAGCGCGCCCGGGACGTGGCCCTGGTCCCAGGCCTCGGTGGAGCGTGAGTCGACGAGGACGAAGCCGGGGTCACCGCCTGCGTCGAGAGCGGCGGCGACGTCGGACACGTCGGTGTGGAAGGCGAGAGCGGCGCGGAAGTGGGCGGCGGCCGCGGCAGGAGCGGCGGGGGCGACGCGCAGCACGGGGTTCACGGTGGTGGTCATGCCGAGAAAACTACGGCCGCCCTGCCCGCCCCAGAAGTGACGATCCCCGGCGGTCCGCTTGATCCGCCGGGGATTCCCCCTGCTATCCCTCGGGAATGACCGCGTATTCCCCGGACGCCATCGATTGGCGCATCCTCGAGGTCCTCCAGCGGGAGGGCCGGGCCAGTTTCGCCGAGCTGGCCCGTGCCGTGTCCATGTCCGCGAGCGCGGTCACCGAGCGGGTGCGCCGCCTGGAGGAGGCCGGGGTCATCCAGGGCTACGCGGCGGTGGTCGACCCGGAGCGGCTGGGCCTGCCGATCCTGGCGTTCGTGCGCCTGCGCTACCCGAACGGCAACTACAAGCCCTTCCACGACCTCGTCTCGGTGACGCCCGAGATCTTGGAGGCGCACCACGTCACGGGCGACGACTGTTTCGTCATCAAGGTCACGGCCCGCTCGATGCGCCATCTGGAGGAGGTGTCGGGCAAGATCGGGGCGCTCGGCTCGGTGACCACGAGCGTGGTGTACTCCTCGCCCCTCCCCCGGCGCCCCCTGGGCCGCTGACCTCAGCCGGCGCCGCGCTGCCGCAGTGTCGACCCGGAGCGGCCCTTGACCACTTCGAGCTGGGCGTGGACCCGGCGCCGCAGATCGGCGACATGGCTGACGATGCCGACGCTGCGGTCGCGTTCACGCAGCGAGTCGAGGACGTCGAGGACCTCGTCCAGGGTCTGGTCGTCGAGGCTGCCGAAGCCCTCGTCGATGAAGAGGGTGTCCAGCCGCACCCCGCCCGCCTCGTCCGTGACGACGTCCGCGAGGCCGAGCGCCAGGGCGAGCGAGGCGAAGAACGTCTCGCCGCCCGACAGCGTCGCCGTGTCGCGTTCACGGCCGGTCCAGGCGTCGACGACGTGCAGTCCGAGCCCGCTGCGGCCGCGCCCGGTGCGGTCGTCGGAGTGGACGAGGGTGTAGCGGCCGGACGACATCCGGCGCAGCCGTACGGTCGCGGCGGCGGCGACCTGCTCCAGCCGGGCCGCCAGGACGTACGACTCCAGGCGCATCCGGCGTTCGTTGTCCGCCGAGGTCCCGGCGGCGAGGCCGGCCATCCGGGCGACGCGGTCGTACTCCTGGCGCAGCGGCGCCAGCCGGCGTACGGAGGCGGCCGCCCGGGCGGAGAGCCGGTCGAGGTCGGCGCAGCGCCGCTGCGCGGCGTCATGGGCGGAGGCGGCGTCGCGCAGCCGCCGGGCCGCCTCGTCGGCGGCCTGCTGCGCCGCGTCCGGGTCGGCCTGCGGTTCGCGGGCGGCCGCGGCCGTGTCGGCCTCCGCGAGCACGGCCCGTACGGCGGCCTCCTCGTGCTGCCAGGCGTCCAGGCGGCGCTGCAGCTCGCGGTGGGCGGCACGGTCGAGGAGGGCGGCTGCCGCGGCCTGCGGCGTCTCGAAGCCGGCCCGGAAGGCGGCGTCGGCGAGCCGGGCGTCGGCGTCCTTCAGCCGCTGGGCGGTGTCCTCGGCGGCGCGGGCGGTGTCGGCGGCGTCCGTCAGCAGCGCGGTGCGCCGCTCCAGCTGTGCGGCCCGCGCGGCGACGCTGTCCAGGGAACCCCGCGCCCGGTCCAGCTCCTT
Organism: Streptomyces sp. NPDC047880; assembly: GCF_040706515.1. NCBI lineage: Bacteria > Bacillati > Actinomycetota > Actinomycetes > Kitasatosporales > Streptomycetaceae > Streptomyces > Streptomyces sp. NPDC047880. The sequence continues at coordinate 82,337 of NZ_JBEZOK010000009.1, read as the reverse complement.
CTCCAGCGCGGCCCGTTCGCGGTCCAGCCGCTCCCGGTGACCGACCCGGGAGGCGGTCCGCACGGCCGTCTCCTGCCGGGCGGCGAGGCGTCGTTCGTGCTCCTGCCCGGCCTGCCGCAGCCGCTCCTGCGCGGCGTGGAGTTCGGCGGCGGCGCTGCGGGCCCGCGCGTACCGCTCCTCCAGCTCCTCGGCTTCCTCGACGAGTTGGCCGGTGGGGGCGTCACCGGCCTCCGCGGTGGCTGCGGCCAGTGCCTCCCGGGCGGCCCCGAGTTCCCGCTCGGCGCCGGCGCGCTGTTCGTCGGCGCGCTGGTAGGCGGTGAGTGCCTGCTCCTCCGCCTCGCGGTCGACGTGCCCGGCGACCTTGCGGGCGGGGGCGGGGTGTTCGGTGGCCCCGCAGACGGCGCAGGGCTCGCCGTCTGCGAGGTGAGCGGCCAGTTCGGCGGCGATGCCGTGCAGGCGCTGCTCCTTGAGTTCGAGCCAGTGCTGCTTGGCCCGCAGGGTCTCGTCCCGGGCGGTGCGCACCCGGTCGACGGCCCGGTCCGTGTCCTGGGCGAGCTGGTCACGCATGCGGGCCGCCCGCAGCCGCTGCTGCGCGGGCTCGCGCCGCACGGCGAGCTGTTCGGCGAGGGCGGCGGCCCGCTGCGCGGACTCGACACCGGCCTGGAGCGCGGTACGCCGCTCCTCCCAGCCGTCGAGCCAGCCCTCCGCGTCCTGCAGCAGGTCGGTGTCCGCGCGGTCCTGGCGGTCCAGGTCGGCGCGCTCGTCGAGGAGTTCGGCGAGCCGCCGCTCGGCACGGCGGGCCGAGTCCAGCCCGCCCAGTTCCTCGGCGGCCCTGCGGGCGGCGGCGGCGAGCCCGGCCGCGCCCGCGTCGGCGAAGGTCTCCGGCAGCAGGGCACGCGCCCGTGCCTCGGCGGCGGCTGCCCGGCGGTGTTCGGCTTCGGCGGCTTCCCGCAGGTCGAGGGCGGGCGCGACGGTTTCGGCCTTGCGGGCCCGCTCCATGAGCGTCTGGGCCTCCCGGTAGGCCTCGGCTCCCTGTTCCAGGTCCGCCGCCCGTTCCCGGGCCTCCGCGTGGCGCAGCTGGAGACGGGCCCGTTCGCGGACCTCGTCCAGGACGCGGCCGGCGGCGGAGTGCGCCGCCTCGGCGGCGGTGAGCGTGCACGCGGTGACGGTGAGCTGTTCGCGGGCGGTGCTGCGGGCCACGGCGGCGGCGCTCAGTACGGCCTCGGCGAGGCCCGGTTCGCCCGGGGCGAGTTCGGGCAGTGCCATGGCGTCGTCCGCGGCCTGCTGCATGCGGTGGGCGTCGGCCAGCAGTTCCGCGTCCCCGTCGCGCACCCGGGCCTCGGTGGTGCGGCGCCGTTCGGCGAGGCGCTTCTCCACGTCGGCGAAGCGGCGGGTGTCGAACAGGCGGCCGAGCAGTTTGCCGCGGGCCTCGGCGTCGGCGCGCAGGAACCGGGCGAAGTCGCCCTGCGGCAGCAGCACGACCTGGCAGAACTGTTCCCGGCTCATGCCGAGCAGCTGGGTGATCTCCTCGCCGATCTCCTGGTGGGAGCGGCTCAGGTCCTTCCAGGCCCCGGCTGTCGCGTCGTACTCGCGCAGCCAGGTCTGGGCCTTGTCCAGGGTCGTGCCGGTGCCGCGTTTCTTGGGGCGCTCCCAGGGCGGCTGGCGGGTGACCTCCAGGCGGCGCCCGGCGACGGTGAGGTCGAGGGTGACCTCGGTGCGGGTCATGGGTGCGGCGTGGTCGCTGCGCAGCGCCGTGCCCTGGCCGCCGCCCTGCCGGGCGCCCGGCACCGAGCCGTAGAGGGCGTAGCAGACGGCGTCCAGGACGGAGGTCTTGCCCGCGCCGGTGGGTCCGTGCAGCAGGAACAGCCCGGCGCCCGACAGCTCGTCGAAGTCGACGGTCTGTGTGCCTCCGAAGGGGCCGAAGGCGGTGACCGCGAGCCGGTGGAGCCTCACCGGGCCACCTCCCGTACGGTCTCGTCGGCCCGTACCGCGTCGAACGCGTCCCGCAGCACGCCCTGTTCGTGCGGGTCGGGCCCGGTGCCGCGCACATGGGCGACGAAGTCCTCGGCGATCTGCTGGTCGCTGCGGCCGGCGAGACGCCGGGCGTACGACACCTCGGACTCGTCCTCGTCGCGGTCGGGGTCGAAGACGAGGCTGAGCGTGTGCGGGAAGCGTTCGGCGAGCCGGGCCATCGGATCGGCCGGGCGGACGGGGTCGGTGAGAGTCGCCTCGACCCACGCCTCCTCGTGCCGCGCCAGGGCGGGGTCGGCGAGCAGGTCCTCCAGCGTGCCGCGGATCCGGACCAGGGTGCGGGGCACCGGGCAGTCGACGCGCTCGGCGTCGACGGAGCCGTCCGCGGCCAGGTCGACCAGCCACATGCTCTTGCGGTGGGCGGCTTCCGAGAAGGAGTAGGGCAGCGGGGAGCCGGAGTAGCGGACGCGGTCGGTGAGGGTCTGGCAGCCGTGCAGGTGGCCGAGCGCCACGTAGTCGACGCCGTCGAACACCCCGGCCGGCACCGCGGCGACGCCACCGACGGTGATGTCCCGCTCGCTGTCGCTGGGTTCCCCGCCGGTGACGAAGGCGTGTGCGAGGACGACGGAGCGGGTGCCGGGCGGGCGGGCGGCGAGGTCGGCGCGGACCCGGTCCATGGCTGCGGCGAGCACGGTCTCGTGCGCGGCCTTCTCCACCCCGAACTCGCCCTTGACCAGGGCAGGTTCGAGGTAGGGCAGTCCGTAGAAGGCGACGTCGCCGTGGGCGTCGGCGAGCATGACCGGAGTGCCGGCTGCCGCGGGTTCCGTCCGGAGGTGGATGCCGGCCCGCCCGATGAGACCTGCTCCGACGCCCAGCCGGCGGGCCGAGTCGTGGTTCCCGGAGATCATCACCGTCGGCACGCCGAGGCCGGCGAGGCGGTGCAGGGCATCGTCGAACAGCTCGACCGCGGCGAGCGGCGGCACCGCGCGGTCGTACACGTCCCCCGACACGACCACGGCGTCCACGGCACGCTCCCGCACGGTCGTGACGAGGTGGGCGATGAACTCGGCCTGGGCGCCGAGCATGTTGACCCGGTGGAAGGCCCGGCCGAGATGCCAGTCGGAGGTGTGCAGCAACCTCAAGACGCCGCTCCGACCTGCATGTCTCCCCCTACTGTCCGTTCGTCGGCGACACGAGCCGGTCCGGCCCGCCGTCAGCCCCACCACGCTAACCCGTGCGGGCACCTGGTCCACCACGAACCCCGGACTGTCACCCCTGTCCGGCGGATATTCAGGGGATTTGTCCACAACTGGGTTGTGAAACAGGTCATTCCGGAGCGATGCCGTCAGAGCGGGCCGCATCACAAGCCCAGGAGCGCGAGAGCACGCCGAAACCCGGGAGCGGGGCACCCGGGGACGCGAGCATGCGGGGACTGGGGCAACCGGGGGCGGGGAGGCCGAGCCGCCCTCACACGTCCCCGTACGCCTCCCCGCCCGTTTCGAGACCGGCCGTCCCGGCGGTCACGTCCGCGAGCCAGGAGCGGAAGGCGTCGACATCGGCGTCCGGGAGGGCGATCTCGATCGTCACCGACTCGCCGTAGTGCACGTCCCGGACTTCGCGCCCGGTGGCGCGCAGGTCGTTCTCCAGTTTGCCGGCCCGCTGGTGGTCGACGGTGACCGTGGCCAGCCGGAACCTGCGCCGGGTGCGGGTGCCGAGGGTGTCCAGGGCTTCGCCGACCGCTCCGCCGTACGCCCGGATGAGCCCGCCCGCGCCGAGTTTGACCCCGCCGAAGTAGCGGGTGACGACGGCGACGACGTACCGCATGTCGCGGCGCAGCAGCATCTGCAGCATGGGGACGCCGGCGGTGCCGCCGGGTTCGCCGTCGTCGCTCGCCTTCTGGACGGAGGCGTCGGCGCCGATGACATAGGCCCAGCAGTTGTGCGAGGCGTCGGCGTGCTCCTTGCGGACCGCGGTGATGAAGTCCTGCGCCTCCTGCTCGGTGGCCGCCGGGGCCAGGGCGCACAGGAAGCGGGAGCGGCTGACCTCGGTCTCGTGCACGCCGGCGGCGGCCACCGTGCGGTATTCGTCCTGCATCCGGCCAGCCTAATCCCGCGGCTGGAAGCGTCCCGACGGGGCGCCCGGCCGGAGCCGCGGCGGCCTGCGCTACGAGTGGGCCACGACTTCACCGGCCGTGACCTGGGGCGGGTTCGGAAGCAGTTCGGCGAGCCGGTCCCGGACGAAGTCCCCGGCCCTCCGGGTCGACTCCTCGGCGCCGGAGCTGTCCTGGAAGACACCGGTCGACACCATCGTCCCGCCGCCGGCGTCGACCCAGTAGTAAGCCACGAAACCCGGGACCTGGCGGACGATCGGCAGGAATTCCTCGTTCACCCGGCGTCCCGCCTCAGCCGGGTCGGTCACCCCTTCGTACCGCCGGATCACTGCGTGCATGGCTGCTCTCCTCCTGGATCGGCAAGGCCGTTCGACGCAGACGCCATACCCGCCGCGGGACACGGTCGCAGCGCGGACCGGGCACACATCACCAGAAAGGCCGCAATGCCGGCGCCCGGAACCCAGGGCCCGGGCCAGGTCGCATCCGCAGTCCGTCCCGTACGGGTCTCCGCCCGGCACGCCGAGAGCACGCACCAGACGCCGCGCGGCCCGCCCTCCGGGCGGACGACGGGACTGTGCGGACACGACCTAGTGCTTCGGACCCCGGGGCACGGTCACGGACGTGAGCAGTGCGGCGCCGGGGGCGAGGGCCCGCCAGGTCGTGCCGCGCCAGGACAGTACGGCGATCGCGGAGGTGGGGAATTTGGTGCGGACCTGCTCCAGGGTGTCGTCGAGGCCGTCCCCGGCGAGGGCCAGGACGAGTTCCTCCAGGCCCGGGTTGTGCCCGATCAGCAGCAGCGTCTCCACTTCGGCCGGTACCTCGTGCACGACGGCCAGCAGACCCGGCGGCCCGGCGGCGTACAGCCGCCGGTCGTGCCGGACCGGAGGGGGTGTGCCCCACTGCGCCGCCACCAGGTCCCAGGTCAGGCGGGCGCGGACCGCGGTGGAGCACAGGGCGAGGTCCGGCAGGAGGTCGGCGTCGGCCAGGGCCCGCCCCGCCGCGGGGGCGTCCCGTCGGCCGCGTGGGGTGAGGGGGCGCTCGTGGTCGGCGACGTCCAGGGGCCAGGCGGACTTGGCGTGCCGCAGCAGGACCAGGCGGCGCAGCGGGCCGGCTCCGGCGCGTTCGATCATGACGGGGATCCCAGGTCGCGGGTGAGGTCGAGGGCCAGGAGCCGGTCGGCGTAGGAGTAGGTCTCGAAACGGGCGCCGTCCGCGAGGCCCGGCTCGGTCTCGACCTGACGCAGGACGTCCAGCACCCGGGGCACGTCCAGGTCGTCCTCCCAGGCCTCGCGCAGCCGCTCCCGTACGGCGTCGGGAACCGGCCGCGAGGGCCGGCGCGCCCAGCGGGCCACCGCGGTGCGCCAGCGGGCGAGGGTGGCGCGGGCGTCGTCGAGTCCGGCCGTCTCCAGCCGGAGGGGGGCGCTGTGGTGCCGGGTGAGCAGGGCGAGGCGCAGGACGGCGGGGTCGGAGGGGTCCGGCGGGCCCGGCTCGACGGGCGCGACGGCGATCCGCACCCCGTCGGGTGCCGCCCCACCCTCGGCGGCGACGTGGACCACCTGGGACTCGCCCAGGCCGGCACCGACGTCCGGGCTGTCCTCGAAGGGGCGGATGCCGAGCGTCGTGGCGCCCGCGCGCAGCTCCGCCTGCCGGTTGCCGCCGGTCAGCAGGGCCCACACCGGTGTGCCGCCGAGTTCCAGGGTCCGCACGAGCAGGTCCCCGACGAGCAGCACGCGCAAGTTCGTCGTGTCGGAGTCCGACGCGTGCACCTGGACGCGGGTCAGGCCCCGGCGGGCCGGAGCGGCGTCGACCGGCTCACGGGTTCGGGCGTCGATGATGCGCAGCACGAGGCGAGCGTAGGCGGGTGGGCGGGCCCGCGCAGGCAGACCCGGCCTTTTCCGGCCACTGTGGCGCGATCGGACCAGTCTCGGGTGCCGTCGGTGCCGGCTCCCGCAGGCCGGCATGCCGAGGTACCACGCGTGGGGGACGCCCCCGTCGGCCCTTCCCGGCACGCTCTGTCAGGCCAGCGTGCCGAGGTACCGCACATGGGGCCGCCCGTCGGGCCCTTCCCGGCTGACGGCGGCCCGCACCCCGTACACCTCGGCGATGAGCTCCGCGGTGAGGACGTCGTCCGGAGTGCCTCCCGCCACGACCCGCCCCGCGCTCAGCACCAGGACCCGATCGCAGTACATCGCCGCGAGGTTGAGGTCGTGCAGGGCGACGACGGCCGTGACCGGCAGGGCCGTGATCAGGGCGAGCAGGTCGAGCTGGTGGTGGATGTCGAGGTGGTTGGTGGGTTCGTCGAGGAGGAGTTCACGGGGTTCCTGGGCGAGCGCGCGGGCGATCTGCACCCGCTGGCGTTCGCCGCCCGAGAGGGTGTGCCAGAGCCGGCCGGCCCGGTCGGCGAGGCCCGTGCGCTCCAGGGCTGCGCGCACCGCCCGTTCATCGTCGGCCGAGACGGGCGTCCAGGCCCGGCGGTGCGGGACGCGGCCGAGCCGTACGACGTCCTCCACCGTCAACTCGACCTGGGTGTACGACTGTTGCTCGACGACGGCGAGGCGGCGCGCGACCGTGCGGCGGGGCAGCTCGGCCAGCGGTGTGCCGTCGAGGGTGACAACGCCGGAGGTCGGCGTGAGCAGCCCGGCCAGCAACCGCAGCAGCGTGGACTTGCCGGAGCCGTTGGGTCCGAGCACGCCGACCGTGGAGCCGGTCTCCGGTGCGAGGGCGACGCCGTCCAGGATGAGACGCCCGTCGGCTCGGCGGCTGAGCCGGTCGGCCCGCAGTCCCGCCCCCGCCGGTGCTTCAGCGCCGCTCACCGCGCCCTCCTGGTCCGGTACAGCACCGCCACGAACGCCGGCACCCCGATCAGCGACGTCACGACACCCACCGGAACCTCCTGCGGGTCGAGCACGGTACGGGCCAGGGTGTCCACCCACACCAGGAAGACCGCTCCCGCGAGGGCGGTGACCGGCAGCAGCCGCCCGTGCCCGGGACCGGTCAGGGCCCGGGCCGCGTGCGGCAGGACCAGTCCGACGAAGGCGATCGCCCCGGCCGAGCTGACCAGCGCGGCCGTGAGCAGGGCTGTGACGCACAGCAGCACCAGGCGGGTGCGGGCGACGGACACGCCGAGCGCGGCGGCGGCGTCCTGCCCGAAGGCGAAGGCGTCGAGAGTACGGGCGTACGGCAGACACACCACCAGCGCCACCGCCAGCGCGGCCAGGCACAGCCGGACATCGGTCCAGCCTGCGCCGCCGAGCGAGCCGAGCAGCCAGAACAGCACACCGCGGGTGGTCTCGGCGTCGGCGGAGGTCAGCACGATGAAGGAGGTGAGCGCGGAGAAGAGCTGCATGGCGGCGACGCCCGCGAGGACGACCCGGTCGGTGGTGCCGCCGAGGGTGTGACTGAGCAGCAGCACCAGCGCGAACGACAGCAGGGCGCCCAGGAACGCCCCGGCGGACACCGGGAGGGCACCGCCGCCCACGCCGAGTACGACGACGAGCACCGCTCCGGTGGAGGCGCCCGAGGACACCCCGAGCACGAAGGGGTCGGCCAGCGGGTTGCGCAGCAGCGACTGCATCACCGCCCCGCAGACGGCGAGTCCGGCCCCGCACACGGCCGCGAGCAGGGTGCGCGGCAGCCGCAGCTGCCAGACGATGCCGTCCCGGATCGGTGTCAGCTCCGAGCTGCCCAGGCCGAGATGGGCGGCCACGACGGACCACACGTCCGCGACGCCGATGTCGGCGGGGCCGATGGTGATGGCCACGGCGAGGGAGACGACGAGCGCGACGGTCCCGGCCGCGCCCAGCGCGAGTCCCGCCCGGCGCCGGGGCCTGGTCCCGGCGGCCGGAAGCCCCTGGGCGGTCACTTCACCGGTCCGAACCGGCGCAGCCCGGCGGCCACCTGTTCCACACCCTCGACGGTGCGGATGGTCGGGTTCATGGCCTGCCCGCTCAGCAGCACGTACCGCTTGTGCCGGACGGCGTCCATGTTCCTGGTGACCGGGTTGGACTCCAGGAAGGCGATCTTCTTCGCGGCCGACTCGGCCGTCTGGGACTTGCGGGTCAGGTCGCCGATGACGAGGACGTCGGGGTCACGGTCGGCGACCGTCTCCCAGTTGACCTGCGGCCACTCCTCGTGGGTGTCGTCGAAGACGTTCTTCGCGCCGAGGGCACGGGTGATGATGCCGGGCGCTCCGCAACAGCCCGCCATGTAGGGCGACTCGGAGTTCGCGAACCAGTACAGGAGGGTGATGTCGGAGGCGTCGACGCCCGCCGTCGCCCTCTTCATCCGCTGCCGGAGGGAGGCCACGAGCTCGTCGCCGCGCTCCCGCACACCGAAGACGGTCGCGAGGTCGTGCACTTCGCCGTAGACGGTGTCGATGCCCAGGGCCTTGTCGCGTGCGCCGTCACCGCCGCCCGCATTGTCCTTGCCGACGCAGTCGGACGGCGAGACGTAGGTGGGGACGCCGAGCTTCTCGAACTGCTCGCGGGTGGCGACGCCGCCCTTGCCGAGAGTGGAGACGAAGGACGCGGTGACGAAGTCGGGCTCGGTGTCCAGGACGCGTTCGAAGGACGGGGTGTCGTCGGCGATGCGCGGCACCGTCGCGTTCGCCTTCTCCAGCCCCTTCATCACGGGGTCGGTCCAGGTGGCCGTGCCCGCGAGGCGGTCGGCCAGACCCAGGGAGAGCAGGATCTCGGTGGTGCCCTGGTTCAGGGACACGGCGTGCCGTGGCGGGGCGGTGACGCGGACCTCGTGTCCGCAGTCGGTGAGCGTGACGGCGGCCTTCGCGTCGGTGGACGTGCCGCCGCCGCAGCCGGTCAGGAGCAGGGAGCCGGCCGCGAGCAGTGCGGCGGCACGGGCGGGTCGGGCGAGGGGCACGAGAACCAGTCCTCAGTCGTCGAGGGCTCGATCGCGGAGCCCGGTCGTACGGTGCTCCCCCGCCGCGCGCGGCCGCGGGGGCCGCCAGCAGGTCTTCGGACTCGGGTTCAGCCGGATCGGGGCGCCTTCCCGGACGTCCGCGAGGGAGTCCAGTGGCCGAGGCCCCGCCCGTCCCCCTCACCGCTGCGCGTCAGTTCCGGATTCGCACCGGATTCCCTGACCCACGTACATGGGTTCGACTGGCCCCGGCAAGCTATCACGGGGGCCGTCCGGGGAATCACCGTGCGCCCGCCGCCGTTGAAAGGGAGAGCAGTTCGTCCACGACTTCCAAGGAGGCCGCCGGTGTACGGCGACGAGGCAACGGTCCGCAGGATCCTCACCGAGCTCGGCGACACCTGGGCCGTGGTGGGCCTGTCGTCGAACCGGCAGCGCGCGGCGTACGGCGTCGCCGCCGTCCTCCAGCGCTTCGGCAAGCGCGTCGTGCCGGTGCATCCGAAGGCGGAGACGGTGCACGGGGAGAAGGGATACGCAAGCTTGGCGGACATCCCCTTCGACGTGGACGTCGTGGACGTGTTCGTGAACAGCGACCTCGCCGGGGCCGTCGCGGACGAGGCGGTCGCCAAGGGCGCGAAGGGCGTCTGGTTCCAGCTCGGTGTGATCGACGAGGCGGCGTACGACCGGACCCGTGCGGCGGGCCTGGAGATGGTGATGGACCGCTGCCCGGCCATCGAGATCCCACGGCTGCCTCATCACCGCGCACAGGAATCCTGAAGCGTTTCCCCGGAAACACCCGCAGCCGGTCAAGGCGTGCCGCGTCCGGTCAAGACTGGCCGACTCGTCTTCTGCCGCCGGGCGTCCCGTTCCTGATCTGAGGCCGCTTGCTCACTGAACTCTCGGAGTTCGTTCGGCGTCCCTGTCCGGGGAGATCGAGCGGAGCATCGAGGAGGCGGCCGTCACGGAGGTGCCGGGTCCACTGAGACCGGCCTCCATAATGGGCGCATGCCCCACGCCTCTCCGTCCCTCGACTCCGGCGCCCCGCATGGTTTCCCGGTCGTCGTCGTGGGCGCCGGTCCGGCCGGTCTGACCGTCGGCAACATCCTGCGGGCCGCGTCCGTGGACTGCCTGGTGCTGGAGACGGAGACCCGCGAGTTCATCGAACAGCGGCCCCGCGCCGGGGTCGTCGAGGAATGGGCCGTGCGGGGCCTGGAGAAGCGGGGCCTCGCCCGGAACCTCCTGGATCGCGCGGAACTGCACACCGCGTGCGAGTTCCGCTTCGACGGGGAGCGCTACCGGTTCCCCTACGGAAAACTGACGGGCAGTCACCACTTCGTCTATCCGCAGCCGTTGCTGGTGACGGACCTGGTGCGCGAGTACGCCGAAGTCCGCGGCGGCGAGATCCGCTTCGGCGTCCGGGACGTGGAGCTGCACGACATCGACAGCGACCGGCCCTCGGTGTCGTACACCTGCTCCGAGACGGGTGAACGCCGGTTCGTGCACTGCGACTTCATTGCCGGGTGCGACGGTCCACGCGGAGCGACGCGGGCCGCGCTCCCTCCCGAGCGGGTGCGGATCGCGCGGCACGACTACGGGATCGGCTGGCTGGCCCTGCTCGCCGAGGCGCCGCCGTCCTGCGACTGCGTACTGTTCGGCTGCCACGCGCGCGGGTTCGCCGGCCAGATGCCCCGCAGCCCGGAGGTGACCCGCTACTACCTCCAGTGCCCGCCGGGCGACGACCCGGACAACTGGCCGCACGAACGCGTCTGGTCGGAGCTCCGGCAGCGGCTGGGGGCGGCCGGCGCGCCCCCGCTGACCGAGGGGCGGCTGATCGAGAAGCGCGTGCTCGACCTGCACGACCACGTGGTCGAGCCGATGGTGCACGGCCGGCTCCATCTCGCCGGAGACGCGGCCCATCTGGTCGCCCCCATCGCGGCGAAGGGCATGAATCTCGCCCTGCACGACGCCTTCCTGCTCGGGGACGCCCTGGTGGCCCGGCTGACCACCGGTGACGACAGCGGCCTCGGCGGCTACGCGGAGGCATGTCTGCGACGCGTGTGGGACTACCAGGAGTTCTCGCAGTGGCTGTCCGAGGTGTACCACGGTACGGCGGCGGGCGACCCGTTCCGTGCGGGCACGGCGCTCGCCCGGATGCGCCGCCTGTTCACCTCGCCCGCCGCGGCCGCCGCCTTCGCCGAGCAGTACCTCGGGACCGCGGCGCGCTACTGACTCAGTCGTGCGGCGGGCGGTCGCTGAGCCGATGGTCGGCCACGTTCAGCGCCTCGTCGACCAGGCGGCGCAGATGGCCGTCGCGCAGTGAGTAGATCACCCGGCGGCCCTCCTTGCGCGTGTCCACCAGGCCCGCGAGGCGCAGTCGCGCCAGGTGCTGGCTGACGGCCGGCCGGGCCGCCCCGCACACCTCCGTGAGGGTCGTGACGTCGGCCTCTCCCCGGGTCAGCGCGTGCAGCAGGGCGAGCCGGGTGCGGTCCCCCAGCAGGGCCAGCAGTTCGGCGGCGAGCGCGAACTGCTCCTCGCCGGGACTGCGCGGATGCGCATCATGCGCAGATGACAGGTGCATGCGTGCGCTCATACGCACATAATGGCGCCACGGCACGGGTACGTCCACTCCCGCGCGCACCGGAAGGGGATCCACGTGAGCGAACGGCACGAGCACACCCACTCCCACCAGCTCGGCCACGGGCACGGGCATGACCACGGACACCGCCACGGACTGCTTCACCGGGTGGGTCACCTCCTCACGCCGCACTCCCACGAGTCGGCCGACAAGGTCGACTCCGCCCTGGAGTCCTCGGCCCGCGGGATGCGGGCACTGTGGGTCTCGCTCGCCGTGCTCGGCGCGACGGCACTGGCCCAAGCGGTCGTCGTGGCCGTGTCGGGATCGGTGGCGCTGCTCGGGGACACGGTGCACAACGCCGCCGACGCGCTGACCGCCGTCCCGCTCGGCATCGCCTTCGTGCTGGGCCGGCGCGCGGCCACGCGCCGCTTCACCTACGGCTACGGCCGGGCCGAGGACCTGGCCGGTCTCGTGATCGTGCTGACCATCGCCGCGTCCGCCGCCTTCGCGGGCTGGACGGCTGTGGACCGGCTGCTGGATCCGCGCCCGGTGCAGCACGTCCCGGCGGTCGCCGTGGCCGCGCTCGTCGGCTTCGCCGGCAACGAGTGGGTGGCCCGTTACCGCATCCGCGTCGGCCGCTCGATCGGCTCGGCCGCGCTGGTCGCCGACGGTCTGCACGCCCGGACCGACGGTTTCACCTCACTGGCGGTGCTCCTGGGCGCCGGCGGCTCGGCCCTGGGGTGGGAACTGGCGGACCCGATCGTCGGACTGGCGATCACGGCAGCCATCGCCCTGGTGCTGCGGGACGCGGCCCGGGAGGTGTTCCGCCGGGTGATGGACGCCGTCGATCCCGCCCTGGTGGACCGGGCCGAGCGAGCCCTGACCGAGGTGCCCGGGGTGCGCGGGGTGGGTGAACTGCGGCTGCGCTGGATCGGCCACCGGCTGCGCGCCGAGGTGGCGGTCGTGGTGGACGGCGACGTGTCGGTACGCGAGGCCCATCGCATCGGCGTGGACGCCGAGCACGCGCTGCTGCACGCGGTACCGCGCCTGACCGCGGCCCTGGTGCACGCGGACCCGGAGCCGGTCCCGGGCGAGAGCGACCCGCATCTGCCGCTGGCCCACCACGTGGCGGCGTGAGCCGGGAAACCCCGCAACGGCCGCCGGATCCACCCCCGGCCGGCTCATCGCGGCGTCACGTCAGGAGACCCCGAGCCCCTCCAGCACCACGGCCCCGGGCAGTTCCGCGAACGCTTTGCCCGGGACCAGCAGCTTGCCGCGCCGCCGGCCGCTGCCGACCAGCACGTACGGCAGGTCGACGACGGCCGCGTCCACCAGCAGCGGCCAGCCGTCCGGCAGCCCGAGCGGGGTGATGCCGCCGTACTCCATGCCGGTCTCGCCGGTCGCCGTGTCCATGGAGGCGAAGGAGGCCTTGCGGGCGCCCAGCCTGCGGCGTACGGCACCGTTCACGTCGACCCGGGTGGTGGACAGCACGACGCATGCGGCGAGCGTGGAGTCGCCGCCCCGCTTGCCGGAGACCACCACGCAGTTCGCCGACCGCTCCAGCAGATCCTGCCCGTAATGCTCCACGAAGGTGGCGGTGTCGGCCCACTCCGGGTCGGTGTCGACGTAGACGATCTGCTCGGCCGGGACGCTGCCACGCCAGTGGCGTACGGCGTCGGCGACCGGGGCGGTCAGTTCGTCGAGGCAGGCGGGGGCCGGGCGGGCGTCGTCGAAGTGTCCGATGGGTGCGCGCATGGCCGCACGCTAACAACAGCGGGCCGGTGCGGAAACGGGCGTCTCAGGTCACGGGCGGCACCGAGACGGCCATGACCATCTCCATGGGCGCGTCGCCGGTGTTGCCGTAGGTGTGCGGGACGTTCGCCTCGAAGTGGACGCTGGCGCCCGCGGGCACGCGGTGCTCGACGCCGTCGACCGTGAGGGTCAGTTCGCCCGCCGTGACGTGGAGCAGTTCGGTCGTGCCGGCGGGGTGCGGGTCCGACGGGCTGCTCTCGCCGGGCATGAGCCGCCAGTCCCACATCTCCAGCGGGCCGGGCGCCTCGGTGCCCGCGAGGAGCCGGTTGTAGCTGCCGGCGTCGGTGTGCCACAGCCGTACGGCCTGCTCGGCCGGGACGATGCGGACGTTCGGGCCCTGCTCGTAGTCGAGCAGGGTGGTGATGCTGACGCCGAGCGCGTCGCCGATCTTCACGACGGTACCGAGGCTGGGGTTGGTGCGGGCCTGCTCGATCTGGATGAGCATGCCGCGGCTGACACCCGCCCGGGCGGCGAGCACGTCCAGGGTGAAGCCGCGTACCGCGCGCCAGTGCTTGACGCTCCGCGCCAGGGACTGGGTCAGCAGGTCGAGGTCCGACACATTCCGTCCAATATTCTATATGACACAGTGCAGCAGGCTGCACTATGGTGTGGTTCACCTGATCGTTCACTGAACTGTACTGCGAGGTATCCGTCCCATGACAGCGCTCTTCGCCCTGGCCACCAGCCTGCTGTGGGGACTGGCCGACTTCGGCGGCGGTCTGCTGACCCGGCGAATCCCCGCGCTCACGGTGGTCGTGGTCTCGCAGTCGATCGCGGTGGCGGTGCTCGGCGCGGTCGTGGTGGCGACCGGCGGCTGGAGCGAGGCGGGACCGCAGCTGTGGTTCGCCGTGGCGGCCGGACTGGTCGGACCGGTGGCGATGCTCGCCTTCTACAAGGCGCTCGCGCTCGGCCCGATGGGCGTGGTCTCGCCGCTGGGGTCGATCGGCGTGGCCGTGCCGGTCGGAGTGGGCCTGGTGCTGGGAGAGCGTCCCGGCCTGCTGCAGTTCCTCGGCATTCTCGTGGCGGTCGCCGGGGTGTGCCTCGCCGGAGGCCCCCAGTTCCGCGGCGCCCCCGTCCAGCGCCAGGCCATCGCCCTGACCCTGCTCGCGGCGTTCGGCTTCGGCGCGGTGATGGCGCTGATCGCCGAGGCGTCGACGACGCTGACCGGTCTGTTCCTCGCCCTGTTCGTCCAGCGGGTCACGAACGTCGCCGCGGGCGGACTGGCCCTCTACGTCTCGGTGCGGCGCGGATCGCCCGCGCTCCCGGCGGACGGCTTCCCCTGGCGCGCCCTGCCCGCTCTCGCCTTCGTCGGACTCGCGGACGTCGCCGCGAACGGCACCTACTCGATCGCCGCGCAGCACGGTCCGGTGACGGTGGCCGCCGTGCTGGCCTCCCTGTACCCGGTGGTGACGGCCATGGCCGCGCGGGGTGTCCTCCGGGAACGGCTGCGGGCGATTCAGGCCGCCGGAGCGGGGCTCGCCCTGGTGGGGACGGTACTGCTGGCGTCGGGCTGAACCGGACCGTTCAGGAACCCGGCTCCAGCTTCGCGAGATCGGCCGCCGTCTCCTCGTCCAGCTCGGCCAGCCGGGCCGCCGTCTCCTCGTCCAGGTCCGACAGCGCCCGGAGCTGCTCGGGGGTGACGCCCTCCGGTATGGGCACCGGTGCCGGTGTGCGCAGCGGTGGCTGCCAGCCGTCGGCCGGGGTCCAGCGTCGTACGACGCGGGCGGGGGCGCCCGCCACCACGGCGTGGTCGGGGACCGTGCCCCGGACGACCGCGCCCGCGGCCACCACCACGTTCCGTCCGATCCGCGCGCCCGGCAGGATGACCGCTCCGGTGCCGATCCAGCAGCCGGGGCCTATCTCGACCGGCTCCATCCGGGGCCACTGCCTGCCGATCGGCTCGTGCGGATCGTCGTAGGAGTGGTTCGTGGACGTGACGTAGACGTACGGACCGAAGTAGCAGTCGCTGCCGATCGTCACCGTCGTGTCCGCGATGACGTGGCTGCCGCGGCCCAGGACGACCCCGTCACCGATGCGCAGGATCGGGTCCGGGCCGAGATCGAGGTCGGGCATCAGACCCGCGGTGAGGGTGACCTGCTCGCCGATGATGCAGTGGGAGCCCACCTGGATCCAGGGTTCGCCGAAGACCGTGCCGAGCGGGAAGGCCAGTCTGGTACCTGTTCCCATGGCGCCGAAGCGGTAGCGGCCGGGGTGCTCGGCGGTGACCGAGCCCGTGCGCTGCACCCAGGCCCAGCCCGCGTGGACGGCCCGCTGGGTGAGGCTCCGCCGCCAGGATGAGAACGTGTTCTTGCGCTTCGGCACGAGCTCACGGTACTCAGCGGTAGCCCCGGCCGCGGCGTCGGAGGCCTGTGATCTTCACCCCACCGTGTGGCGTACGGTGTGCGCGTTGTCTACGACGTTCCTGGAGGCGGACATGGCGCAGCGGGCGATGATCACGGGGATCGGCGGCAGGGAGCCGGAGATCGACGAGTCGGCGTTCGTGGCGCCGACGGCGTCGGTGATCGGGAGCGTGACGCTGGGCCCGGGAGCGAGCGTCTGGTACGGGGCCGTGGTGCGCGGCGACGTCGAGACGATCTCCGTCGGGGCGAGCAGCAACGTCCAGGACAACTGCACCCTCCACGCCGACCCGGGCTTTCCCGTGAGCGTCGGTGCGCGGGTGAGCATCGGGCACAACGCGGTGGTGCACGGGGCGACGGTCGAGGACGACTGTCTGATCGGCATGGGGGCGACGGTCCTGAACGGCGCCGTGATCGGGGCCGGTTCGCTCGTCGCGGCGCAGGCGCTCGTGCCGCAGGGGATGGTGGTGCCACCCGGGTCACTGGTGGCGGGGGTTCCCGCGAAGGTCCGGCGGGAGCTGTCGGAGGAGGAGCGGCAGGGCGTCACCCTCAACGGCACGATGTACGCCGAGTTGGCGAAGGCGCATCGGGAGGTGCACGCGTAGCCGGAGGGAGCCCTACTCCGCGGCGGCCACGGGCTGGGCCTGCTGGGTCTCCTGGGCCTTCTTCGCCTTGCGCTTGATCACCAGCATGGAGGTCAGGCCCACCAGGACCGCAGCCACCAGGCCCAGCCACGAGAAACGCTTCAGCCAGGACTCCGCGACGATGCCGACGTAGTAGATGACCGCGGTCGTGCCGCCCGCCCAGACGATGCCGCCGAGGACGTTGGCGATGAGGAACTTCCAGTACGGCATGCGCAGCACACCGGCGAGCGGGCCCGCGAAGATCCGGAGCAGGGCGACGAACCGGCCGAAGAAGACGGCCCACATGCCCCACTTCTCGAAGGAGCGCTCGGCGGTGGCGATGTGGCCCTCGCTGAAGTGCCTGGGGAACTTGTTGCCCAGCCAGGCCAGCAGAGGCCGGCCGCCCTTGCGGCCGATCGCGTAGCCGATCGAGTCGCCGATGATCGCGCCGGCCGTGGCGCTGGCGCCGAGGACGACGGGATCGATCTCGCCGTGCTGGGAGGCGAGCAGCGCCGAGGACACCAGGATGATCTCGCCCGGCAGCGGGATGCCCAGGCTTTCCAGGCCGATGACCAGCCCGACCAGCGCGTATACGGCGACCGCGGGTACGGTTTCGAGCCACTCCTGGACGTGCAACGCCGGTTCCTTTCCCTGAGCTTCCCTGCGACCCAGGGAAGCCTACCGGCTTCTAGGACGTCCCCCGGGGCTCAGGCGTTCCAGCTCCACTCGGCGACCTCGGGCAGGTCGGTGCCGTGCCGGCGGATCCAGGCGTGGTGGCGGGTGCGGGCGTCGGCTATTCGCTGGCGTACGGCCGTGGCGCGCACGCGGGAGCAGATCCACCGGTACGGCTGCGCCGCCGTCGAGCCGACCGGAGAGCAGGATCTCGTGCGCGTCACGGGCCTGGTCGAGAAGCCGGCCCGGCGGCACGCGCCCAGCCGCTGTGCGGTCATCGGCCGTTACGTCCTGGACCCGGCCGTCTTCCCCGTCCTGGAACGCACCGGGCCGGGGCGGCGAGGTCCAGCTGACCGACTGGCTTCAGGAGTTGGCGGTGGGCGGCACGGTGCACGGAGTGGTCTTCAAGGGCCTGCGCCACGACACCGGCGACAAGGCCGACCATCTGCGCACGGTGGTCAGGATGGCCTGCGAACGGCCCGATCTGGGTCCGGAGTTCATGACGTGGCTCCGGGCCTTCGTCGCCGAGTCGGACGCCACACTTCCGGGGCACCGGGACGCGGCCGCCCGACCTGCGAAAGCCTCACCGGACCCCGGCCACCCGACCTGCGAAGACCCCGGCACCCGGCCGGGGTCCGCACACGGCCTCCCGGTCAGCCGTTGGGCCGGAGGGTCCAGATGACGGTCATCTCACCGGTGACGGCACCGTCGGCCCGCCGGATGGCGATGGTCACCGGAAACTCGGGGCGCTCCCCGGCGTCCAGCTGCGCGACGACCTCGGAGGCCGGGCGGCCCAGCGTCGCCGTGGCGGTGACGGCGCCCATCGCCAGCTTCTTGTAGGAGATCTCGGCGCTGACGGCGAGCGGTACCGCCCGCGAGAGCTGATCCCCGAACGCGGCCAGCACGATCGCCCCGCTCGCTGACTCGCCGAGCGTGAACATCGCGCCGGCGTGCGGACCGCCCACGTGGTTGTGGTACTCGCCCTGGTCCGGCAGCGACACCACCGCCCGCTCCGGCGAGGTCTCCAGGAACTCGAGGTTCAGGGTCCGGGCCATGGGCACCGTGGCGGCGAGCATCTCGCCGATGGACATCTGGTCTGCACTCATGCCCGAATGTTACTCACGAGTAGAGACGCCTGACCAGGCCGGTGTGACGACCGCCGCACCGATCCGCGTACACGGTCCGCACCGTGCCGTCTCCGGGTTGCTACGCCTCCGTCCACGGGCGGTGACCGAATCGTGTCCGGGGCGCGGCTAGGGTGACTGCCCATGTGGCCAGGACAGCAGCAGCCCGGGGGCGAGCAGAACCCGCAGGCGAACAACCCGTACCAGCAGCCGGGGTACCAGCAGCCGAATCCGTACCAGCAGCCGGGATACCAGCAGCAGCCCAACCCCTATGCACAGCAGCCGCAGTGGGGTGCCCCCGCGCCGGCCGGCGCGCCGCAGCCCCCGCAGGGCGGTGGCGGCGGCAACCGGACCAAGCTGGTCGCGATCGTCGCCGCCACGGCGGTGGTCGTTGCGGCCGGTGTCACCGGCTTCCTGGTGCTCGCCGGCGACAAGGACGACACGGCCGACGGCGGCAAGGACGGCAAGAACGGCAAGACGGCGTCGAGCCCGCCGGCCGAGGCCCCGAGCGCCCCCGCCACCGGCGACAACCCCCGCGGCGGCGAGGAGGCCCAGCCCACGGTGAAGGGCTGGAAGGTCGTCATCAACCCCAAGTGGGGCACGGCCTTCGACGTCCCCGCCGACTGGGAAGTGGCCTCCCCGACCTCGTCCGTCTTCTTCGAGGACGAGAAGTCCGACGACGGCAAGCCGCTGATCACCATGTCGGCACCGGCGTTCTACAAGTCGGAGTGGTGCACGAGCGACGAAGACAAGGACGGCAGGACGGAGACCGAGTCCCTGGCCGGGGCGGGCACCAAGGGAGCCGACGGCGCCAAGGACACGGACGAGGTCGCGGTCAACCAGGTGGCCTGGTGGGTGTACGGCGGTTACACACAGCCGGACAAGAAGAGCGTCAAGACCGACGACAAGGCCAAGCCCTACACCACCGCCTCGGGCGTGAAGGGCAGCGTCGCCTGGGCGCACTCGGAGAACACGCCCGACAAGGGCAAGTGCGCGAGCGACGGCAAGGCGGTCACGTTCGGCTTCAAGAACTCCGCCGGTGACTTCGTAGCGTGGAGCTTCTTCGGTGCCAAGGGCGTCAAGGGCGAGGTGCCGGAGAAGACCATCATGAAGATCCTCAGCACGGTCCGCCTGCACGGCGAGCCGACCGGCGGCTGACCCGGCAAGGGAACGGGCCCGCCCCTGCGACAGGGGCGGGCCCGGCTCACCGGAGCATCGAAACGGGGTCAGCCCCGCAGGTACCCGCGGTACACCCAGCGCCCGCTGATGGAGTCTTCGTCCACGCGGCAGCTGCCGATGCAGACCCAGGGGTTGCCCGAAGAGTTGGTGCAGTCCCAGTAGGCGTGCACGCTGTTGTTCTTGTACACGTAGTCGACCACCCTGGCGTTCGCCGAGAAGCGGGAGTGGACCGCGGCCTTCTCCTTGACGACCACGTAGTCGTGGGACGTCGGCTGGCACTTGAAGGCACCCGCGGCCGAGGCGGGCCCCGCGCCCATGACGGGCAGCGCGGCACCGATGAGCGCCGCCGTGGCCAGAAGCGTCGCAGAACGCTTGCGCATGTGTTGTCCTTCCCCGATTTTCAAGGTCAATCAAGATCAACTTAGCGGCGTGCCGTGATGCCGCGCAACTGGTCCGGCAGCAGCGGCCGTTGGCGGCCGCGGCCATCGCAGGGGCCTCGGCTACTGGGGCGGCTGGGGCGCTTCGCGGGCGCCGGGTGCCGCGTTCTCCAGGCGTTGACGAATGGCAGCGAGATTGCTGCGGCAGGTGACGGTGGCGAAGTGGTCGGCGCCGAGCGCGGCCTCCTTGATCTGCAGCGCGCGCTCGGCCATGGGTTCGGCCTCGCTGTGACGACCCAGCTCGCTGAGGATGAAGCCGAGGTTGTTGAGACGGGTGGCCGTGTCGGGGTGGTCGGGGCCGAGCGCGGCCTCCGTGATCCGCAGCGCCCTTTCCTTCAACGGCAGGGCCTCGTCATGACGCCCCAGCGCACTGAGGGTCGTCGCCAGGTTGTCGAGGCATATGGCGGTGTCCGGATGATCGGCACCGAGCGCGGCCTCGTTGGTCCGCAGCGCCCTTTCCTTCAACGGCAGAGCCTCGTCATGACGCCCCAGCGCACTGTATGTCGTGGCCAGGTTGTTCAGGCGGGTGGCGGTGGAAGGATGCTCGGGGCCGAGCGCGGTCTCGGTGATCTCCAACGCCCGCTGGGCCAGGGGGAGCGCCTCGTCGTGACGCCCCACGTCGCTGAAGGTGGTGGCCAGGCCGCTCAGACGTGCGGCGGTGTCGGGATGCTCGGGGCCGAACGCGCTCTCGGTGATCTGCAACGCCCTTTCCTTCAACGGCAGGGCTTCGTCATGACGCCCCAGCGCGCTGAGGGTGGTGGCCAGGTTGTTCAGGCGGGTCGCCGTGTCCGGGTGGTCGGGACCGAGCGCGGCCTCGGTGATGCGCAACGCCTGCTGGACCAGGGGCAGGGCCTCGGCGTGGCGCCCCAGGTCACCGAAGGTCGTCGACAGGTTGCTCAGGCGGGTCGCCGTGTCCGGGTGGTCGGGGCCCAGCGCCGCCGTGGTGATGCGCAACGCCTGCTGGACCAGGGGAAGGGCCTCGGCGTGACGCCCCAGGGCGCCCAGCACGAAGGCCAGGTTGTTCAGGCAGGTGGCGGTGTCCCGGTGGTCCCGGCCGAGCGCGTCCTCACTGATCTGCAGCGACCGCCGGGCCAGAGGCAGGGCTTCGGCGTGGCGGCCCAGGTCGCTGAAGGTGGTCGCCAGGTTGTTCAGGCGTGTGGCGGTGTCCGGATGGTGGGGGCCGCGCGCGGCTTCGGTGATCCGCAGCGCCCGTTCCTTGAGCGACAGAGCCTCGGCGTGACGTCCCAGGTCGCCGAGGCTCCCGGCCAGGTTGTCCAGGCGCAGGGCGGTGTCCGGGTGGTCGGGGCCGAGCGCGCTCTCGGTGATCCGCAGGGCCCGCTCCTCCAGCGGCGCCGCCTGGTCCGCCTGGCCACGGGCCGACAGGTAGAACCCGGCTTGGCCCAGCAGCGTCGCGAGTTGTGAACTGAACCCCGGCGCGTACGCGTGCGCGCCCACCGCTCGTACGTGGGGCAACAGCGCCTGCCATTCCGGCCAGTACTGGACGTCGTCCGGTCTGCTGGAGGGCAGGGCTGCGTGCAGCAGTCCGAGAGCGGTCTCGCTCGGGTGCGGTGCGGGGGCGGGTGTGGCTCGCCGCAGGAGACGCCGGAACAGCCCCGGGCGTGGTGCCGCGACGGGCTCGGGAGTGCTGAGGCGGAGCACGGCCTGTACGAGACGGTGCACGGTGACCGTGCTGTCGGTGAGCGTGATCATGCTGTAGGCGGCCAGTACGCCCAGGGCATGGTCGACCGCCTGCGGAGTGTGCAGAGCCGGGGCCAGCACCCTGCGGGGCAGGGGTTCGGGCGCGCAGTAGGCCAGGACGGTCAGGAGCCGCACGGCGTGGGGGTCGGCGGTGTGCAGGGTGCTGAGGGTGACGCTCCACAGCTGGGCGATGGTGCGTTGCTGTGGGTCCCCGGGAGGTGCGGCGGCGAGGACGCCGGCGGGATCGGCGTGCAGTTGCGCGAGGTAGCTGCCGGCGCCGGTGCGCGTCTGCGCGAGGTAGGCGCCGGCCTGCTGCAGGGCGAGGGGCAGGTGTCCGAGTTCGCGGGCCAGTTCGGCCAGTGATGCGGCGTCCGCGTCACTGTCGTAGCCGGTGATCTCCTGGAGGACGGCGAGTGAGGCCTCAGGGGCGAGGGTCTCCAGACGCAAGGGCGTTCCGAGGTCCTGCCAGGGCAGGTCCCGGCGTGCGGTGACCAGTACCTGACCTGTGCTCAGACGGCCGAGGTAGGGGCGCACATCGGAGATCTCCTCCGCGTTGTCGAAGACCAACAGCCAGCCCGTACGGCCTTGGAGCCACGTCACGGCCCACGCTGCGGCCTCGTCCAGCGGCAACGCGGCATGTGCCGGGTTCAGAGCCGTGGCCAGAGCGGCCAGTCCAGCCGTGACGGCGGCGGATGAGGACGCCTCGATCCACCACACCGGCCCGTGCCCGGCCGCCAGGTAGGCGTGGGCGTGGTGCAGGACCAGGGTGGTCTTCCCGATGCCGCCCATGCCGCGCACGCTCTGTGCCACGATCCCCGTCCCCGTCGACGGAAGATCCCGCAGAAAGGCGAGGGCGTCCTCGCGCCCTTTGAAGACCCGGCTGTCCGTCGCCGGCAGATTGTTCAGCCGGGCGATTTCCTCGTCGTGGAGGGCTGCTTGCAGTGCCCCCGGAGGCACGACCAGTGTCCGCTGTTCGATGTGCGTCCGGTCCCCGGTGGCGATCACCCCGGAACTGTGGCCCGCCGCGGCGGAACGGCCCCCGGGCACGGGTGGCGTCTGCGCGTCTGTCATCGCTGGACGGTGCCGTTGTCTCCCGTGATGATGATTCCGGAGTTGTCCTGTGTCACCACCGCCCGGTCTCCCGTCGCCGACGGACCGCCCGCGGCCGGTGCCGCGGACGGCGTGGACGCTCCGGCCCACGACGACGCCCACGCACCCAGAACCCCGGCGATCACCGCACCGGCTCCGGCGCCCGTCCCGATCCGCGTTGCCTGGTCCCACGGCAGCAGCAGATTCCCCAGCAGCACACACAGCCCGAACACGGCCAACGACACCACGATGACCAGCAACCAGCGCCCGTTACGGCTCACCTGACGCCCCCTCATACGCGATCAGGTCACCATCTTCCCACCATGGCACCACGAACGACACGCTTCTGCCGAAGTGAAGGTCAGGCCTGTGCGTGGGGGTGCACCGCCGGACCGCGCCGGTCGCCCGGTGGCGGCACCGAGCCCGTGTCAGCCGATGCCGAACGCCCCGTCGGGCGGCTCGGGTGACGGCACGGCGTCCTCGTCCCGCACCGCCCGGGCGTCGCCGATGAACTCCCGCAGGGCGGAGCCGTGTTCGACCCGGGCGGGGAAGGCGTCCGCGGCGGTGAGGCGGGTCAGGGCGGCGACGTCGACCTGCTGGTGCCCGGCCACGAGCACCGCGTTCCCGAACCGCCGCCCCCGCAGCACCCCCGGCTCGGCGATGAGCGCGAGTTCCCCGAAGGCGCCGGCCAGCGTGGCGAGTTGCGACCGCAGGAACGCGAAGGGCGCGGCGTCGGGGAGGTTGGCGAGGTAGACCCCGCTCCCCCGCAGCACCCGCGCGACCTCACGGACGTACGCGACGGACGTGAGGTGGGCCGGCACCCGCGACCCGCTGAAGACGTCCGCGAGGAGAACGTCCGCCGAGTCCGCGGGGGCCTTCTCCAGCCAGGCCCGGGCGTCCGCCGTGTGCAGGGCGACGGTCGCGCCCTCCGGCAGCGGCAGATGTTCCGCCACCAGCTCCAGCAGCCCCCGGTCGGCCTCGACGACGTCCTGCCGCGAGCCCGGCCGGGTCACGGCCACGTACCGCGGCAGCGTGAGCGCACCGCCTCCGAGATGCACCACGTCCAACGCCCGCCCCGGCTCGGCCACGACATCCAGCACGTGCCCGAGCCGCCGGGTGTACTCGAACTCCAGGTGCGCCGGGTCGTCCAAGTCGACGTACGACTGCGGTGCCCCGTCGACGGTCAGCAGCCAGGCGCGTTCCCGGTCGATGTCGGGCATGAGCTTGGCGGTGCCGTGATCGGTGGTCCGGGTCACGGGGATGGGATCCTTCACTCCTCCATTGTGCAGGGGGGGACGATCGCCCTTCGGGGGCGCGGGGAACCGCGCGACCAGCCACGACGGCCCCGCAGCCCCCCACGTCACCAGCCGCCCTCACAGAAGGGACGTCACGGTCCCCGCCCCCACCGTGCGACCACCTTCACGGATGGCGAAACCGAGCCCCGGCTCCAGCGGCACCTCCCGCCCCAGCTCCACGGTCATGGCAACGGTGTCGCCGGGCCGGGCCACCGCCGCCTCACCCAGGTCGACCACCCCGACCACATCAGCGGTCCGGATGTAGAACTGCGGCCGGTACCCGGTGGAGACGGGCGTCGTCCGCCCGCCCTCCCGGGCCGACAGGACGTACACCTGCGCCGAGAACCGCCGTCGCGGCCGCACGCTCCCCGGCGCGGCCACCACGTGCCCCCGCCGCACGGCGTCCCGGGGGACTCCGCGCAGCAGCAAGGCCACGTTGTCCCCGGCCTGCGCCTCCTCCATCGGCTTGCCGAAGGTCTCCAGCCCCGTGACCACCGTCTCGACGGAGGCCCCGAGGACCTCGACCCGGTCGCCGACGCGCACCACGCCGCGCTCGACCGCCCCGGTGACCACGGTCCCGCGCCCGGTGATGGTCAGCACGTTCTCCACCGACAGCAGGAACGGTGCGTCCAGGTACCGCTCCGGCATCGGCACATACGTGTCCACCGCGTCGAGCAGCGCCTCGACCGACGCGGTCCAGCGCGGATCCCCCTCCAGGGCCTTCAGGCCGGAGACGCGTACGACGGGCACGGAGTCACCGCCGTAGCCGTGCGCGGTGAGCAGGTCGCGGACCTCCAGCTCGACCAGGTCGGTCAGCTCCTCGTCCCCCGCGTCGGCCTTGTTGAGGGCGACGACGATGTGGTCGACGCCCACCTGCCGGGCGAGCAGGACGTGTTCGGCGGTCTGCGGCATGATCCCGTCGAGCGCGGAGACGACGAGGATCGCCCCGTCGAGCTGGGCGGCGCCGGTGACCATGTTCTTGACGTAGTCGGCGTGGCCCGGCATGTCGACGTGCGCGTAGTGCCGGGTGTCCGTCTCGTACTCCACGTGCGCGATGTTGATGGTGATGCCGCGCGCCGCCTCCTCGGGCGCCCGGTCGATCCGGTCGAACGGCACGAACGCGCCGCTGCCGCGGTCGGCGAGGACCTTGGTGATGGCGGCTGTCAACGTGGTCTTGCCGTGGTCGACATGACCCATCGTGCCGATGTTGAGGTGTGGTTTCGTGCGGATGTAAGCCGTTTTGGACATGGACGTACCTCGAAGCGTCTGATCGGCGAAGAAGGAGGGGACCCCGAGGACCTGCCCGACCCTCCCCTTGCGGGGTCCGCCGGACGAACCGGAGAGGGTCAGCTTCGGGCACCGTCCATGACGGCCGTGAGATCGACGACGGCAGCCTTCGGGGCATCCGTGACCACGGATGCTGCGAGGGTGAAGGCGTGCCGGAACATACCGTCGATCATTGCCGACGCTTTACCGCACGTCGAATGGTTTTCATCGGCCCTGGGCACAGCCGCGCGGGCCGCGTCCTGTGACGCTGGTGAGACGAACCATACGGCGATCACACACATTTGTCGGTTAGTGTCAGCTGATGCTCGATGCCACCACCCGCTCTGGGGGCACCGCCACGGCCTCTCCCCGGGCCACCACCGCGGAGCTCGCCGTCGCCGTTCCCCCGGCAACGACCGTCCCGCCCGCCGTACCCACCCATTTCGCCGCCCGCTGCACCAGAGTTCTGCTCTCCCCGTATTCACGACTGTCCCTGCTCGCCGTACTGCTCGCCGCGGGCGCGTGCGGGGTGCTCCTGTTCGAGCCGCAGCGGCTGCTGACGGAGGGCTGGCCACCACAGCTCGAAGGTGCCGCCGCGGCGGCGGTGTTCACGGTGGCGTACGGCGTGTGCACGGTCGCGTTCGTGCCGAGACCGCTGCTGAACCTCGCGGCGGGTGCCCTGTTCGGCTCGCAGCTCGGCCTCGGCGTGGCGCTGGCGGGCACGGTGCTCGGTGCCGGGATCTCCTTCTGCCTGGGCCGGGCGCTGGGCCAGGACGCCCTGCGGCCGCTGCTGCGGGGACGCTGGCTGAAGGCCGCGGACGGCCAGCTCAGCCGGCACGGATTCCGCTCGATGCTGATGGTGCGCCTGTTCCCGGGGGTGCCGTTCTGGGCCGCGAACTACTGCGCCTCCGTCTCCCGCATGGGGCTGCTGCCGTTCCTGTTGGCCACGGGCATCGGCTCGATCCCGAACACCGCCGCCTACGCCGTCGCGGGCGCCCGGGCCTCCACTCCGACCTCCCCCGCCTTCCTGATCGCCATGGCGTGCATCGCGCTGCCCGCGCTGGCCGGCGTGGTGGTGGCCTGGCGCAAGCGGCACCAGTTGCGCCGCCTCTGACGCCTTGTCACGCCCGGCTCACACCCGTTCCAGCACCATGGCGTTGGCGAGTCCGCCCGCCTCGCACATGGTCTGGAGCGCGTAGCGGGCGCCGCGTGCGCGCATCGCGTGCACCAGCGTCGTCGTCAGCCGGGTGCCGCTCGCGCCGAGGGGATGCCCGAGCGCGATGGCCCCGCCGTGCACGTTGACCCGGGCGAGGTCGGCGCCGGTCTCCTGCTGCCACGCCAGTACGACACTGGAGAACGCCTCGTTGACCTCGAACAGGTCGATGTCGTCGAGGCTCAGTGAGGCCCTGCGCAGCACCTTCTCGGTCGCCGGGATCACGCCCGTGAGCATCAGCAGCGGGTCGGAGCCGGTGACGGCGAAGCTGTGCAGCCGGGCGAGCGGACGCAGGCCGAGCCGGGCCGCCGTCTCGCTCGACGTGATGAGGACCGCCGAGGCCCCGTCGTTGATCGGGCTGGCGTTGCCCGCCGTGACGTTCCACTCGATCTGCGGGAAGCGCTCGGCGAAGCCGGGGTCATGGTAGGCGGGCTTGAGACCGGCGAGGATCTCGGTAGTGCTGCCCGGGCGTACGCACTCGTCGCGCGTGACGCCCTCCAGGGGCGCGACCTCGGCGTCGAAGAGCCCGTTCTCCCAGGCCTCGGCGGCCTTGTGGTGCGAGGAGACGGCGAAGGCGTCCATCTGCTCGCGGCCGATCGACCACTTGGCGGCGATCAGCTCGGCACTGATCCCCTGCGGGACGAGCCCCTCCGGGTAGCGCCCGGCGACCCCGGGTCCGAAGGGGTCCGCGCCCTCGGGGACGTTCGACCACATCGGCACCCGGCTCATCGACTCCACGCCGCAGGCCACGACCATGTCGTACGCACCCGCGAGCACGCCCTGCGCCGCGAAGTGCACGGCCTGCTGGGAGGAGCCGCACTGCCGGTCCACGGTGGTCGCGGGCACCGACTCGGGGAACCCGGCGGACAGCACGGCGTAGCGGGTGGTGTTCATGGCCTGCTCGCCGACCTGGTCGACGGTGCCCCCGATGACGTCGTCGATCAGCGCCGGGTCGATCCCGGACCGCTCGAGGAGGGCGCGCAGGGTGTGCGCCAGGAGCTCCACGGGATGGACGTGTGCCAGGGCGCCGTTCGGCTTGCCCTTGCCGATCGGAGTGCGTACGGCTTCGACGATCACTGCGTCACGCATGTGCGGGCCTCCACGGCTACCAGTGAGTAGGAAATCCGAACTCACCGTAGCCCGCAGGGTTGGAAAATCCAACCCTCTTCTAGACTGATCTCATGGCCGTCCGCAAAGAACCGCGCCCCTGCTCCATCGCCGACACCCTCGCGCTCGTCGGAGAGAAGTACTCCCTGCTCGTGCTGCGGGAGGTGTGCCTGGGCAACGGGCGGTTCGACCAGCTGGTGCGCAACATCGGCGCCCCGCGCGACATCCTGGCCACGCGGCTGCGCCGGCTCGTCGACGCCGGGATCCTCGCCAGGCACCTCTACAGCGAGCGCCCGCAGCGCTTCGAGTACCGGCCGACGCCGGCGGGACTGGAGCTGGAGCCGGTGCTGATGACCCTCATGGCGTGGGGCGACCGTCACCTGCGGCCCGACGGCGAGCGCCCGATGGTCCTGGAGCACTCCTGCGGACGGCCCCTCGCCCCGGCCGTCACCTGCCGCGCCTGCGGGGACGAGGTGCGCCACGAGGACCTCACGGCCCGCCCGCAGGCCCCGGGCTGGACGGTGACCGGCCCCACCGCGGCCTGAGCGCCGCTGGTCGGGAGCGCTTCCAAACCCCTGTGTCCGGTGCTCCTTCCGGGGACGCTACGCTTCCCCCTCGGCACACAGGATCACTCGTTCATCGCAACGGCGGACCGGTGCGCCCGTCGCCCGTCCCACGATCGGCACTTGGACTCCGCTACCTCATGTCTTGGTTCGAATCACTCATCCTCGGACTCGTCCAGGGGCTGACCGAGTTCCTCCCCGTCTCCTCCAGCGCCCACCTGCGGCTGACGGCGGCCTTCGCGGGCTGGGAGGACCCGGGCGCGGCTTTCACGGCGATCACGCAGATCGGCACCGAGGCGGCCGTGCTGATCTACTTCCGCAAGGACATCGGAAGGATCATCTCGGCGTGGACGCGCTCGCTCACCAACAAAGAGCTGCGCAGCGACCCGGACGCCCGGATGGGCTGGCTGGTCATCGTCGGCTCGATCCCGATCGGTGTGCTGGGCGTGACGCTGAAGGACCAGATCGAGGGACCGTTCCGCGACCTGCGGATCACCGCGACGATGCTGATCGGCATGGGCATCGTGCTGGGCGTGGCCGACCGGCTGGCGGCCCGTGACGAGAGCGGCGGCAAGCACCGCGCCCCCAAGCAGCGCAAGGCCCTTGAGGACCTGGGCGTCCGGGACGGCCTGATCTACGGCGTCTGCCAGGCCATGGCGCTGATCCCGGGTGTCTCCCGCTCCGGTGCCACCATCAGCGGCGGCCTGTTCATGGGCTACAAGCGCGAGGCCGCGGCCCGCTACTCCTTCCTGCTCGCCGTCCCCGCCGTGCTCGCCTCCGGCGTGTTCGAGCTCAAGGACGCCACGGAGGGCGGCCACGTCTCGTGGGGTCCCACGATCTTCGCGACGGTCATCGCCTTCGGCGTCGGATACGCGGTGATCGCCTGGTTCATGAAGTTCATCTCGACCAAGAGCTTCATGCCGTTCGTCTACTACCGCATCGCGCTCGGCATCGTCATCATCGCGCTGGTCAGCATGGGTGCACTGAGCCCGCACGCGGCGGAGTCGGCGGGCTGATCCCGGGGCCTGTGACCCCGGTCTCGTGACCAACCGCATAGCCATCGGGTAGCCGTCCGGTAGCGGGCTGTCAGTGGCTGCCCCTAGGCTTGTCCGCATGTCCCCCGATTTCGTGACCCCTGGTTCCGTGCGGTCCGCTGCCGAGGTCAACGAGGAGATCCGTGCGCTGTGGCAGCGCACAGGCGGCACTCTGTCGGCCGAGGAGCGCGCGGCGTACGAGCTGCTCGTCGTCGAATGGGCCGCCGCGCTCAGAAGCGGCGTCGTCAAGGCGGCCTGAGGACTCCCCCGTCCCTTCTCCGACCCGTCACCGCACCCCCTGGGCGCGCAGCCGCGCCAGCACCTCGTCGTCGACGGCAAAGGGCCGCTCCTCCGGCAACAGCCCGGCGGCCGAATCCAGTTGGCCCGCCCGCACCAGCCCGTGGATCTCCGTGGCGAGCGGTGTGACGTCCTCGATCCCGACGATCCACTCGTCCGCGTACCGCGCGGCCGCCTCCCCCGCGAGGCCCAGCTGGAGCGACCGGTGGCGCAGCGGGTTGAGGCGCAGATCCCGTTCCGGATCCCACTGCACCCGCGCGGGCGCCTGCCTCAACCGCCGCTTCCAGGAAGTCTGGTCGCCGTGCAGGGCGGGGACGTGGTGGGACAGGCAGGCGTGGCGCAGCGCCCAGAGGAAGCCTTCGCGGTCGATCTCGATCGCGAGGACCGTCTCCTGGCCCTCCTTGGTGCCCCAGCCGCAGCGGTACATCATCCACAGGAACGAGGGCTTGATCCACGTCATGCGTTCCCGCTTCCAGGAGGCCGGGAAGCGGCCGTGGCGGGCGGCGGGGCCGCCGATCTCCGGGCGGTAGGCCTGGTAGACGGTGATCGTGGACTCCGTGTGGCGGGCCCTCACCTCGAACTTCGGTTCGTTTCGGTCGTTCACGAGGGACAGGCTGTGCCCCCGGGCCCGTCGACGGCCACCGAATATCTCTCACGCACGGCTCTTGGCCCGGCCCCCGCCATGGCCAACACTGAGCCGATGACGCAGCGCGTGGAACTCGCCACCGTGAGAGACCGGCTGGCCGTCGACGGACTGATCACCGACTACGCGGTGGCGGTGGACGACGGTGACTGGGAGGCGTACCGGGAGCTGTTCGCTCCCCGGGGGCGGGCGGACTACCGCTCGGCCGGCGGCATCGAGGGAGAGGCCCGGGCGGTCGCCGCCTGGCTGGCGGAGAGCCTGCGGCTGTTCCCGATGCGGCAGCACCTGATCGTCAACCGCCGGGTGCGCTTCGGGATCTGGGAGCAGGACACCGGCGACACCGCCGAGGTCCAGGCCGACTACGTCAACCCCATGGCCGCCGCCGGACCCGCTCCCGACTTCGTGTGCGGCGGCCGGTACGCCTTCGCGGTGCTGCGCACGGACGCCGGCTGGCGGCTGAGCGGAGTGGTCGTCCGGGAGAAGTGGCGGCGCCTTCCCGAGCCGCGGACGGCACGTGTGGTCAACTGACCCGGCGCCCGGTGTCCTAGATCGTCCACGGGGCGCACACTGGAGGCACCCGCGGGGTAGGAGGCGCCTATGAAGACGCTCGGCCACTGGCTCGCCTCCCCGTGGCGCCGCTCGGCCGCCGCGGCGGTCGCGGGTGCCCTTCCCGTCCTGGCGTTCCCCGCGCCGTCGCTGTGGTGGTGCGCCTACGTCGCCCTGGTCCCCTGGCTCCTGCTGCTGCGCACCGCGCCGACCGGGAAGCGGGCCGCCTACGACGGCTGGTGCGGTGGCTTCGGCTTCATGCTGGCCATGCACCACTGGCTGCTGCCGAGCCTGAACGTGTTCA
Source organism: Streptomyces sp. NPDC047880 (assembly GCF_040706515.1). Lineage (NCBI taxonomy): Bacteria > Bacillati > Actinomycetota > Actinomycetes > Kitasatosporales > Streptomycetaceae > Streptomyces > Streptomyces sp. NPDC047880. The sequence continues at coordinate 51,554 of NZ_JBEZOK010000009.1, read as the reverse complement.
CGTTCGTCATCGCCGCCCTCCTCGGCGCCCTGTGGGCCCCGTGGGGCTGGCTGGTGCGCCGTCTGCTGGGCGGACTGCCCTCGCGACGTGACGTGTCCGTGGCGCTGCTGGTGCTGCCGTCGGGCTGGCTGGCCGTCGAGCTGATCCGCTCCTGGCAGGGGCTGGGCGGCCCCTGGGGCATGCTCGGCAGCAGCCAGTGGCAGGCCGAACCCGCGCTGCGGCTCGCCTCGATCGGCGGGGTGTGGCTGCTCAGTTACCTGCTCGTGGCCGTCAACGTGGCGGTCGCCGTCCTGGTCGCGCTGCGCAGGGCGCGGGTGCCCGCCGTGGCCGGTCTGGTCGCCACGGCCGCGGCCACCTCCGCCGCGTGGGCGTTCTCGCCCCGCCCCGCCGTCGACGGCCGGGTCAGGATCGCGGTCGTGCAGCCGGGTGTCATCGTCGGCCCCGACAGCCGGTTCGACCGCGAGGAGCAGCTCACCCGCCGCCTCGCCGGCCAGGACGTCGACCTGATCGTCTGGGGCGAGAGCAGTGTCGGCTTCGACCTCGGGGACCGGCCCGGCCTCGCCCGGCGGCTCGCGGACCTCTCCCGCGCGACGGGCGCGGACATCCTGGTCAACGTGGACGCCCGGCGCTCCGACAAGTCCGGCATCTACAAGAGTTCGGTCCTGGTCGGGCCCGACGGCCTGACCGGCGAGCGCTACGACAAGATGCGGCTCGTGCCGTTCGGCGAGTACATCCCGGCGCGCTCCCTGCTCGGCTGGGCCACCTCGGTGGGCAAGGCCGCGGGCGAGGACCGCCGGCGCGGCTCGCAGCCGATCGTGATGAACGTCGGGGAGGAGCTGCGCGTCGGCCCGCTGGTGTGCTTCGAGACCGCCTTCCCGGACATGACGCGCCACCTCACCCGGGAGGGCGTCGACGTGCTGATCGGCCAGTCGTCGACGTCCACGTTCCAGCACAGCTGGGCACCCGAGCAGCACGCGTCGCTGGCCGCGCTGCGGGCCGCCGAGACCGGCCGCCCCATAGTGCACGCGACCCTGACGGGCGTCTCCGCCGTCTACGGCCCGGACGGCCAGCGCGTCGGATCATGGCTCGGCACGGGCGCCTCCGCCGCTTGGGTCCACGACGTCCCCCTCGCCCACGGCACCACGTTCTACGTCCGCCACGGCGACTGGACGGTGCACGCGGCGATGGTGATCCTCGCCCTGTGGGCCGTCGGCGAGGGCGCGCGGACCGTGCGGATCAGGCGGTCTGCTCCTGAACCGCGCGTACCACCCGCTCGCACAGGTCATGGGTCTCCAGCGCGTCCCGGGCGCTGAGCACCTTGCCCGCCCGGACCGCGTCGAGGAAGGCGAGCACCGCCTGCTCGATCCCGCGCTGCCGGGCCACCGGCACCCAGTCGCCGCGCCGCCGCACGGTCGGCTGCCCCTTGTGGTCGACGACCTCGGCGAGGTTGACCACCTGCCGCTTGGTGTCCTGCCCGGACACCTCGAGGATCTCCTCGGCGGAACCGCTGAGCCGGTTCATCACGCCGAGCGCGGTGAAGCCGTCCCCGGCGAGCTGGAGCACCAGATGGTGCAGCAGCCCGTCCCGGACCCGGGCGCGCACCGTCACGTCGTCCACCTCGCCGGGCACCAGGAACCGCAGGGTGTCGACGACGTGGATGAAGTCGTCGAGGATCATCGAGCGGGGTTCCTCCGGCAGCCCGATGCGGTTCTTCTGCATCAGGATCAGCTCGCGCGGATGGTCCGCGCACTGCGTGTAGCCGGGGGCGAAGCGCCGGTTGAAGCCGACGGCGAGGCTCACGTCCCGCTCCTCCGCGAGTGCCACCAGCCGCGCGGAGTCGTCGAGTTCGTAGGCGAGCGGCTTGTCGACGTAGGCCGGTACGCCGGCCTCCAGCAGCCGCGTCACGATCTCCGGGTGCACGAGCGTGGGCGCGTGCACGAAGGCCGCGTCGAGGCCCGCCGCGAGCAGGGAGTCGAGGGTGGTGTGCCGCCGCTCTTGCGGGATGTGCAGGCCCTCCGCGACCCGGTCGAGCGTGGCGGGCGTACGGGTCTGCAGGTGCAGTTCGACACCGGGCTGGGAGGCGAGGACCGGGAGGTAGGCCTTCTGCGCGATGTCGCCGAGTCCGATGCAGCCGACCTTCACGGGGTGATCTCCTCTAATGGTTGCCTGCCGGGGTCTGCCCGGAAGCATACGGCCGCTGCGGGGGCGCCCAGTCGGCGATGCCGTCGAAGCTGCGCAGGAAGAGGGCGGGTCCGGCCTTCGACAGCGCGGCGACGGCCGTGTCGCGCACGGCGATGCCGACCCTGCTGCTCATGAGGCTGAGCCGGGCCGCCCGCACGGCCTGGCGTGCGATCGCGGTCGTACGCGGCAGCCGCGCGGCGGTGTAGGCGGCGAGGTCGTCGCAGTGGTGGGCGAGCACGACGGCGTCCTCGATCGCCTGGTTGCCGCCCTGGCCGAGGCTCGGGGGCATGGCGTGCGCGGCGTCTCCGAGCAGGGCGGCCCGGCCCCGGTGGTAGGCGGGCAGAGGTTCGGCGATGTGGTGGACGTCGTGCCGCAGGACGTCTTCGGGCCGGGCGGCGGCGAGCACGGCGGGGATCGGGTCGTGCCAGTCGCCGAAGCGGCGCAGCAGCTCGGACTTCTCGTCGTCGGGCGCCCGGCCTCCGGCGGGGGTCAGGGCGGCGCCGTAGGCGTAGACGCGTCCGTCCTTCAGCGGGTGGGTGCCCCAGAGGCGGCCCGGGCCCCAGGTCTCGTGCGAGGCGAAGCGGGCGCCGGGGACGGGGATCATGACCCGCCAGGTGGTGAAACCGGAGTAGACGGGCCCCGGGTGGCCGGGGAAGAGCGCTCCGCGCACGGTGGACCGGACTCCGTCCGCGCCGACCACCAGATCCGCTTCGAGTTCGCCGTCCGAGGTCGTGACGCGGGCCGCCCGGCCGGGTCCTCCGCTGTCGGCGAGAACCGCGGCGGCGTCCGTGCGGACGGCGTCCGACGGGAGGAGGGCGGCGAGACGCTCGATCAGGGTGACGCGGGGCAGCAGGACGAGCGGGCCGCCGAAGCGCTGGGCGGCGGCCTCGGCGGAGGAGCGGGAGAACCACCGCCCGCCCGGGGCGCGCAAGCCCCCGTCCCCCGACCAGGCGGCGAGGTCGCGGATCTCGTCGCCGAGGCCGATGACGTCCAGCGCGCGCAGGGAGTTGGGCGCGAGGGAGATCGCGGCCCCGACCGGCTCCAGCGAGCGGGCCCGCTCCAGCACGGTGACCCGCAGACCCCGCCGGTGCAGGGCGACCGCGGCCGTGAGGCCCGCTATCCCGCCGCCGATCACGACGGCGTGCCCGGGCTGTGCCATGGCTCCTCCTCAAGGGTGACTACACCTGTAGTGACGCCGTCGACGTTACTACAGGTGTAGTCAGGCGGGTAGCGTGAGCCCCATGTCCGTTCGCACCACCGGCCCCGCCCGCGCCGACCTCGTCGCCGACACCGCCCTCGCCCTGCTCGCCGAGCGCGGGATGCGCGGCCTCACACACCGGGCGGTCGACGAGGCGGCCGGGCTCCCCCAGGGCTCCACCTCCAACCTCGCGCGGACCCGGCAGGCCCTGCTGGAACTGGCGGTGCGGCGCCTGGCCGACCGTGAGGCGCGGGTGCTGGCCCTGCACGAGATGCCGGACCCGGCGGCCGGCACCGGCTCGCTGGTCGACGCGCTGGCGCTTGCGGCTCACCGGGCGCTGACGCACAACCGCGCGCTCACCCTCGCCCGCTACGAACTGGCCCTGGAGGCGACGCGCCGCCCCGAGCTGCGGACCTTCTTCGACGCCACCGGCGCCCGCTTCCGGGACCAGCTGACCGCCCTGGTCACCGGCATGGGCTCGACGGACCCGGCCCGGCACACCCTGTCGCTGATCGCCTGGGCGGACGGGCTGATGTTCAGCTGCGTGGCCGGGTCGTTCGGTACCCAGGTGCCGAGCCTGGAGGAGGTGCGGGCCGGCCTGCGGGAACTGCTGGAGGGGATGCTCGGGGGCTGAAAATCTTGTGGTGCGGCCCGGGCGGCTCGGAAAGGATGCGTCCATGACGAACGAACGCCGAGAACCCGCCACCACCGCCGACGAGCGCACGATGCTGGAGGGCTGGCTGGACTACCACCGCCAGACCCTTGCCTGGAAGTGCGAGGGCCTGACCGACGCCCAGCTCCGCACCGCCGCGGTGGAACCGTCCGGGCTGAGCCTGATGGGACTGGTGCGGCACATGGCGGAGGTCGAACGGGGCTGGTTCCGCAAGGTGCTCACGGCCGAGGACGCCGGCCCGATCTACTACACCGAGGAGGACCCGGACGGCGAGTTCCATCTCTCCGAGTCCGACACGTGGGAGGAGGCGTACGCCACCTGGCAGGCCGAGATCGAGGCGGCCCGGCGCAACGCGGCCCGCTTCGGCCTCGACGACATCACCGAGGGCCGGCACCGGCGCACCGGTGAGCGGTTCAACCTGCGGTGGCTCTACACCCACATGATCGAGGAGTACGCGCGGCACAACGGCCACGCCGACCTGATCCGCGAGCGCATCGACGGCACGACCGGCGACTGACCCACGGCCGCGAGGGACAGCACCGTCGTCGCACGCATCAAGCGATACGCGAGACACCGCCGTCGCACGCCTCACCGCCGCCACGCATCACCGCACGTCACCCCCGTCACACGAGAGCCATCCGTACGGGGCGGGAGATCACCCGTGCGGGGCAACTCCCGCCTGTCCGCCGCCCCACCGAGGGCCCGACGCACCAGAGTTGCGCGGGTGCATCGAACGACGACCACAGCGACGCTCCTGGTGACCGTGGCGGTCTCGGCCCTCTCCGGCTGTACGACGGTCGCGCAACCCCCCGCACCGGGGCCCGCGTCGGCGCCCTCCCGGCCGTCGGCGCCGGAACCGGATGGTGCGGCGCAGACCCCCGTCGTGCAGGCACCGGCCCGGGAGGCCCTGCTGCGCATCGAAGAGGAGCCCCGCCGGCCGGAGCCGGCCACGCCGGCGACCCGCCCGGCCGCTGCTCCGGCGGTCCCGCGGCAGCACGTGGCGCAGCAGCCCGGACACCACGAGGTCCGTCCGCGCCCGGCGCGTCCGGAACGCGCCGAGCCCGCACCGCGCGGCCCTCAGCGGTCGCACGCCGTCGTCCCCGACTGGTCGGAGTCGATGCGCAAGGACGTCGCGAAGCGCGTCCCGAAGAGCCACGCGGACGTGTGCGCGCTGGGCATGCGCTACGGGGGATGGCGGGCGGACAGCCCGGAGGCGACGGCCTGCCGCGACACGTACGGGCGTTGACCTGCCGCGTCAGGGCCGCTGCCGGGGCGGCGGCGTCCACGTCCCCGAGCCGCCCTCCCCCAGCCGGGACTCCAGCCGTGCGATGGCCGCCCACACGCCCGTGCCGTAACCGTCGTCGGCGAGGGCGAAAGCCGTTTCCCGCGCCCACCGCAAGTGCGCGCGGGCGGCGTCGTCCCGACCGAGCCGGACGTAGTCGTCGGCCAGGTTCAGGTGCAGGGAAGGGTAGAGCGCGGCCACCGCGGTGACCGCGCGGGCCTCCTGCCTGGCCTCCTCGGCGGCGGTCAGCGCCCGCAGGTCCCAGGCCAGTTCGTCCGCCGGGTCGTCCTGGGTGTCGGCGAGGTAGTGGGCGAGGGTGCAGCGGTGCAGCACGTCGCCGTGCTCGCCGATCTCCGCCCACAGGCCGAGGAGCCGGGTCCGGGCCTCCTCCCGGTCCCCCGCGTGGTGCAGCATGACCACCTGCCCGATCCGGGTCAGCACGGCGTCGGGCGCCGCCTGCTCCTGTCGCTCCGCCACGACGCCCTCCGCGCACTCGCCGGCTGTTCCCGCCGACGCTAACCGCAGGCGGGGACGATCCGGCTCAGGCGGCTCCGATCACCACCGGGCCCGTCATGGCACGGCCCACGCCACCGGCCACCGGACCGGTCACGGCTCGGCTCCCGCCACCGCACACCACCAGACCGGTCACGGCTCGGCTCCCGCCACCGCACACCACCAGACCGGTCACGGCTCGGCTCCCGCCACCGCACACCGCACCAACGGACCGGTCACGGCACGGCCCACGCGACCGGCCACCGGACACCGGACCGGTCACGGCTCGGCTCGCCCCCCCCGGACACCACCGAGCCCGCCCCCGCACGGCCCGCGGCCGACAGGCCTCAGCCCAGGTTCGGGATCGTCCAGTCGATCGGTGTGTGGCCCTGCGCCGCCACAGCCTCGTTGATCTGCGTGAAGGGGCGCGAGCCGAAGAACTTCTTCGCCGACAGCGGCGAGGGATGCGCACCCTTGACCACGACGTGCCGGGACTCGTCGATCAGCGGGAGCTTCTTCTGCGCGTAGTTGCCCCACAGCACGAAGACCGCCGGGTCGGGCCGCTCGGCCACGGCCCGGATCACCGCGTCGGTGAACTTCTCCCAGCCCCGGCCCTTGTGCGAGTTTGCCTCGCCGCCGCGGACCGTGAGGACCGCGTTGAGCAGCAGCACGCCCTGCTCGGCCCACGGCATCAGGTAGCCGTTGTCCGGGATCGGTGTGCCCAGCTCCTGGTGCATCTCCTTGTAGATGTTGCGCAGGGACGGCGGCACCCGTACCCCCGGCCGGACCGAGAAGCACAACCCGTGCCCCTGTCCCTCGCCGTGGTACGGGTCCTGACCGAGGATCAGGACCTTGACCCCCTCGTACGGCGTGGCCTCCAGCGCGGCGAAGACCTCCTCGCGCGGCGGGTAGACGGGACCCTTCGCCCGCTCCTCCTCGACGAACTCCGTCAGCTCCTTGAACCAGGGCTGCTGCAGTTCGTCGCCCAGAACCCCGCGCCAGGACTCGGGCAGCATGGCGATGTCGGTCACGTCAACGTCCTCACGATGTGCGGTCACTTCCAGGCCACAGAACCTACAGGCGACCACTGACAACGCGCCCGGGAAGGCCCGGTGCCGGACCGCCTACCAGGCGGTCTTGCGGTGCAGCTCCCACATCATCATGATCGTCGACGGGTCCATGGCCCGCTCCGCGCCCGAGACGTCCCGGCTGGCCGCCACGTACTGCCGGCCCTGCCACAGCGGCAGCAGCCGCGCGTCGTCCACGAGGATCTGCTGGGCCTCCTCGAACTCCTTCACCACGTTCGCGCGGTCGCTCTCCCGACGCGAACGGGGCAGCAGGTCGCCGGTGATCTCGGGCGCCGGGTAGGGCGTGCCGAGGGCGTTCTGGTCACCGACGAACGGCGCGATGAAGTTCTCCGCGTCCGGGAAGTCGGGGAACCAGCCACGCCCGAAGACCGGGTACTCGCCCTTCTGGTAGCCCTCGACGTACGTCTTCCAGGGCCGGCTCTTCAGGCTGATCGCGAACAGGCCGGAGGCCTCCAGCTGGCGCTTCAGCTCCTTGAACTCGCCGGCGGTCTCGGAGCCGTAGCGGTCGCTGGTGTACCAGAGGGTGAGCGGGACGCGCTGGTTGATGCCCGCCTCGGTGAGGATCTTGCGGGCCTTGGCGACGTCGGGGTCGCCGTAGTCGTCGAAGAAGCCCGTGGTGTGACCCGTGAGCCCCTTGGGGACCATGGAGTACAGCGGGTCGACGGTGTCCTTGTAGACCTTGTGGGCGATCGCCGCCCGGTCGACGACCTGCGCCACGGCCTGGCGCACGGCCTTCTTGTTCGCCCAGGAGTCCTTCGGGTTGAACACCAGGTAGTTGATGTCGGTGCCGGTGCCCTCGACGAGCTGGATCTCCTCGTCCTTGGAGGACTTGCCCTGGAGTTCGACCACGTCACCGGCCGCCAGACCGCGGTAGGTCACGTCGATGTCCTTGTCCCGCAGGGCCTTCACCATGGGGGCGGAGTCCTGGAAGTAGCGGACGGTCACCGCGTCGTTCCGGCGCTCCGCGTAGCCCTTGTAGGCGTCGTTGCGGACGAGGACGGCCTCCTTGCCCTCGGTGTACGAGTCGAGGGTGTACGGCCCCGACCCGACCACGTCGTCGCCCTTGCGCAGGCTGTCGTCCGGGTAGGCGTCCGGGGACACGATCGACATGGCGGGGGTGGCGAGCACGAACGGGAAGGTCGAGTCGGGCTTGTTGAGGTGGAAGACCACCTCGCGTTCGTTCGGCGCCTGGACCCGTTCGAGGCTGCCCAGCAGACCGGCGGGGCCACCGTTGACGTTGATCTTGCGGATCCGGTCGAAGGAGTACTTCACCGCCCGGGCGTCGAGCGCGTCCCCGTTGGAGAACGTCAGGCCCTCGCGCAGCTCACAGCGGTAGACCTGGTTCGAGGAGTCGCTGAAGCCGCACTTCTCGGCGGCGTCCGGCTGGGGCGCGCTCGAGCCCGTCGGATAGCTCAGCAGCGTCTGGTAGATGTTGCGGAACAGCTCCCAGGAGCTGTCCCACGACGCGGCAGGGTCGAGCGTGCTGGGCGAACTGGTGGTGCCCACGACAATCGGCCCTTCGTCCTCCGGGGTGTCGGACGACAGCACGCCGCATCCGGCGAGCAGGGACGATATGGACGCGATGGCCGCCACCTGCCGCAGGCACCGGTTCCGGTTGAACACGCGCACGCTCCTCGATCTGCCATACCAAGGGTCGGCAGACCATACCGCAGTGCCGCCCCCTGTGGCCCTCCCCGTCCATGACCGCTTGATCAATAAACCTTTGACGACGTTGTCATCGCACTTTGCGGAGCTTTTGCCCCCCGGAACGGGCGCCGCTCGTGCCGGCGGGCGCCCGTTCCGGTCCGTGTGCGCGGTCCTCGTCAGCCGGTTCCGGCGTTGAGGAAGATGCCGCCGTCGACGACGAGCGTCTGGCCGGTGACCCAGTCGGACTGCTCGGAGGTGAGGAACGCGGCCGCGCCCCCGATGTCGGACGGCACACCGAGCCGGCCCAGCGGGTAGGCCGACGCGGCCTCCTCCTCCCGGCCCTCGTACAGGGCCTGGGCGAACTTGGTCTTCACCACGGCCGGGGCGATCGCGTTGACCCGCACCTTGGGCGCGAACTCGTGCGCGAGCTGCACGGTCAGGTTGATCATCGCGGCCTTGCTGACGCCGTAGGCGCCGATGAACGGCGACGGCGACAGGCCCGCGACGGAGGCGATGTTGACGATCGCGCCGCCGTTGTCCTTCTGCCAGGCGTGCCAGGTCCGCTGGGCGAAGCCGAGCGCCGAGACGACATTGGTCTCGAACACCTTGCGGGCGACGTTCAGGTCCAGGTCGGCGATCGGCCCGAACACGGGGTTCGTGCCCGCGTTGTTGACCAGGTAGTCGACGCGGCCGAAGGCCTCCATCGTGCGCTCGACGGCGACGGCCTGGTGGGCCTCGTCGTGCGCCTTGCCGGCGACGTAGACCGCGCGGTCGGCACCGAGCTGCTCGACGGCCTCCTTGAGGGCGTCCTCGTTGCGGCCGGTGATGCACACGCGGTCGCCACGCGCGACCAGGGCCTCGGCGACGCCGTAGCCGATGCCGCGGCTGGCGCCCGTGACGAGGGCGACCTTGCCGGAGAGTTCCACGGAAGTCATGTTCTTCGTCCTCTAGTCGAGCGGTCCGCCGGCCACGTACAGCACCTGGCCGGAGACGAATCCGGCCGCCTCGCCGGTGAAGAAGGCGATGGCGTTGGCGATGTCCTCCGGCTCACCGACCCGGGCCACCGGGATCTGGGTGGCGGCCGCCGCCTTGAAGTCCTCGAAGCCCATGCCGACGCGCTCGGCGGTGGTCTTGGTCATCTCGGTGGCGATGAAGCCGGGGGCGACGGAGTTGGCGGTGACGCCGAACTTGCCGAGTTCCTTGGCGAGGGTCTTGGTGAAGCCCTGCAGGCCCGCCTTGGCGGCCGAGTAGTTCACCTGACCGCGGTTGCCGAGCGCGGACGACGACGACAGGTTGACGATCCGGCCGAAGCCCGCGTCCACCATGTGCTTCTGGCAGGCCTTGGACATCAGGAAGGCGCCGCGCAGGTGCACGTTCATGACGGTGTCCCAGTCGGAGACGCTCATCTTGAACAGCAGGTTGTCGCGCAGCACGCCCGCGTTGTTGACCAGGATCGTCGGGGCGCCGAGCTCCTCGGCGATGCGGGCGACGGCCGCCTCGACCTGCGCCTCGTCGGAGACGTCGCAGCCGACGGCGATGGCCTTGCCACCGGCGGCGGTGATCTTCTCGACGGTGTCCTTGCAGGCCGCCTCGTCGAGGTCGAGCACGGCGACCGCGCGGCCCTCGGCGGCCAGTCGTACGGCGGTGGCGGCACCGATGCCGCGCGCGGCACCGGTCACGACGGCAACCCGCTGCTCAGTGGTGGACATGGCTGCTACTCCTCAGGTGAGCGACCGCTTAGTACCTTCAGTGGGTGTGACGCTAGAAGCCCTGGCACGCGGTGTCAACGGCCGGGGGCGGCATGTGATCCATTACCCGGGTCCGCCCGGTCCCGCGGCGTCCCGACACCACTCGATCGGCCCACGACGGCGCGCCGCCGGACCCCGCGGTGCCTAGCGTCGAAGCGCGAGCCACCCACGGTCGGAAGGGAGGCGCTCCATGCGCCGTCGCACCGGGGCCCTGGGCGCGCTGTTCGCGGTCGCCGCGATGGTGCCCATGGCCGACCCCGCTCATGCCCGGCAGGACCTGGACTGCCGCGATTTCGCCTTCCAGGAGGACGCGCAGGCCGTTTTCGACGCGGATCGCAGCGATCCCCACAGACTCGACGAGGACGAGGGCCCGGACGACGGCATCGCGTGCGAGGCACTGGCCCACCGCGGCATCATCTCGCCCACCACTTCGGCCACCGCCTCCCCCACTTCGTCTCCCACCGATTCGCCCAGCCCGTCCGCGAGCGCGTCGGCCGTGCCGTCGGCTTCCGTCACCGCCGGCCCGTCGGCCAGCCCCTCGTCCCGGCCCTCCAGCAGCCCGTCCGGGGGCGTACGGGGCGGACTCGGCGGCGCGGTGGCCTCGGGGCCGAGCGACTGGGAGCTGGCGATCGGCCTGACCTTCGCGGCGGGTGCGGCTGTCGCGGCCGGATACGTGGTGCGGCGCCGCCGGAACTGACGGACGGGTGCTGCCGGACGGGCGGTGCCCCTCACCTCACCAGCAGGTCCAGCAACCGCTCGGTCTCCGCCGCCGGGTCCGTGGTCAGACCGGTGTGCACCGGGCCGGGCTGGACGATCGTGGAGCGGGGGGCGACCAGCCAGCGGAAGCGGCGGCCCGGGTCGTCGGACGCCGCCTGGCCGGCCGTGGATCCGCCCGCACACAGGCCCTCCACCGCACCCAGGGCGGCACGCACCCCGGCCACGTCGGCCCGGGGGTCCAGGGCCAGCAGGCGCGCCTCGTCGAGGTGGGTGCGGGCGCCGACGTAGGACTCGGCGCGGCAGTAGACCAGGACCCCGGCGTTGATGCACTCGCCGCGTTCGACGCGAGGGACGACGCGCAGGACGGCGTACTCGTAGACGTGGCGGTCCCGGGGGCCGCCCTTGATGATGTGCCGGTCGTTCACTTCAGCCCCTGGATGCGGTCGTGGATGACGGCGGCCCGTGCCAGCAGCGGGCGTGCGTAGGCCTGCCGCAGATCGTCCGGCTCGGCGAAGCCGGGCTCGTCCGTGAGCCAGGCGTCCGGGATCTGCGCGGTGACGTCGGCGAGGAGTTCCTCGGTGACCAGGGGCGCCAACACGGCGGCCGCGGAGGCGACATCGGGGGCGAAGGACACCAGCGCGTGGTCGGAGGCGTCGTACGGGCGGGCGGCGGAGGCCTCCACACCGGGCCAGTTGTGGTGCCAGATCATCGTCGCGCCGTGGTCGACGAGCCACAGCTCTCCCCGCCACCGCAGCATGTTCGGGTTGCGCCAGGACCGGTCGACGTTGTTGATCAGCGCGTCGAACCAGACCACGCGGCCGGCTTCCTCGGGGCTCACCGGGAACGCGAGCGGGTCGAAGCCGAGGGCGCCGGAGAGGAAGTCCATGCCGAGGTTGGTGCCGCCGCTGGACCGGAGCAGGCTCTGCACCTGCTCGTCCGGTTCCCCCAGCCCCAGTTCCGGGTCGAGTTCGACGGTGACCAGGCGCGGCATCCGCAGCCCGAGACGCCGGGCGAGTTCCCCGCAGACCACTTCGGCGACGAGCGTCTTGCGTCCCTGTCCCGCGCCGGTGAACTTCAGGACGTAGGTGCCGGAGTCGTCGGCCTCGACCAGGCCCGGCAGCGAACCGCCCTCGCGCAGGGGCGCGATGAAACGGGTCGCGATCACTTCCTTGAGCATCGCCCCAGGTTACTGACGTACCCGGCGACCGTGGCGGCGGCCTCGCGGGGGGGGCGGGCCGGAACCCGACAGCGAACCGACAGCTGCGCTTTACCCGTGTCCTCCCCCGAACGGGTCAGGATTTCGGCAGGGTCTGAACAGCCGGTCCGCAAGGGCCGTACCTCTCGGCAGATCACGAATTCCCCCGGAAGGAACGTCAGCATGACCAGCGAATCAGTTCAGCCGATGTCGGGACCGAGCCGCCGCACCGTCGTGGCGGCGGTCGGCGCGGCGGGGCTCACCGTGGCGCTGACGGCGTGCGGTTCGGAGGACAAGGCGTCCGACCCGTCCACCGAACAGGGTGCCGCCGGCGGCGGCGCGACGAACGAAGGGGGCGGCTCGTCCACCGGGGCGGGAGCCGGTGGTGCGGCGCTCGCGAAGACCGCAGACATCCCCGCGGGCAGCGGCAAGATCTTCAAGGACGAGAAGGTCGTGGTCTCGCAGCCGGCCGCGGGCGACTACAAGGCCTTCTCGACGATCTGCACCCACCAGAAGTGCCCGATGGTGGACCTGAAGGACGACATCATCTCCTGTGCCTGCCACGGCAGTGAGTTCTCCGTCCTCGACGGCAGCGTGAAGAAGGGCCCGGCGGTCGAACCGCTGGAGGCGAAGCAGATCAGCGTGAAGGGCGACTCCATCACACTGGCCTGACGCCCCGCTCACGCTCCAGGCAGGCCAGTACCTCGTCCGTGGTCGCGACCGTGGCGACCAACGCGAGGGTGTGGCGGATCATCGCGGGGGTGTAGTCGGCGGGCACTCCCGCGATGGCGTCCGCCGGGACCACGACGCTGTAGCCGTGGTTCACGGCGTCGAACACGGTGTTGGGCACGGCCACGTTGGCGGAGACGCCGGTGACGATCAGCGTGCGGCAGCCGAGGTTGCGCAGCAGCGGATCGACGCCGGTGCCGTGCAGGGGTGACAGCCCGTGCAGACGCCGGACGACGAGGTCCTCATCGGCGACCTCGATCGGGGCGGCCACCCGCACCGCGGGCGTGCCGGTCAGCTGCTGGACGGGCAGGCGGGCGGCGGCGCGGAAGAGGCGGGCGTTGCGGTTGGCGCCGCGGCCGTCGGGCCGGCGCTCGGCGACGGCGTGGACGACCTGGACGCCGCCGTCGTGGGCGGCAGCCACCAGCCGGGCGACGTTGGCGAGGGCGCCGCCGGCGCGTGCCTGTGCGGCGAGTTCGGGCAGGGCGCTGTCCGCTCCGACGACGCCCTCCTGGCACTCCACGGTGAGCAGCACGGTGGTGCACGGTTCGAGGAGTTCTCTGAGCGCTGCGTACGAGGGCACGGTTTTTCCCCCTGTCACCGGCGGCCGGGCGGGCGAGCGTAGCCACCATTGCGCACGGACGGAAGAGCACTCATCCTTTTCTGACGTGATGTCAGAGGATCTCCTCTGGCACGACGTGGGAGAAAGAGGGGGAGCATGACCGTCACGCAGCAGCGCAGGGGCCGGAAGATCATGATGACGCCGGGCGAGCTGGACGAGTTCCTGGCCACGCAGCGCACCTGCCGGGTCGCGACGGTGTCGGCCGACGGTGCGCCGCACGTGAGCACGCTGTGGTTCGCCTGGGACGGCACCTCGATGTGGCTGTACTCGGTCGTGCGCAGCAAGCGCTGGACCGAGCTGCGGCGCGATGCGCGGGTGGCGATCGTGGTCGACACCGGCGAGGAGTACGACGAGCTGCGCGGCGCCGAGCTGTCGGGCACCGTCGAGTTCGTGGGCGAGATACCGCGCACGGGTGAGCTGCGTGCCGAACTCGACGTGCCCGAGATGCTGTTCGCGCGGAAGAACTTCGGCCTGGAGGAGATGCCGCACGACGGCCGGCACGCCTGGATCCGTCTGACGCCGCAGAAGATCGTCTCCTGGGACTTCCGCAAGCTGTCCGGGCAGTAACCGCCGACGGGACGCTCAGCCGACGCCCTCCCCCGCCGCCCGCAGGGCCTTCACCGCCGCCCGGATGGACGGACGGCGGTCCGCGTCCGCACGCCAGACGACGTACACGTGCCGGCGGACCCGCTGCCGGAGGGGGACGGTCACGACACCGTCGGGCACGGGGTGGCGGCCGAGCAGCGGGGCGATGCACACGCCGAGGCCCGCGGCGACCAGCGCGAGCTGGGTGTGGGTCTCGGCGGCGCGGTGGCCGACGATCGGCTCGACGCCCTTGGAGCGGAGCGTGAACATCAGCCACTCGTGGCAGAACTCACCGTCGCCCCAGGTGATCCACTCGTCGTCGGCGAACTCGCCGAGGTCCACCTCGTCGCGCCCCGCGAGCCGGTGGTCCACCGGCATGGCGACCTCGGCCGGGTCGTCCAGGATCGACGCCTTGACCAGGCCCTCGGGCAGCGCCATCGGCTTGTTGTACCAGTCGAGCACCACGGCGAGGTCGAGGTCGCCGCGCACCACCCCGGCGATGCCGCGCTCCGGTTCCAGTTCGCAGGAGCGCAGCCGGAGCGCGGGGTGCTGCTCGCGCAGTGCGGCCAGCGCGTGCGGGAACAGGCCCCGCGCGGCCGTCGGGAACGCCGACAGTCTGAGTTCGCCGACGACCTGCCCGCGCTGCGCCTCCAAGTCGGACTGGGCGAGTTCCACCTGGGACAGGATGCGCGCGGCGTGCTCGGCGAGCAGCCGGCCCGCGTCGGTGAGCCGCACGCCCCGGCCGTTCTTGGCGAGGAGTTGCTGGCCGACCTCGCGCTCCAGCTTGGACAACTGCTGCGAGACGGCGGACGTCGTGATGTGCAGCCCCTCGGCCGCCCCGCTCACCGAGCCGTGCCGGGCGAGGGCGTCGAGGGTGCGCAGGCGCTCCAGGTTCAACATGTAAGCAATGCTACGCAGTATCGAGTGCGAAATCTCGATTGTGCTACGAGGTTCCCTTGCCTCATCGTGGCTGCCATGAGCACCGTCACCACCCCGGCCGGCCCCGCCGCCACCGCCTCGCCCGCTCCGCCCCGCCGCCTCCTCGACTGGCGCATCCGGTTCGCCGCCCTGTCGCTGATCTGGGGCTTCAGCTTCCTCCTCATCAAGGTGGGCACCGAGACCTACGCGCCGTTCCAGGTGACGCTCGGCCGGCTGGTGTTCGGCACGGCGGTGCTGGCCGCCGCGATGGCGGTACGACGCGAGCGGCTGCCGCGCGGGGTGCGCGTCTGGGGGCATCTGACGGTCGCCGCGTTCCTGCTCAACGCCCTGCCGTTCTCCCTGTTCGCGTACGCCGAGCTGACCATCCCGTCCACCCTGGCGGGCATCTGCAACGCGACCTCGCCGCTGTGGGGCATGGCGCTGTCGCTGGTCGCCCTGTCGGAGGACCGCCCGACCCGGGTGCGGGTCGCGGGCCTCGGGCTGGGCTTCCTCGGGGTGCTCACGGTGCTGGGCGCGTGGCAGGGCTTCCACGGCCTGGACGCCACCGGGACGGCACTGGCCCTGCTGGCCTCCCTGAGCTACCCGGTCGGCTGGATCTACGTGCGCCGCACCCTCGCCGGCACCGGCTCCTCGCACCTGTCGATGACCGGCGCGCAACTGCTGCTGGCGACGGTCCAGCTGGCCGTCGCCACCCCGCTGTTCACGACCCTGCCCACCCGCCTGTCCGTCGGCCCGCTGCTGGCGATCGCCGCCCTGGGCGCGCTGGGCACGGGCCTCGCGGTCCTCCTCCAGTACGGCCTGGTCGCAGAAGTCGGCCCGACGACCGCCCAGATGGTGACGTACTTCATCCCGGTCATCGCCACGGCCGCGGGCGTAGCGCTTCTCGATGAGGCCCTCGCCTGGTCGACACCGGTCGGGGCGGTGATCGTGCTGACGGGCGCGGCCCTCACCCAAGTCAGGCCGAAGCCCCGACAGGCGTCCCGGATGCAGCAGCCCGGCCGGGCTCAGACGTAACTGCGCGCGGGGGCGGGCCCGAGGGCCGAGGCGATCGCATCGGCCAGGGGCTCGATCTCCTCGTCGGCGAGGGTCGAGACGGTGACCCGGATGCCGGGCGGCGCGGTCAGCCGGAAGCGCGCGCCGGGGGCCACGGCCCACCCGGCGTGCAGCAGCCGGGCGACGACGCCGGTCTCGTCCGGCACGGGCACCCACACGTTCATGCCGCTGCGCCCGCACGCCGTGACGCCGCGTCGTCCGAGCGCCCCGATCAGTGCGTTACGCCGCAGTCCGTACGACGCCGCCACCGCGGCCGTGTCCACCGCGTCACCGGTCCACAGCCGCACCAGGGCCCGCTGCATCAACCGGCTCACCCATCCCGGCCCGAGCCGGTGACGTCCGCTCACCCGGTCGACGGTGACGGCGTCGCCGGTGAGCACGGCGAGCCGCAGATCGGGGCCGTAGGCCTTGGCGGCCGAGCGCACGAACGCCCAGTGCCGGGTGGTGCCGGCCAGCGGGTGCAGCGCCACGTCGACGATGCCGTGACCATGGTCGTCCTCGACCAGCAGCACCTCCGGATGCTCCCGGAGCACGGCCCGCAGGGCACGCGCGCGTGCGGCGCTCACCGCCGCGCCGGTCGGGTTCTGCGCCCGGTCCGTGACGATCAAGGCCCGCGCCCCGGCCTCCAGCGCCTGGCGCACGTCCTCCGGGCGGGGCCCCTCGTCGTCGACGCCGACCGGGACGGTCCGCAGCCCGAGCGCGGGCACCAGGTCGAGGGTGCGGCCCCAGCCGGGGTCCTCGACGCCGACGGTGTCACCGGGCTTGAGGTGGGCCGCCAGCACCCGTTCGACACCGTCCAGGGCGCCGGAGACCACGGCGAGCGGCCCGTCCGGCACCCCGTCGGCGTCGAGTCCGGCCCGGGCGATCCGGGCGAGCTCCGGATCGACGGGGGTGTCGCCGTAGAGCACGGGCGTCCGGTCGCCCTCGGTGGCGGCCGCCGCGAACGCGCCCGCGAGGCTCGGCAGCAGCGCCGGATCCGGATTGCCCTGCGCGAGGTCGCGTACCCCTTCGGGGACGTCCACCCGGAAGTGCTCCCGTCCGGTCGTCGCCGGTACGGACCGCACCCGGCTGCCACGCCGGCCCGCCGTCTCGATGACCCCGCGCTCGCGCAGCGTCCGGTACGCGGCCGCGACCGTGTTGGGATTCACCCCCAGTCGCTGCGCCAACTCCCTCATCGGAGGCAGAAGTTGACCGGGCCGCAGCTCGCCGGCCCCTACCGCACGCTCGACGCTCGCGGAAATGTCCGCTGCGCGCCGCCCCTGGATCGGATACTCTTCTAGCACAAAGCCAAGTATGCACTAGTGCAATGGAGAGCGCCATGCAGGGGACCGCGCAGACGCCGTCGCAGCCCGACACCGCCTACACGCCGACCGACCGCACGGTCCCCACCCGCTCCCCCGACCGGGCGTCCTACGACAGGGACCTGGTGCACGCGATACTCGACGAGGCCTACGTCTGCCATCTCGGCTTCGTCCGCGACGGGGCGCCCGTCGTGCTGCCCACCCTGTACGCCCGGGTCGGCGAGCGGCTGTACGTGCACGGCTCGACGGGCTCGCGTCCGCTGCGGGCGGCCGGCCAGGCCGACCCCGGCCTCCCGGTCTGCCTGACGGTCACCCATGTCGACGGTCTGGTCCTGGCCCGCTCGGCCTTCCACCACTCGATCAACTACCGCTCCGTGGTGGTGCACGGCGTCGCCCGCGACGTGACGGACCCCGAGGAGAAGCGGCAGGCCCTGGACGCACTGGTCGACCACGCCGTCCCCGGCCGCTCCGCGGACTCGCGCCCCGCCAACAAGAAGGAGCTGGCCGCCACCGCCGTGATCCGCCTGGACCTGGACGAGGTCTCCGCGAAGCTGCGCACCGGCGGCGTGAACGACGAACCGGAGGACCTCGCCCTCCCGCACTGGGCCGGCGTCGTCCCGGTCCGGCGCACTTACGGCACCCCGGCCCCCGACCCCGGCCTGGCCCCCGGCACCGAACTGCCCGGCTACCTCACGGCCCTGTGATGCTGATCCACCCCTGGGACGCACCCCGCGACGACACCGAATGGCAGCAGTGGCTGTCCGGCCACGACTTCGGCCAGCTCGCCGTCAACGGCCTGCCGGGCGAACCGCCCCATGTCCAGCCGCTGCACTTCGTCTACGACGCGGGGCGCCGCGAGGTCGTCTCCCACCTCGCCCGCCCGAACCCGCTCTGGCCTGCGCTGGAGACGGCCCCGGACGTGGTGCTGAGCGTGGTGGACGACTACGTGTTCGTACCCGGCCCCTGGCAGGCCGCCCCGGACGTCCCTCCGGAGCACGGCACCCCGACGAGCTTCTACACGGCCATCCAGCTCCGCTGCCGCGCTCACGTCGTGGACGACCCGGCGGAGAAGGCCGAGTTGCTCAACCGCCAGGTCGACCACTTCCAGCCGCGGGGCGGCTCCGCGCGGGCGGCGGTGGGCGAGGCCCCCTACGGCAGGATGCTCGCGGGCATCCGCGGCCTGCGCCTCGAAGTGACGGACGTACGGCCGAAGTTCAAGTACGCCAACCACAGGCCCGCCGAGGTCCGGGACCGGATCGCCGCGGGCCTCGCGGCCCGCGGCGGCCCGGGCGACGCCAGGGCACGCGACCACCTCCTGCGCCGACAGCAGGCGCAGGCGTAGCGGGCGAGGCCCTGTCGGCGGCACGCGCAGGCAGCGGGGCCCCGCCCGCAGCAGGCCCGGGGAGCCGGGCCCGCCTCACACGGCCGTCACCGGTTCCTCCGCGCGCCGGGCTCCCCGGGCCTCCCCCACCGCGAGGCCGGTCACCGAGCCCAGCATCAGCAGGGTCCCGGCCAGCGTCGCCGCCGTGAGGTGCTCGCCGAGCAGGACGACGGCGAGCACCGCCGCACTCACCGGTTCGAGCAGCATGATCACCGAAACGGTGGCGGACCGTACGACGGCCGCGCCCGCGAAGTAGAGGCCGTAGGCGAGGGCCGTGGGGACGGCGGCCACGTAGCCGAGCAGGAGGGCGAGCCGGCCGGGCTCCTCGGTGTGCGGCAGCAGCCCTTCCGCCAGGGCGAACGGCAACAGGCACAGGCTCGTCACGGCGAAGGCGCCCTCGGTCGTCCTGGGGGCGTCGCCCTCGCCGTCGCGGCCCCACCGGCGGATGAGCAGCGTCATGCTGCAGTATCCGGCCGCGGACAGCAGCGCGAGCAGTACCCCCACGGGGCGTACGGTCGTGCCCCCGCCGCCGAGGGCGAGAACCGCGAGCCCGGCGAGGGCACCCAGGACGGCCACGGCGCCGCCCCGCCCCAGCCGCTCGGCCAGGGTCAGCCGGGCCCCGAGCGCGATGAGGACGGGCCCGGCGCCCAGCGTGACGACGGTGGCCACGGCGAGACCGGTGGCGGAGACGGCGGCGAAGTACGCCGTCTGGAAGACCGCGAGCCCGAGCCCGGTGACGGCGGCTCGCAGCGCCCGGCGGCGGAGCGGCTCCGTGGCGGGCCCCCGGGTCCGCGACCGCAGCGGGCGGACGGCGAGCAGCAGGCCGAGACCGGCGGCGCAGCGCCAGAAGGAGAGGGCGACGGGCCCCATGTCACTGGCCCGGTAGACCAGCGAGGCGGCTGCGCCCGCGGTGCCCCAGGCGACACCCGCGACGATCAGATAGAGCAGGCCTCGCCCGGTGGGCAGGCCGGAGGCAGTGTTCGACACGTGTTCTCTCCGCAGACGCGCACGACGCGCCGCACGCGACGAGCGGCGGCCGGTGCGCGGAAGTTCGGGAAGGGTCCCGGATCAGTCGGGACGCGGGACCCGTGGACTTCGTCTGCGGGCAGCACCGTTCTGCGCGGCGGCGCATCGCCGGGCGCGGTTTCCGGAGGGCCCGCCTCAGGCGGCCGGAGGCGGAAGAACGAGTGCGTTCGAAGGCATGATCGGCACCTTAGGCGCTGGTCCCGCGCCGGGACAATTCCCTTTCGGGACCGCCGCTCGCCACCGGCTGCGCGGACCCCTTCGAGGGCGTCGAGGACTGCGCGATGAACGCGCCCACCAGCACGATCGCCCCGCCGGCGATCTGCGGCGCCGAAAGGTGCTCGCCGAGCAGGACCCAGGCCAGGACGGTGGCGATGACCGCCTCGAGACAGGCCACGACCCCGGCGACCTGCGGGGAGAGCCGGCGCACGGAGACCACGCCCGTGACATAGGCGACGACCGTGGCGACCAGGACGATCCATGCCAGCAGCACGACGGCGGCGACGGGCCTGCCGTTCATGCTCGCGGTGCCCGCCAGCACCGGCCAGTCCATCGTCCAGGGCCGGGCCACGACGGTCAGCACGGCGGCGCCGACGAGCAGCCCGTAGGCAATGACACCCAGCGGGTCGGGTGCCTCGTCCCCGGCATCGCTGCCCTGGTCGGACAGGACGAAGTAGCCGACCTGGCAGCAGGCCGCGCCGAGCGCGAGCAGCAGCCCCAGCGCGTCGAACCCGAGGCCGGACCACACCTCCACGACACAGGCGAGTCCGCCGACCGCCAGCACGACACCGACGGCTGCGGCCCGCGTCACGGGCCGCTTCTGCACGAACCGCACCCAGCCCAGCACCAGCGCGGGTGCCAGGTACTCGATGAGCAGTGCCACCCCGACGGGGATCCGGGAGAGCGCCGCGAAGTAGCAGGCCTGGACACCCGCGACGGCCAGCAGCCCGAACCCGGCGAGCAGCCCGGGGCGCCTGCGCAGCAGCGCGCGGTGCCGCACGGCGAGCGGCAGCATGACCAGGGCGGCCCCGGCCACCCGCAGCCACACCACGTGCAGCGGATCCAGACCCGCCTCGATGAGCGGCTTCGCCGCGACGCCGGATCCACCGAAGGCCACCGCGGACAGGAGGGCGAGTCCGAGCCCCACGCCCCTGCCGCGCCCGCTCACGCTGCTGTCAGAGGTACGCACCGGCACATGATGACAGGCCACGACAGGAGCGTCACCCCTTATGGCACCTGTCTCACCGCCTGGACGGGTGGACGGCCCCCGGGAGTGCGGACGCTCAGTGGGTGGCTTCGCCGCACTCCCGTGTCGTGCCCGGAGCGCTCTCGAGCCGGGCGAGCACCTGGCGCGGGTCGATTCCGGCCCGGTGGAGCACCTCGACCGCACGTGCCTGCGGGTCGACGACGATCGCCGCGAGCAGGTCCGTACCCCGGGCCGGTCCGCCACGCCCGGCGGCACGCTCGCAGGCGTCCTCCATGCAGGCGGCGGCGAGCGGGGAGAATCCCGCCGCCTCGGTCACCTCGGGGACGGCACCGGAATCCTCGACCCGGCTCTGCCAGCCCAGGCCGTACCCGATGCTGCGCTGGACCAGATATCCGAGCAGCCGCGCGATCTGCGGTCCCTCGGCGACGACGGCGCGTGCCTCGGGGTCGGATTCCAGCAGCGAGTGGAGAAGGTGGGCGGTGTCGATCTGCCGGTCCCCGTCCCGGACGGCCCGGCGGCGGGCGCCGCCGACCACCGACACCAGCTCGTCACTGAGCCTGGCATCGTTGTCCACGCGCTGGATGCCGTGCTCATGGGCCGACTGCCGGGGGATGCGGGGTTGCACAACCCCTACCCCATCAGTCCCGAGCGGCCGGGGCATCCTCGGGAGGGAGCATCTTCGCGTCCCACGGGAAGTGGAGCCGACGCTCCGGCCTCCTCCTTGCGGAGGAGACCGGAGGGTCCAGAGAGCGGCCCCACCTTCGACTGACGGTTCGTCAGTATTGAACATTGCGGCCGTCACGACTACCTTCCGCGACACCCAGCCCGCGTACGGAGAGGTGATCGCATGGCCGAGGTCAGCGCGGAGGCCCGCATCGGAGCGCCGGCCGAGAAGGTATGGGCGCGGCTCACCGACTGGTCCGCCTACGGCGAGTGGAACGCGACCCACACGAGCTTCCCGGCGGGCGGCCCGGAGCCCCTGGTGGTGGGCGCGACGTTCCAGGAGAACATGCGGCTCATGAACTTCCCGGCCGAGGTGGCCTGGACCGTCGAGGAACTGGAACCGGCACACGTGCTCGCCATCCGCGGCAAGGGCCCGATGGCGGTGACCGTCGCGACGCGCTACACCCTCACACCCGACGGTGACGCCACGACGGTCCGCATCGACGGCGAGTTCACGGGTGCGACGGTGTCCCTGATGGCGGGCAGGCTCAAGGACTCGGCCACGGCGGCCCTGCACGAGTCACTGCGCAAGCTGAACGGGCTGGTGACCTGACACCCGGCACACCGAAGCGCCCCCGGATCACTCCGGGGGCGCCTTTTCGTCCGGGACGGTTCAGTCCTCGTCGGCGAGGATCAGATACAGCTTCTTGCGAGCCTCGTTGATGACCCCGAGAGCCTTCTCCCGCTGCTCCTTGCTGCCGGTCTTCCAGACCTGCCCGAAGGCCTCCATCAGGCCGAAGCCGGCCTGGCGGATCTCACCCAGGGCTTCCCAGTCGACCCCTCGGGAGGCCTCCTCCCAGGGAGCCTCGGGCCCCTCGTCGGCGGCGGTACGGCCCGCTCCCGTGAGTGAGAAGAGCTTCTTGCCGCCCTCCGACTCACTGATGATCAGGCCCTCGTCCTCCAGCAGCTGCAGGGTGGGGTAGACCGAGCCGGGACTGGGCTTCCACGCCCCGCCACTGCGCTCGGCGATCTCCTGGATCATCTCGTAGCCGTGCATCGGCCGGTCCTTGAGCAGGGCCAGGATCGAGGCCCGCACGTCACCGCGCCGTGCCCTTCCCCTCGGCCCCCCGCGCCCTCGTCCGCCCCAGGGGCCCGGGCCGAAACCCGGACCGCCGGGTCCGCCCCAGCCGGGGCCGCCCGGGCCACCCGGCCCGAAGGGACCGAAGGCCGCACGCAGCCCTTCGAAACCGCCCCGGCCGCGGTGCGGGCCGCCGTGTCCATGTCCACGCTCGAATCCGTGGGTACGCATCGCAACCACTCTCCATTCCATCATTGATCTGTCGCGATACCTCAACGATATATCGGTAACAGTCGTAGGACAAGAAGCTCCCCGGGATTCCGGCGGGCAGAACCGGGCCAGCGGCTGCGAATTGGCCTTGGCCTGCCGCTTCGTGGGCGTCCTAACGTCAGGGCATGCGGATCCGAATCGTCGACGCCTTCACCGATCGCCCCTTCTCCGGAAACCCGGCCGGGGTCCTGCTCCTGCCCGGCGCGGACGCCTTCCCGGACGACGGCTGGCTGCAGAACGTGGCCCTGGAGGTCAACCACGCCGAGACGGCCTTCGCCCACCCGCTGCCCGAAGGCGCGGAGGCGGACTGGGCGCTGCGCTGGTTCACCCCCGCCGCCGAGGTCGCGATGTGCGGCCACGCGACCCTCGCCACCGCTCACGTCCTGCACACGACCGGCGCCCACGAGGGGCCGGTGCGGTTCGCCACCCGCAGCGGCGTCCTCGTCGCCACGCCCGCGGCGGACGGCTCGGTCACGATGGACTTCCCGACGGCCCCGCTCACCCGGGTCGGCCCGCCCGCGGGCCTCGCCGAGGCACTGGGCACGGAACCGCTCACGGTCCTCGACACCGGCCCGAACGTCGGCGACCTGCTCGTCGAGGTGTCCGACGAGAAGACGGTGCACGGCCTCGGTCCCGACCTCAAGGCCCTCGCCGCCCACTCCGAGCGCGGCGTCATCGCCACGGCCCGCGCCGAGGACCCCGCCCGGGGCTACGACTTCGTCTCGCGCTGCTTCTTCCCGAACGTGGGCATCGACGAGGACCCGGTGACCGGCAGCGCCCACACCGCGCTCACCCCGTTCTGGTCCGAGCGCCTGGGCCGCCCCGATCTCACCGGCCTCCAGGCCTCACGCCGGTCCGGCCGCGTCCGCACCGAGCTGCGCGATGACCGCACGCTGCTGACCGGCACGGCCGTCACCGTCATCGAGGGCGACCTGCTGTCCTGAGAGGAGTGCCGAGCTGAGACGAGACAAAGAAAGGGGGCATACGACGGTGTCGTACGCCCCTCCCGCTCACTGCCTCACGCCGTCGGCAGCCAGCCCACCTTGCCCGCCAGCAGCGCGTACCCGACGAACGCGCCGATGTCGAGCAGCGAGTGAGCCACCACGAGCGGACCGACGCGCCCCCAGCGGCGGTAGAGGTAGACGAAGACGACGCCCATGACCATGTTCCCGACGAAGCCGCCGATGCCCTGGTACAGGTGGTACGACCCGCGCAGAACGGAACTGCCGGCCAGCGCCGCCGTCGGCGTCCAGCCCAGCTGGCCCATGCGGCGCAGCAGGTAGCCGACGACGATCACTTCCTCCAGTACGGCGTTCTGGATCGCCGAGAGGATCAGCACCGGGTACTTCCACCACACCGCCGGCAGCGCCTCGGGAACCACGGTGAGGTTGAAGCCGAGGCCGCGGGCCACCAGGTAGAAGGCGATACCGGTACTGCCGATGACCGCGGCGATCGCCGCCCCGCGGCCGAGGTCGGGCCAGGGGCGGGTGCGGTCGAAGCCGATCGTGCGCAGACTCACGCCTTCGCGGAGCAGGAAATGCGCCACGAGGGCGACGGGAACCAGCGCCGTGGTGATCCCGAAGAGCTGCCAGGCAAGGTCCAGCCAGGGCCGGCCGGGCGCGGCCGAGGCGTTCATCGTAGCCGCCTGGTCCTTGAGCCCGCCCGGCTTGGTGACCGATCCTATGAAGCTGATCAGCGCGGACAGTGCGCTCGCGCCCAGCGACAGCGCGAGGACCAGCAGCGTCTCCGTGCGGAGCATCCGCCGTGAGAGTCCCTGCTGGGGAATGGAATCGCCCACCGGGCTCGCCTCCGCCTGCACACCCGCCTCCACTTCACCGACCTGTCGGATCAGTATGGCGGCAGCGCGACGGCACCCCGGCGGCGGTGTCAGCCCAGCGACACCGGCTCAGGCAGTCCCACCGGCCAGCTGTGCACCGGCTCTCCCTTGTGCATCAGCTCGCGGTAACGCCGGGTCGTCGCGGCCAGCGCGTCCTCCCGGGAGAGGCCCGCATCCAGGGCCTTGTGGAAGGTGGCGGCCTGCCAGCTCGCCCCGTTCACCCGGCGCCGGCAGCGTTCCTCGATCACGCCCAGGTACAGGTCGCGGTCGGCGGGTTCGACGCCCCAGGCGGCGAGTCCGGCCTCGGCGAGCGGCAGGAGTTCGTCGCGGACGAGGCTCACCGCGTCGACTTCGGTGGTGCCGCTGTACCGGCCGCGCCGGGGCCAGGTGAAGCGGGCGTCGATGCCGTCCTTGCACGCGGCGTCGAAGTTGGCGGCGGCCGACTCGAAGGGCAACCGGGACCACACCGGCCGGGACTCCTCGGCGAGCGCCCGGACGACGCCGTAGAAGAAGGCCGCGTTGGCGACGACGTCGAGGACCGTGGGGCCGGCCGGCAGGACACGGTTCTCCACCCGCAGGTGCGGGACGCCGTCGGCGATGCCGTACACCGGGCGGTTCCAGCGGTAGATCGTGCCGTTGTGCAGGACGAGTTCGGCGAGGGAGGGCGTGCCGCCCTGGTCGAGGACCTTCAGCGGGTCCTCGTCGTCGCAGATCGGCAGCAGGGCCGGGTAGTAGCGCAGGTTCTCCTCGAAGAGGTCGTACGCCGAGGTGATCCAGCGCTCCCCGAACCAGGTCCGCGGCCGGACGCCCTGAGCCTGGAGCTCGGGCGGGCGGGTGTCGGTGGACTGCTGGAACAGCGGGGGCCGCGACTCGCGCCACAGTTCGCGCCCGAAGAGGAAGGGCGAATTGGCTCCGACGGCGATCTGCGCGGCGGCGACCGCCTGGGCCGCGTTCCACACGTCGGCGAAGCGGGCCGGGGTGACCTGGAGGTGCAGTTGCACGGAGGTGCAGGCGGCCTCGGGCGCGATGGACTTCGAGGTGCAGCTCAGGTGCTCCACGCCGTCGATGTCGAGGGTGAACTCCTCGCCCCGCGCAGCCACGATCTGATCGTTGAGGAGGGTGTAGCGGTCGACGTCGGAGAGGTTCGACGACACCAGGTCGTCGCGGTCGAGAGTCGGCAGAATACCGATCATCACAATGCCGGCGTCGACCTCGCCCGCTTTTCGGTCGGCATATGCCAGTGACGTACGGAGTTCCTCCGCGAGCCGGTCGAATACCCGGCCCCCAAGGCGGTGTGGAGGGATGTTGACTTCCAGGTTGAACATGGCGAGTTCTGTTTGGAAATCGCGGCTCGCGATGCGCTCGAGGACTTGCCCGTTCAACATTTTCGGCATGCCATCGGCGCCCGCGAGATTCAATTCGATCTCCAGCCCCATGAGGTTCTTGGGCCGGTCGAACCGCTGCTCCGCCAGGAGTCGCTCCAAGCCCGTCAGACACTGGCGCAGCTTGTCGCGGTAGCGCTGGCGATCGGACAGGTCGAACCGGCCTGCCACGACCTTCTCCCCCATCGAAGCGTCCCTTCTCGGTGATGCGGGCCGGGATCCGGCTGCCTGGGTCCCGGTCAGGTGGAGGATGCCCAGCGAAAGCGATCGATAACGTCCCGGGACAACCCGGCGCCCGCTACGCTGGCCACATGTGACCGGTGGCACATTCACTCGGCATGACGCACAGGACAGGTTTCGGGCCCGGGGAACTCGTGAAAAACGCCGACGAGAATGGGCCGACCGGTTCGCGGGCATTCACCGAGGTCACCGTCGTGCACCCCCGCCTGGAATCGGGATAATTCTCACGTATCGCCGACCGAATGTACCCTTGTTCTACTCACCGGAAACGGCTAGACGAAACACAGTCTGAACCCATGTCGTATAAACTCCGCGAACAAGGCAGAAGGTTGGCGCCCACGGTCGATGGGTCCTGCCGTCGAGGCGACGCGGACCCCACCCCCCTCGCGTTTCTCCTGACCCGGCCCCTGCCTCTCTGACCCTCGTGAGCTGACAGCGCCGTCCGCCCCCGCCCTCGCGCCACCGTGCCTTTGAATGAGAGGCGACCCACCATGCCGCTGCATGTCCCCCCGGCTCCCGCGCCCGCACTCCGTTCCGTCCTCACCGCACTCTCCTCTCCCACCGCGGTCCGCGAAGCCCGAACTCCCTCCCTGCTCGGCACCCAGGGACCCGCCACACCCGAACTCCCCCTGCCCGTCCACGTCCTCGACCACGTGACGGCGGAGGGCGTGTCCGCGACCCGGCTGGCCGGGTGGCGCTTCCTGATCCGCTGCGGCGATCGCGCCGTGGCCGCGGCGGAGACCATGCTCACTCCCGACGGCTGGGCCTTCTCCCACTTCTTCGAGGGCCCGTACATCACCTCCACCGAACGCGCCCTGCGCCAGGCCGAGGCGATGCCCCAGCCGTACCAGCCCCGACTGCTGTCGGTGCCCGGCCTGTACATGCTGACGCTCTGGCTGCACGAGGACTGCACCGCGGACGGCACCGAGGGCCATCCCGCCGCCACCGACCTGCTCGTCCCGCTGGCGCCGGCACCTCCCGGCATCGCGGCCCACCGCCCGCACCGCGTCGCCGAACTCCTTCCGGTCCTGACCCACCGCGCGGCCCCCGTCAGACTCCTCGGGTCTCCCGCCTGACGCACCGCACACATCCGCAGACCCCGTCGCCGAATTCCGGCGGCGGGGTCTCGCATGTGCACCCGGCCATCGGCCAACCGCTCGCACGATCGCTTTATCGCTCAGACGATCGCTCTTACGAGCATCCAATTGCTCGTAAGAGCCGGAATGGTCGTCGCCCCGAGCGGACTAGCCCTATCCGGCCACTGCGAACCACCCAAAGGGACAGCCCAGTTGGGATGAACCGTCCGCGCGGGTGACGCGTCATGAACCTGTGAGAAGCGGTGCCGCGAAATCCCTGCGGATTGACGCCCGTGGGGCAACACTGGGTTCCGACGATTTATCACAACGGGGGGCGGCCGTGAACGACACTTCTAGCCGCGGAACAGACACGACAACCCACTCGAACAACGCAGTCTCATCGTCCGTCTCGACACAGCGAAAGATCCCACCCATGTGCCAGCACCAGACCCAGTGCCCCTCAGCAGACTCCGCCGACCGGGAATCCGCCCGCCTCGTGGCGCACCACCCGGAACAGGGATGGAGCCTGCTGTGCAACGGCGTGGTGCTCTTCGAGGACACCGGCGAACTGCTTCCGGACGGCCGGGCCATCGCCCCCCACCGCCCGGTGGCAGGCCAGGTGATGACGGCCGCCTGAGGCCGCTCGGCGGGGCACCGCCCCGCCGGATGACATGAGGGGCCGGCCGCAGGACACTCTGCGAACCGGCCCCGACGCATGTCCGACGGTCGTCACTGAACGTCACCACCCGCGACATCCCGTCGACGCCCCGCGCGCCTTCCCACGGATGCCCGTTTTCCGGAAGACTCCTGGAAGTCTCGCGGTCACCCGTCGACGGAGGTGGGGCTGGTGGGAGCAGAGGGGGCCGGCGCCGGGGGCAAGGTCACGATCTCGGAGATCGCCCGGCGGGCCGGCGTGTCCGTACCGACCGTGTCCCGGGTCGTCAACGGCCGGTCCGACGTGTCGCCGCAGACCCGGGCCCGGGTCGAGGACCTGCTGCGCCTGCACGGCTACCGCAGGCGTCCCGCCGCCCCGGGCACCCGCCCCGCCCTGCTCGACCTGGTCTTCGACGACCTCGACAGCCCCTGGGCCGTGGAGATCATCCGCGGGGTCGAGGAGGTCGCACACGCCGCCGGGGCCGGCACGGTGGTGTCGGCCGTCCACGGGCGTTGCGGCGACGCCCGCGAGTGGATGCGCAACCTCAGGTCCCGCGCCTCCGACGGCGTGATCCTCGTGACGTCCGCACTGGAACCGACGCTCCACGAGGAACTGCGCATCCTCGGCGTGCCGCTGGTGGTCGTCGATCCGGTGGGCTCCCCGGCCCTCGACGCCCCCATGATCGGCGCCGCGAACTGATCGGGCGGCATGGCGGCCACCGCACATCTGCTGTCCCTGGGCCACCGCCGCATCGGCCTGATCGCCGGACCACCCCGCCTGCTGTGCTCCCGAGCCCGCCTGGACGGATACCGCGCGGCCTGGAAGGCGCCGGCATCCCGCTCGACGCCTCTCTCGTCGTCCCCGGCGACTTCCGCCCCGAGTCCGGTTTCAGCGCCTGCCACACCCTCCTCGACCTGCCCGAGCCGCCGACCGCGCTGTGCGCGGCGAGCGACCGGATGGCCCTCGGCGCGATCGAGGCGCTGCGCCGCCGCGGTCTTCGGGTGCCACAGGACATGAGCGTGGTCGGCTTCGACGACCTGCCGGAGGTCCGCTGGTCGGCGCCGCCCCTGACGACGGTCCGCCAGCCCCTGGCGGACATGGGCCGACTGGCCGTGCGCACGGTGCTCGGCCTGACCCGCGGCGAGCAGCCGGGCTCGCCGCGCCTCGAGCTGGGCACCGAACTGGTGGTACGGGCGAGCACCGCTCCCGCGGCCTGAGGACCGGCGCCCCGCCACCCCCTGTCCGGCGGGGCGCCGCCCGCCCCCGCTACCGCCCCCCGAGCGCCTCGCGCAGCGCGAAGTACGCGGGCTTCGGCCGCAGGTCCTCGTCCCAGGGCAGAGCCGCGCCCTCGCCCGGGAAGAACGCCGGGATCCATGAGTATTTGTCGGTGTAGTCCCAGACGGTGATGCCCACGCACCGGCGGACCGCCAGGCAGGCCTCGGTCAGGTCGGCGTACCACTCGGCCTGCTGGGCCAGCTTCTCCTCGGTCGCCGGCAGCTGCATCCGTATGTCGACCTCGGTGAGGGCGGTGTCGAGGCCGAGCCGGGAGAAGCGGCGGAGGTTGTCCTCCAGCGTGGTGGGATAGCCGTACTGCAACGCCAGGTGGGCCTGGAAGCCGATGCCGTGCAGCGGAACGCCCGCCGCCTTCAGTTCCCCGGCAAGCCGGTGGTAGGCGTCACTCTTCGGTCCGATGCCCTCGATGTTGTAGTCGTTGAGGTACAGCCTGACGCGCGGATCGGCCTGGTGCGCCCAGCGCAGCGCGTCGGCGATGTAGCCGGGCCCCAGCGTCTTGTAGAAGACCGACTCCCGGTACGTACCGTCCTCGTTGAACGCCTCGTTGACGACGTCCCAGGCGAACACCTTGCCCCGGTAGTGCCGCACCTCCGTCTGGATGTGCTTCTTCAGCACGGCCCTCAGCTCGGGGGCCGTCCACTCCCTGCTCGTGATCCACTCCGGCAGCTGGCTGTGCCAGACCAGGGTGTGGCCGCGTACCTTCTGCCGGTTGGCACGGGCCAGGTCCACGATCTCGTCGCCCGCGGAGAAGTCGAACACCCCCTGCTGTGGCTCGGTCGCGTACCACTTCATGCCGTTGCCGGGCGTGATCTGGTCGAACTCGCTGCCGAGCAGGGCCTTGTACGGCCCGTCCACGAGCTCGGGGTTGTCGGTGGCGCTGCCGAAGTAGCGGCCGTGCCGCTGGGCGAGGTCGGCGAGGGTGGGCTGCTGGTGATGCGCATGGGCGGGCGTGCCGGCGCCGATGCCGGCCGCGACCAGGAGCGCGGCGACGGCGCCGGCGAGTCTGAGACGGGTGGTGCGCATGGTTCGACTCCTCACGACAGGTGGGTGGGTAGAGCCGTACGTTTCGCGGCGCGTGTCAGCCCTTGGTGGCGCCGGCGGTGAGGCCGCCCACGAGCTGGCGCTCGGCGACCGAGTAGAAGGCGAGGGCGGGGAGCATGGCCAGCACCAGATAGGCGAAGACCTTGGCGTACTCCGCGGAGTACTGCCCCTGGAACTGCTGGACGCCGATCGGCAGGGTCCACCACTGCGCGTCGGTGAACACCAGCAGCGGCAGGAAGAAGTTGTTCCAGCTGGTGACGACGGCCAGTACGGAGACGGTCCCGAGCGCGGGCCGGGCCATGGGCAGCAGCACCCGCCAGAAGAAGCCGAACGGGCTGCACCCGTCGAGCGTGGCAGCCTCCTCCAGCTCGCCGGGGATCTGCCGGAAGAAGCCCCGCAGGATGATGATCGTCATCGGCAGTCCGAAGGCGGCCTGCGGGAGGATCACGCCGAGCGGGTTGTCCAGCAGGTCCAGCGAGCGCAGCAGCAGGAACAGGGGCAGGGCCGCCACCGCGAAGGGGAACATCAGCCCCATGGTGAACAGCGTGAACAGCGCTTCCCGGCCGCGGAAGGCGAACCGCGCGAAGGAGAAGGCCGACAGCGCGGAGACGGCGACGACCAGGACGGTCGTGCCGATCGCGATCAGCGTGCTGTTGCCGATCAACCGCCAGAAGTCGCCCGAGCCGAGGATCCCGGTGTAGTTGGAGGTCACCCAGGACTCGGGCAGTCCGACCGGGTTGCGGGAGAGCTCGTCGGTGGACTTGAAACCGGAGAGCGCGGCGTAGAGCAGGGGGACGGCCATGACCGCCCCGACGACGACCAGGACGAGGTGCAGGCTCCAGGTCCTGCCCCGTGCACGGGTCTTCTGACTGGCTGTCACTTTCCGTCACCCCGCATGGTCGTGGTGGCCCCTTCCAGGTCGCGCCGGAGGACGAACCGCTGGTAGGCGAGGGCGAAGACGAGGCTGATGCCGAACATGACCACGCTGATCGCGCTGGCGTAGCCGACCTGGTAGCGCTTGAAGCCGTACTGGAACATGGTCACGGCCATGGTCTCGGAGTGGTGGTCGGGACCGCCCGCGGTGGTCACCCACACCAGGTCGAACAGCTGGATCGACCCGATGACCGCGAGGAACACGCTGATGCGCAGGGTGGGCGCGAGCAGCGGCAGCGTGACGTTGCAGAACCGCTGCCAGGCGCTCGCCCCGTCGATGAGCGCCGCCTCGGTCAGTTCCCTCGGGACGGCCTGGAGCCCGGCCAGGTACAGCATCATGTGGAAGCCGAAGTACTTCCAGGTCATGACCAGGAACACGGTCGCCATGACGGTGGAGGGGTCCGCGAACCACTCCCCGCCCAGCCCGTCGAGGCCGACCCCGCCGAGGACCTGGTCGGCGAAGCCGTCGTCCGGGGCGAAGATCATGCCGAAGAGGATCCCGGTGATGGCCTCGGACAGGACGTACGGGGCGAAGAACAGCATCCGGTACACCGCCCGGCCGCGCAGCCGCTGGTTGAGCAGGACGGCCATGGCGAGGGCGAACGGCAGTTGGATCGCGAGCGACAGCACCACCAGGACCAGACAGCGCCACAGGTCGCCGAGGAAGATGTCGTCCTGGAGGAGCCGGGTG
Organism: Streptomyces sp. NPDC047880; assembly: GCF_040706515.1. NCBI lineage: Bacteria > Bacillati > Actinomycetota > Actinomycetes > Kitasatosporales > Streptomycetaceae > Streptomyces > Streptomyces sp. NPDC047880. Next base: position 19,337 of record NZ_JBEZOK010000009.1, on the reverse strand, counting down.
AAGTTCTCGCCGCCGATGTAGTCGGAGGGCATGCCGAAGCCGCCCCAGCGGAAGAACGCGGCGTACAGGGCGAACAGCATCGGCAGCAGCACGAGCCCCAGGAACAGCACCAGGGCCGGGAGCTGGAAGCCGGCCGCGGTGAGCCAGTGCAGCGCGCGTCGCCGGGCGCGTCCGGTGGGCCGGGCCGCGGCCGGGGGCGGGGAACCGGCGCCGGCGCCGGTCCGCCGGTCCGGCAGGAACGTGGAGGTCATCGCCGGCTACTGCTCTTCCTTCGCGGTCCTCGTGATCGACTGGGCGACCTGCCCGGGCGACTTGGAGCCCGCGATGAGCGCGGCGACGCTGTCGTTGATCTCCTGGCCGACGGCGGGCGCGTACGCCTGGTCGAGGTAGAGCTGGAAGCCGGTGGCGGCTTTCAGCTGGGCCTGTACGGCCTTGATGTTGGGGTCGGCGATGGCGCTCTCGGCCGCCGGTACCACGGGCAGGACCCCGGTCTTCTTGACCAGTTCCAGGTCGGTGGCCTCGGACGCGAAGAACCTGAGGAAGTCGACGGCCTCCTGCGGGGCGCCCCGGCGCAGTGCGTGCCCGCCGCCTCCGCCGAACACCTCGGTGATGGCTCCCTTGCCGCCCTCGACCGCGGGAAACGGGAAGAAGCCGAGGTCCTTGCCGAGCCCCTTGCCCGCGTCGGCCTGGACCGTGGGTGCCCACTGCCCCATGAGCTCCATGGCCGCCTTGCCGTTGCCGACGGCGGCGGCCTGGCCGGTGGGCGACGAGTAGGCGGCTCCGAGGAAGCCCTTCTGGAACGGCTGGAGGGCGACGAGTTCCTTCAGGTGCTCGCCGGCCTCGACGAAGGGGGTGCCGGTGAAGTCCTTGTCGTCGTAGGCCTTCTGCAACACCTCGGCTCCGGCGGTACGCATGGCCAGGTAGGCCCAGTAGTACATGCCGGGCCACTTCTCCTTGCCGGCCAGGGCCAGCGGCGTGACCTTGGCGGCCTTCAACTTGCGTACGGCGTCGAGGAAGCCGTCCCAGGTGGTCGGCGGTTCGGCGATGCCGGCCTTCTCGAAGAGCGCCTTGTTGTACCAGAAGCCGATCATGCCGATGTCGAACGGGATGCCGTACGCCTGGTCGTCGAACAGGTACGGCTCCCTGGCGACCGGCAGCAGGGCGTCTCCCCAGGGTTTGGCCCGGTCGGTGAGGTTCTCGACGAGCCCGGCGTCGACCTGCTGCTTCAGCACGCCACCGCCCCAGGTGTGGAAGATGTCGGGCAGCTTCCCGGAGGCGGTCAGGGCCGTCATCTTCGACTTGTAGGCGTCGTTCTCCAGCTGGACGATCTTTATTTTGACCTTGGGATTCTGCGCCTCGAACTTCCGCGCGAGAGCGGCCCAGACGGTCTTGGCCGGCTCGGTGGTGGAGATGTTCCACCATTCGACCGTGGTCGTCCCGGACGACCCTCCGTCCGAGTCCCCGCCGCATGCGGTCAGTGCCGTCGTCGCCAGACCGGCCGCGGCGGAGGCCGCCAGGAAGCCGCGGCGGGACAGTGCCGGGTCGCCCATCATGCTCCTCGAAAGTTTCGATAGAGATCCAGAAAGCTTCGCTGCTGCCGCACCCTAAAGACAGCGGCCAAACGGTGGCAACCCCTTGTACAGGGGGAATCTTTCACTGAGACAAAGACAGGAAGGAGGGGCGAAACATTCGAGTCCTCAAACGAACGTTACGCGTTGGCAACGCAAGCAATCACGCAGGGTGTCCGCCCGCGGGCCGCGCATTCGTACCGCTACTCCACGGGAAGAACCGGCCCCGCACCCTCTCAGCTCGGGTTTTCGGTCCTGCGGCCGTCCGCGCCGCCAGTCTTAACGGAAGCTTGACGCGCTCAGTCCCCTCACTCGTGGGCCACGGCATCACGCTCCGCTTACGCTGATCGAGCCGTCCAGTGATGGCCGGAAACCACGCTGAATCGCACGTCTGGAGCACGTCGATGGCCACCACCGAGCACCCGGCACCGGGCCGTCCGGAGCCTTCTCCACCCAGCCGTCTGCGCGCCTGGCTGCTGGAGGGCCTGGCGGACATGGGCAAGGCCGGCGGCCACACGGGGCCCCACGCCGAACCCGCGCCCGCGCACCTGGGGCAGCGCTGGTGGCGGGTGATGTGCCTGACCGGCGTCGACTACTTCTCGACCCTCGGCTACCAGCCGGGCATCGCGGCCCTCGCCGCCGGGCTGCTGTCACCGATCGCGACCCTCGTCCTGATCGTCGTCACGCTGGCGGGCGCCCTGCCCGTCTACCGCCGCGTGGCCGAGGAGAGCCCGCACGGTGAGGGCTCGATCGCGATGCTGGAGCGGCTGCTGTCCTTCTGGCAGGGCAAGTTGTTCGTCCTGACCCTGCTGGGCTTCGCCGCCACCGACTTCCTCATCACCATCACCCTGTCGGCCGCCGACGCCTCCACCCACCTCGTGGAGAACCCGCATCTGACCGGCGTCCTGCACGACAAGCAGATGCTGATCACCCTGGTCCTGGTGGCCCTGCTGGGCGCGGTGTTCCTCAAGGGCTTCCTGGAGGCGATCGGCGTAGCCGTCGCCCTCGTAGGTGCCTACCTCGCGCTGAACGCGGTCGTGGTGGCCGTCGGCCTCTACCACGTCATCACGGCGGGTCACGTGGTCACCGACTGGTCGAGCGCCCTCACCGCTCAGCACGGCAACGTCTTCGCCATGATCGGCGTCGCCCTGCTCGTCTTCCCGAAACTGGCCCTCGGCCTCTCCGGATTCGAGACCGGCGTCGCCGTGATGCCGCACGTCCGGGGCGATGCGGACGACACCGAGGCACGGCCTGCCGGGCGCATCCGCGACACGAAGAAGCTGCTCACCACGGCCGCCCTGATCATGAGCGTCTTCCTGATCACCACCAGCTTCATCACCACCCTCCTCATCCCGGAGAAGGAGTTCGAGGCGGGCGGCCAGGCCAATGGCCGTGCGCTCGCGTACCTGGCGCACGACTACCTGGGCAACACCTTCGGCACCGTCTACGACGTCTCGACGATCGCCATCCTCTGGTTCGCCGGTGCTTCCGCGATGGCCGGGCTGCTCAACCTGATGCCGCGCTACCTGCCCCGCTACGGCATGGCCCCGCACTGGGCCCGCGCCGTGCGGCCCATGGTCATCGTCTTCACCCTGATCGCCTTCCTGGTCACCTGGATCTTCGACGCCGACGTCGACGCCCAGGGCGGCGCCTACGCCACCGGCGTACTGGTCCTCATCAGCTCCGCCGCGATCGCCGTGACCATCGCCGCCCGCAAGGCCCGGCAGCGGAACTGGACGATCGCCTTCGCGCTGATCTCCGCGGTGTTCCTCTACACGACCGTGCTCAACGTCATCGAGCGCCCGGACGGCGTGAAGATCGGCGCGTGTTTCATCGCCGGCATCATCCTGGTCTCCCTGCTGTCACGGCTGGCCCGGGCGTTCGAGCTGCGCGTGACCAGCGTGACGCTGGACGACATGGCGGAGCGTTTCGTGCGGGACACGGCCAGCCGCCGGATGCGGTTCATCGCCAACGAGCCGGACCGCCGCGACATCGCCGAGTACCGCGACAAGATCGAGCAGATCCGGCACGACAACGACGTACCCGGCCAGGAGGACTTCGTCTTCGTGGAGGTGACGGTGACCGACCCCTCCGAGTTCGAGGCGGGCCTGACCGTACGCGGCGAGGTGCTGCACGGCCGGTACCGCGTCCTGACCCTGGAGTCGTCCTCCATCCCGAACGCCCTGGCCGCGCTTCTGCTGCACGTCCGCGACTCCACCGGCTGCACCCCGCACATCTACTTCGAGTGGACCGAGGGCGGGCCCTTCGCCAACTTCCTGCGCTTCTTCCTCTTCGGGCAGGGCGAGGTCGCCCCGGTGACCCGCGAGGTCCTGCGCGAGGCGGAACCGGACCGGAAGCAGCGGCCGAGGGTGCACGTGGGGTGAGCCTGACCCGGGCCGTCGTATGCGGGCAACCGCCCTGTCGCGTTACCCCCGACGGCCGCCCCCGCATCCGCCGTCGCTCTCCCCCGCCCCTATCGTGACCGGCATGCAGTCCTACACGATCGGCCAGGCAGCACGGCTGCTCGGCGTCAGCCCGGACACCGCCCGCCGCTGGGCCGACGCGGGTCGCATCACGACCCACCGCGACGAGACCGGGCGCCGGCTCATCGCCGGACGGGACCTGGCCGCCTTCTCCGTCGAACTCGCCCGGTCCGGCGCCGCCGAGGAGGACGCCCCGTACACCTCGGCCCGCAACGCCTTCCCCGGCATCGTCACCGCGATCAAACTCGGCGACGTCGCCGCACAGGTGGAGATCCAGGCCGGACCGCACCGGCTCGTCTCACTGCTCACCCGCGAGGCGGTGGAGGAACTGGGCCTGGAGGTCGGGATGGAGGCGACGGCCCGCGTGAAGTCGACGAACGTCCACATCGACCGCGTCTGACCGGCGGCCGGCGGTACCTCCGCGCGTACACCGGCCGCACGCGCCCACCGCGGCTACCGTGCACGCATGAGCCTGAGCATCCGCAACCAGCTCCCCGGCACCGTCACCGCCCTCACCCCGGGCGAGGCCATGGCGACGGTCAGGATCCGCCTCAGCGGCGGCCAGGACCTCACCGCGGCGATCACCCGCGAGGCAGCGGAAGACCTCCGTCTCACCCCCGGCACCGCCGTGCGCGCCCTGGTGAAGTCCACGGAGATCTCCCTGGCCACCGCACCCGTCGAGGTCCTGTCGATCCGCAACCGGCTCCCCGGCAACGTCACGGACATCGCCACCGGTGACGCGATGGTGTCGGTCCACCTCACCGTGGAGGGCGGCGAACTGACCTCCGCGATCACCCGGGACGCCGCGGAGGACCTGGCCCTGTCGCCGGGGACCCCGGTCGTCGCCCTGATCAAGGCGACCGAGGTGGCACTCGCCACCGCCTGACCCGGCGGCGAACGGCGGGAGGGGCCCCGCACCGCGGAGCCCCTCCTTCCGACCGGTCGGTCGATCAGTCCTCGTACGCGTCCAGCGGCGGGCAGGAGCACACCAGGTTCCGGTCGCCGAAGGCCTGATCGATGCGGCGCACCGGCGGCCAGTACTTGTCGGCGGCCGACACCCCGGCGGGGAAGACGGCCTCCTCACGGCTGTAGGCGTGCTCCCACGGACCCGCGAGCGCGCCGGCGGTGTGCGGGGCACCGCGCAGCGGGTTGTCCTCCGCGGGCCACTCACCGGAGCCGACCTTCTCGATCTCCGCGCGGATGGCGATCATCGCCTCGCAGAACCTGTCCAGCTCGGCCAGGTCCTCCGACTCGGTCGGCTCGATCATCAGCGTCCCGGCCACCGGGAAGGACATGGTCGGCGCGTGGAAGCCGTAGTCGATCAGCCGCTTGGCCACGTCGTCGACGCTCACCCCGGTCGCCTTGGTCAGCGGCCGCAGGTCGATGATGCACTCGTGCGCGACGAGCCCGCCGGGACCGGTGTAGAGCACCGGGAAGTGCGGCTCCAGGCGCTTGGCGATGTAGTTGGCGCTGAGCACGGCCACCTGCGTGGCCCGCTTCAGCCCCTCGCCGCCCATGAGCCGGACGTACGCCCACGAGATCGGCAGGATGCCGGCCGAACCCCAGGGAGCCGCCGAGATGGGGCCGACGCCCGTCTCGGGGCCGGCCTCGGGCTGCAGCGGGTGGTTCGGCAGGTACGGCGCGAGGTGCTCGCGCACCGCCACCGGACCGACGCCCGGGCCGCCGCCGCCGTGCGGGATGCAGAAGGTCTTGTGCAGGTTGAGGTGCGAGACGTCACCGCCGAAGTGCCCCGGCTTGGCGAGCCCGACGAGCGCGTTCAGGTTGGCCCCGTCGACGTAGACCTGCCCGCCCGCCTCGTGCACCTGCGCGCAGATGTCGGCGACGTGCTCCTCGAACACACCGTGCGTGGACGGGTACGTGATCATGAGCACGGCCAGCTGGTCGCGGTACTGCTCGATCTTGGCCCGCAGGTCCTCGACGTCGATCTCGCCGTCCTCGGCGGTCTTCACGACGACGACCTTCATGCCCGCCATCACCGCACTGGCCGCGTTGGTGCCGTGCGCGGACGACGGGATCAGGCAGACGGTGCGCTGCTCGTCCCCGTTGGCCCGGTGGTACCCGCGGACGGCCAGCAGACCGGCCAGCTCGCCCTGCGACCCGGCGTTCGGCTGGAGGGACACCTTGTCGTAGCCGGTGACCTCGGCGAGCCGGTCCTCCAGCTCGTGGATGAGGGTGAGGTAGCCACCGGCCTGCTCGGCGGGCGCGAAGGGGTGCAGCTGCCCGAATTCGGGCCAGGTGACGGGCTCCATCTCGGTGGTCGCGTTGAGCTTCATGGTGCAGGAGCCCAGCGGGATCATGCCCCGGTCGAGCGCGTAGTCGCGGTCGGCCAGCTTGCGCAGGTAGCGCAGCATGGCGGTCTCGGAGCGGTGCTGGTGGAAGACGGGGTGGGTCAGGTAGTCGTCGGTGCGCAGCAGCGCACCGGGAAGACCGTCCTCGGTGGCCGCGTCGAGCGCCTCGACGACTCCCTCGACGCCGAAGGCCGCCCATACGGCGCGCAGCTGGGCGCGCGTGGTGGTCTCGTCGCAGGCGATGGAGACGTGGTCGGCGTCGACGAGGCGCAGGTTGACCCCGTTGTCCCGCGCGGCGGCCACGACCTCGCCGGCCCGGCCCTCGACGCGCACGGTCAGGGTGTCGAAGTAAGAGCCGTGCACGACCTCGACACCGCCGCCCGCGAGTCCGGCGGCGAGCACCGTGGCGTACCGGTGGGTGCGCCGCGCGATGCCCTTGAGGCCCTCGGGGCCGTGGTAGACGGCGTACATGCCGGCCATGACGGCGAGCAGCACCTGCGCGGTGCAGATGTTGCTGGTGGCCTTCTCCCGGCGGATGTGCTGCTCACGCGTCTGCAGGGCCAGTCGGTAGGCCCTGTTGCCGTCGGCGTCCACGGACACGCCGACGAGCCGCCCGGGCAGGCTGCGCGCCATCTTGTCCTGGACCGCCATGTAGCCGGCGTGCGGACCGCCGAAGCCCATGGGGACGCCGAAGCGCTGGGTCGTGCCGACGGCGATGTCCGCGCCGAGCTCCCCGGGCGACTTCAGCAGCGTCAGCGCGAGCAGGTCGGCAGCGACGGTGACGAGCGCCCCGAGCTCGTGCGCCCGGTCGATGACCGGCTTGATGTCCCGCACGGCACCGGAGGCGCCCGGGTACTGGAGCAGCACGCCGTTGATCTCGCGCTCGGCGATCTCGTCGGGGATGCCCTCGCTCAGGTCGGCGACGACGACCTCGACGCCGGTCGGCTCGGCGCGGGTCTGGATCACGGCGATGGTCTGCGGCAGCGTGTCCGCGTCGACCAGGAACAGGCCCTTCTTGTTCTTGCCCAGGCGCCGCGACAGCGCCATGGCCTCGGCGGCCGCGGTGCCCTCGTCGAGCAGGGAGGCGCCCGAGGTCGGCAGTCCGGTCAGGTCGGCGACCATGGTCTGGAAGTTGAGCAGCGCCTCCAGCCGGCCCTGCGAGATCTCCGGCTGGTACGGCGTGTAGGCCGTGTACCAGGACGGGTTCTCCATGACGTTGCGCATGATGACCGGCGGCGTGAAGGTGCCGTAGTAGCCGAGGCCGATCATGGAGCCGAGGACCTGGTTGCGGTCGGCGAGGGAACGCAGCTCGGCGATCACTTCGGCTTCACTGCGGGCTCCGGGCAGATCCAGCGCCTCGGCGCTCTTGATCACGGCCGGGACCGCGGCGGCGGTCAGCTCGTCCAGCGAGCCGTAGCCGACGTGCGCGAGCATCTTGGCGCAGGCCTCGTGGTCGGGGCCGATGTGGCGCTGCTCGAAGGGGACTGCCTCTTCGAGCTCGGAGAGCGGAATGCGGTGGGCGGTCATTACGGAGGCCTCCTGGTCGACACGACCTTCGAGGGGCACCACGGCACGGGTACCCGGACGGCCTCCCCCTCTGTCATCTCAACCTGAGAGCTTCACCGGATCGCCCGAAGGCCTCCGGCTTTCACCGTCGGTGAGAGCGGAAGCCGTCGACACCCGCCCTGCTTTCCAGAGTGACCTCGTCCGTGCGGTACGTGAGCCTGAGAGATTCCGGGGAGGATTTGCTCCTTCGGCGCCTCCGATGGTGTCTGGAGGACTCTCCCGCACGGGGTCAACAGCCGATGCCAGCGTACCAGCGAGGTCAACGCACGAACCTTCGAGTGGCCGCATACCCACTTGTACCGTTTTGTAGTGTCTACGTATGAGTTGCGACCATGTGGAGGGCCCGTGCGAACCGATATCGATCCGCGCAACCTGATCGGCCGCAAGGCCTTCGACCGCAACGGGACCAGGATCGGCACCATCGACGAGGTCTACCTCGACGACGCCACCGGCGAGCCGGAGTGGGCGGCCATACGGACCGGCCTGTTCAGCAGGGACGCCTTCGTCCCCCTGGAGCCCAGCGAACTGATCGAGGGTGCCCTGCACGTGCCCTTCGAGAGAGCCCTGATCAAGGACGCCCCCGACTTCGGAGTGGGCCGCCACCTCTCTCCCGAGCAGGAACTGCAGCTCTACCACCACTACGGACTCGACGTCGCCGCTCCGCCCCCGCTCCCGGACCACGACTTCGGCAAGCTCGCGGGCACCGACGAAACAGCCTGAGGTCCCGCCTCAGCGGCCTGCCCTCCCTCCCCCCGTAACACCAGAGGCAGCGGATCCGCCGCTTCCAGATCCGGATCGTCGACCCGGAAGGTCCGCACCCGCCCCGGCTCGGAGGCGGGCGTCTCGAACCGTACGGTGACCCGCCCCAGGCCGCTGCCCTGCACCCACCCGTGCCCGAACTCGGCGTGCCGCACGTCGTGCCCGGCGGGCCAGCGCCGTTCGGCGAGCGAGGGCTGCTCCTCGGCCGGCGCCACGGGATGCTCCTCGACCGAACTCTCCTCGACCGCCCGCTCCCCCGCCGCCTGGGCGAACAGGTCTTCCTGCGTGTAGTCGGCGAGCCCGCTCACACCCACCCCGAGCAGCCGCACCCCGCCGGTCGTGTCGACGGAGTCCAGCAACCGGGCCGCCGCCTCCCGGACGACTGCGGGGTCGTCCGTGGGGCCGCGCAGCGTCTCGGAGCGGGTGAGCGTCGAGAAGTCGTAGCGGCGCACCTTCAGGACGATCGTCCGCCCGGAGAGCCCGGCGCCGCGCAGCCGCCGCACGCACCGCTCGGCCAACCGCTGCACCTCCAGCCCGACCCGCGTCCGGTCGTGGATGTCCACGTCGTAGGTGTCCTCGACCGACACCGACTTCGCCTCGCGCTCGGCCACCACGGGCCGGTCGTCCCGTGCCAGGGCCATCGCGTAGAGACCGTGCCCGTGCGCCTTGCCCAGCAGCCGGACCAGTTCGTCCTCGCCCGCCTCGACGATCTCCTCCACCGTGGTGATCCCGGCCCGCCTCAGATGGTCGCCCGTCGCCGGCCCCACCCCCGGCAGGATCCGCACCGGCATCGGCCCGAGCATCGCCCGCTCGGTCCCCGGCTCGATGACCACCAGCCCGTCGGGCTTGGCCTCCTCCGAGGCGATCTTGGCGAGCATCTTGGAGGCGGCGAGCCCCACCGACCCGGTGAGCCCCGTGACGGCCCGGATGTCCGCGCGCAGCTTGGCCCCGGCCAGCCGCGCCGACGCCTCGTCCCAGGCCACTCCCCCGGCCTCCAGGTCCACGAACGCCTCGTCCAGGCTCAGCGGCTCCACCAGCGGCGACAACGCCCGCAGCAGCTCCATCACCCGCTCGCTGATCGATCGGTAGAGATTGAAGCGCGGCACGAGATACGCGGCGTTCGGCGCGAGCCGCCGGGCCTGCCCCATGGGCATCGCCGAGTGCACCCCGAAGACCCGCGCCTCGTAGGACGCCGTCGCCACGACCCCGCGCGGCCCGAGCCCGCCCACGACCACGGCCTTCCCGCGCAGACTCGGCTTGGACGCCTGCTCCACCGAGGCGTAGAAGGCATCCATGTCGAGATGCAGGATCGTGGGCGCGGTTCTCACACCTTTGATGCTGCCCTACGCCACTGACAACGCCCTGCTCGACCACCCGCGACGGCCCATGCGGAGCCGCTCAGCGCCTGGCGACGCCAGGTCGCGATGGAAACGCTCACGACCGGGCAGCGCGCCTCACCAGCACCACGCACGGCTCGGGGCCGCCCTTCAGAAGCGATCACGCGCACCCGGCAGTGCCCCTCAGGAACATCGGTGCGGAAACGCCCTGCCTCGTGTGACCGCGTGCTTCCCCGCGACCGGGCGGCTCAGACGGCCCGGTTCCGCCGACGTGCCAGCTCGTCCGCCGGGTTGGGCCCGATCAGCGTCTCACCGGTGTCGATCCGCTCGCCGTGCAGCTGGGACAGCGCGCTCTCGACGTCCCGCCACACCACCCCGACGGCGATACCGAAGACCCCCTGGCCCCCCTGCAGCAGGGCGTGGACCTCGTCGGGCGAGGTGCACTCGTAGACCGTCGCGCCGTCACTCATCAACGTCATGCGCTCGAGGTCGCTGAAACCGCGTTCCCTGAGGTGCTGGACGGCGGTGCGGATGTTCTGCAGCGACACCCCGGTGTCGAGGAACCGCTTGACGATCTTCAGGACGACCACGTCCCGGAAGCTGTACAGCCGCTGCGTCCCGGACCCGTAGGCGGGGCGCACACTCGGCTCCACGAGCCCGGTGCGGGCCCAGTAGTCCAGCTGCCGGTAGGTGATACCGGCGGCCGCACAGGCCGTGGGGCCGCGATAGCCGATCTGCTCGGACGCCATGGACGTCGCCTCTCCGCTGCTCGGCACCGCTGTCGGTCGCTGCGGAGCGTGGTCCGTCGCACCACCGGGCTGAGGGCGTCCCCCGCCCGGGAAAGGCCGGGAGCCGGGGGGAGGGTACGGACCGCTCACCCTGAGACTGCGCTCGGGGCCGCCCCCAGCCGTACCGTCGCCGCTGCTTCTCACGCCGACCTCCGTCCTTGACCTGCCTTCTCGACGGTAGGCAGTCACCAGGGGTGCGTCAACGATCGCCACACTCGCCACGCCGAGTGATAATCACCCTGAGAGTGGTTTCCCGTGCCCCGTCGCGGGGAAAGGCTAGCCGAATGTGCCCGAACGGGCCTTGTGACGCTCTCATGAGCCCCCGGCACATGCGGGCATTTCACCCGTCACATACGGCGGGCGGCCCCGTCACGGACCACATCGTCCGTCGGGCCGCCCGTGCGTCCATCAAGCCGCAGCCGCTCCGCAGGAGCTCACTGGCTGCTGCTGCCGAAGTCCTCCGGGGAGATCTGGTCGAGGAACTCGCGGAACTTCTCCACCTCGTCCTCCTGCTCGTCCGGGATCGCGATTCCGGCGTCGTCGAGCACCGTGTCACTGCCGTAGATCGGCGTCCCGGTGCGCAGCGCGAGCGCTATGGCGTCGGACGGGCGGGCGCTCACCTCGACGCCACTGGCGAAGACCAGCTCCGCGTAGAAGACGCCCTCACGCAGGTCCGTGATGCGCACTTCCGTGAGCTCCTGGCCGACGGCCTCCAGCACGTCCTTGAACAGGTCGTGTGTCAGCGGCCGCGCGGGGGCCATGCCCTGCTGGGCGAAAGCGATCGCCGTCGCCTCCCCCGGTCCGATCCAGATGGGGAGGTAACGGTCGCCTCCCACTTCACGCAGCAGCACGATCGGTTGGTTGGAGGGCATTTCGACCCGGACACCTACGACATCGAGCTCGTTCACACAGCAACCCTAGGCCGTGCCCGGGATGTTTGGGTAGTCGGGCCGGGATCGGGCACCTGATCCGGCCTCGCCGGCACCCGGCTGCCTCAGGGGAGCCGCACCCCGAGCGCCGTCTGCACCAGCGCAGCATGCAGCTTCACCGTGAGCCCCGCCAGTTCCCTGGTGCGGTCCTCGGCGTGAGCCCGGGTCTGCGGGTTCCGGTGCCGCCTCAACGGCGCCACCACCTGGTCCACGAGCCCGGCCTCCCGGTCGGCGGAGGCCTTCAAGGCCCGCAGGTGCCGCGGCTCGATCCCGAACCGCCCGAGCTCCACGACGAGCAGCGCGATGGCGACCGACCCGGCGTCGTAGACCCCGTCCTCCAATGGGGTGAGGAGCCCGTAGGACTCCCACTCCTCCAGCTCCTGCCCCTCCACACCGACGGCGGCGAGCAACTCGTCGCGCCCGATCCTGGCCGCCGTGGGCGGCTCGGGCGGCCGGGAGGCGGCTTCGCCGTCCCGCTGACGGCCCACGGCCGGCAGCTCCACCGCCTCACCACGCCCCATGGCCTCCAGGTGCTCCCGGATCACCTTCAGGGGCAGGTAGTGGTCCCGCTGCATCCTCAGGACGTGTCCGAGGCGCTCGACGTCATGGGCGCTGAACTTGCGGTACCCCGACGGGGTCCGCCGCGGCTCGATGAGCCCTTCCGACTCCAGGAAGCGGATCTTGGAGATGGTCACTTCGGGGAACTCGCCACGCAGCGCGCTCAGCACAGCGCCGATGCTCATCAGCCCACTGTCCGTGGCGGCGGCGCCGTGCCCGGCACCGCCGCTCGGTGTATGAAGCATGGACCTTCCCTGACGGATGGACCTCGCTGGGTCTGCCCGGACGGAGCCCGGTCAGTAGCCCCGCTGGCTGGCGTAGAAGACCAGCCGGTACTTGCCGATCTGCACTTCGTCGCCGTTGTTCAGGGCGACCTGGTCGATCCGCTCCCGGTTGACGTACGTGCCGTTCAGGCTGCCCACGTCGGCCACCGTGAACGACCCGTCCTGACCGCGGCGGAACTCCACGTGCCGCCGGGAGACCGTCACGTCGTCCAGGAAGATGTCGCTCTGCGGATGCCGGCCGGCCGTGGTCAGGTCGCCGTCCAGCAGGAAGCGGCTGCCCGAGTTCGGTCCGCGGCGCACGACGAGGAGCGCGGAGCCCAACGGCAGAGCGTCGACGGCGGCCTGCGCCTCGGGCGACAGGGTCGGCATCTGCGTCTGGCCCGTGGCCTCGCTGTCGTAGGCCTCAAGGCCGGAGATGGAGATCGTGGACGTCGTCTCGGACGGACGCTCCGGTGCAGCCCCCGCACGCAGCGGCGCGCCGCAGTTGGAGCAGAACCGGCTGTTCTCAGCGTTGCGGTTACCGCACCTCGTACACACCAGGGCCGACATCGGATCCTCCTGCCGCGGCTGCCCCCCGGGGGCGTTGGACGCGTACGGGTCGGAGAACCCTCCACCCGCACCTGAGGTTGACGGTTGCCCGAAACTTATGCCGCCGGGCTGTGCAGGGTCAACCGACGGCGCGCCCTGACCACCGGAAACGTCACCGCCCGGGCCCCCGACCTGGTCCCGGAACAGCGGCCGCTGGCCCTCCGCGTCAGGCTGTGCGCGATGACGAGCGGTCGCGTTGTCGCTGCCCTCTCGCGCGCTCTTGCCGAACAACTTCGCAAACAACTTCACGGGCGATTCCCCTTGACCGAAACAGACCCGCCCGTGGGGCAGGACGAACCCTGACTGAACACTCTGGCCGACCCGGACATCCTGACAACGTCCGTCTGCACCAGACAGTTTCCACCACGCACCGCCCATTCGGTGCGCCGACCCCCCGCAACCTCATGCCCTCGCCGAACGCCGCCCATGCACCCCCGGTTCACTGGGAGGACGACCGAGCGTAGTCAGGCCGCTTCGCCGCTCGCAAGGCGTCCACGACGATGTCGGTCGACCGCTCGATCGTGACGGCGGCCTGTTCCTTCTCGAGAGTCTGCACCACGCCTCCGGGGATGTTGAGCGCCGGCTCGAGGTCCTGCGGCTTGCCGATGACCTTGAAACGATAGGGAGCGTTGATCTTGTTCCCGTCGACGCCCACACCCTTGCCCGGGTCCGTGAGATACGTGCCCGCGACGACCCGGACGCCGTTCACCTGGATCGCCTCGGCACCCGCCGCGCGCAGCTCCTGGATCGCGTCGAGCAGCATGTCCGCCTCGACCGTTCCCTTCGTGTCCTCGATCGTCATGGTGATGCCGGGCCCCCGCGCGGCCACCGTGCCCGCCAGGACGCCGAGTTGCCTCTCCTTCTCGACCGTCTGCTTCCGGGCCTCCTCAGCCTGGTCCGAGCTGTTCTCCAACTCGTCGCGCTGCTTCTCGAGACCCCGCTTCTCGTCCTCAAGACGTTGAGTACGGTCATCCAGTTCATCGAGGATGCGAACAAGATCTTCTTGACGGGCGCCACGCAGGGCACTGTCACTGTCGCTGTTCGAGGCCACCTGTACGGCCAGCCCGAACCCGAGACCGAACAACAGCACGGCGACGATGAGTTGGGCCCGGGTGACGCGCGGCGGCCACACGCCCTGCGCCAGCCGCTGCCGCCCGGTCAGCCGGGACTCGGCATCCGGCTGTGGTTCCGGTCCCCGCTCGGGCTCGGGCTTCGCCCGGTCCTCACCCGCCGCGGCCGGGGCAGGCACCGGCCTCGCCGGGACCTCACCTGCCGCCGGCGTGGCCGGCTGCGCTTCCTGGGGCAGCGCCTTGCGCAGCCTGTTCCCGGTCTCGCCGCCGCCCTCGCGCGTGTCGCCCTGCTCCTCGGCCGCCTTGGCGGGCTTCTCGTCGTGATCGCTCATCGGCCTCACGCCCGGAACACGTGCCGGCGGATCGCCGCGGCGTTGGAGAAGATCCGGATGCCGAGGACGACCACCACACCGGTGGACAGCTGGGCGCCCACGCCCAGTTTGTCGCCCAGGAACACGATCAGAGCGGCCACGACCACGTTCGACAGGAACGACACCACGAAGACCTTGTCGTCGAAGATCCCGTCGAGCATGGCCCGCAGACCGCCGAAGACGGCGTCGAGCGCCGCCACGACAGCGATCGGCAGATAAGGCTCGACCACCGCCGGAACCTCAGGCCGGACCAACAGGCCGGCCACGACTCCCACGACGAGGCCCAGTACGGCGATCACGATGTGCCCTTCTCGCTCTTCTCAATGCTCGGCTGTGCTGTACGTACGGTCACACTCGGTGCGGCAGGCAGCCGGAGGTCGTCCTCCACGGAGATGCCTGTCCTGATGCCGTAGCTCTCCTGCAGCGCGTTCAGATACAACCCGTCCGCACTGTCCTGGAACCGAGTGCTCAGCCGCTGCCCGTCCCCCACCGCCAGCACCGTGTACGGCGGCACCAGCGGCTTGTTGTCGACCAGTATGGCGTCCCCCGCGGCCCTGATCGCGGACAGCGCCGTCAGCCGCTGCCCGTTGATCGAGACGGCCTCGGCGCCCGACTCCCACAGTCCGTTGACCACGCGCTGCATGTCCCGGTCACGCACCCGGCCGGTGTCGGAGAATCCGGAGGTCTCACGCGGGTCGCCGTCGCCACCGGAGGCGGCTTCCTTGGCGTCGTTCACCACGAGCCTCACCCCGGGGCCGTGCACCGCGACCGCGCCCGACAGGATGCCCACGAGATCGGAAGCGCTGCCGCCGCTGTGCTTCAGCGCCTCGCGCTGCCGTGCGCTCACGTCCGCGCGCAGCTCGTCGACGGAGTCCTCCAGCTTGTCCGCCGCCTCGGTCTCCCGGTCGATGCGGTCGACCAGCTCTTCCCGCTCCTTGGCGACGACCGGAGCGGCGACCCGCGCCTGCGCCGCCCCGACGGTCACGACCAGAGCCGCGAGCACCAGACCGGCGGCGAGACCCAGCTTCGCCCTGAGCGTCCTCGGCATACCGCTGTCACCCGCGGCCTTCTTGCGCTCGGCGGCCTCGGCATAGCCGTCGTCGAGACTGTGGTCCATGACGTTGGTGAGCAACGACATGGACGCATCCGGGCGCCGGGGCCGCGCGGGTGTGCTCCGAATGGGGGGTTGCTGCGGCATGCCGCACATCGTCGCACGTCGCGAGCACTACCTCCGAACGGGCCCACCGGCGTGCCGGACAGGCCCCGTTGGGGACACTTGTCCGGCACGCACGCGTGCAGCCCGTTTACCGGCCGGCGCTGTCCACGACCGCCGACCATTCGTCGAGCAGGGCCTGCGCGGAGGCGTCGTCCGGCCCCTCGGCCCACAGGTGGGTGACGGCCTCGGCCGGGTCGGGCAGCACCATCACCCAGCGGCCGTCGGTCTCCACCACACGCACCCCGTCCGTGGTGTCCACGAAGCGGTCTCCGGCCGCTTCGACGACCCTGCGCATCACAAGACCCTTCACGGCCCACGGGGTCGCCAGATCCCGCTTCAGGACGTGCGCCCGCGGGATCCGCGCGTCGATCTGGCTGAGCGTGAGCTGCGTCCGCGCCACGAGCCCGATGAGCCGTACGAAGGCCGCGGTGGCGTCGTACACGCTGCTGAACTCGGGGACGATGAAGCCGCCCTTGCCGTCGCCGCCGAAGATCGTCCCTTCCTCACCGCCCACACGCGTGAGGTCGTCGGGCGAGGTGGTCGTCCACTCGACCTGCGTCCCGTGGTACGCCGCCACCTGCTCGGCGATACGGGTGGTGGTGACCGGCAGCGCGACCCGGCCGCTGCGCCGCTCGGCTGCGACGAGGTCCAGCATCACGAGCAGCGCCCGGTCGTCCTCGATGATCCGCCCCTTCTCGTCGACAAGCGAGAGGCGCTCACCGACGGGGTCGAACCGCACGCCGAACGCCGCCCCGGAGGACGCCACGATCTCCCCGAGCCGCACCATCCCGGACCGCCGCATGTCGGCGGTCTCGGTCGGCCTGGACTCGTCCAGGCCCGGGTTGATCGTCAGCGAGTCGACCCCGAGCTTGCCGAGCAGGCTCGGCAGGACGAGGCCGGCGCTTCCGTTGGACGCGTCCACGACGACCTTCAGCCCGGAGTCCGCGATCCCGGTCGTGTCGACGTCCCGCAGCAGCGAACCGGTGTACGAGTCGAAGACGCTGGCCGGGAAGTGGAGATCGCCGATCTCCCCGGGGAAGGCACGGCGGTACTCCTGCCGTGCGAACACCCGGTCCAGCTTCCGCTGGCTGCCCTGGGACAGGTCGGCACCCTGCCCGTCGAAGAACATGATGTCGACGGAGTCCGGCACCCCGGGGGTGGTACGGATCATGATGCCGCCCGCGCTGCCCCGTGCGGTCTGCTGCCGGGCCACCGGCAGCGGCACGTTCTCCAGGTCGCGTACGTCGATCGCACTGGCCTGCAGCGCCGAGATCACCGCCCGCTTCAGCGCACGGGCACCACGCGAGTGGTCGCGAGCCGTGGTGACGGTCGACCCCTTCTTCAGCGTCGTCGCGTACGCGCCGGCGAGCCGCACAGCGAGTTCCGGCGTGATCTCGACGTTCAGGATCCCGGACACGCCGCGGGCACCGAACAGATGCGCCTGGCCCCTGGACTCCCAGATCACCGAGGTGTTGACGAAGGCGCCGGCCTCAATGGTCTTGAACGGATAGACCCGCACATTGCCCTGGACGATCGATTCTTCACCGATCAGGCACTCATCACCGATGACCGCCCCGTCCTCGATCCGCGCCGCACGCATGATGTCGGTGTTCTTGCCGACCACGCAGCCGCGGAGATTGCTGTGCGGCCCCACGTAGACGTTGTCGTGGACGACGGCCTTGTGCAGGAACGCGCCACTCTTGACGACCACATTGGAGCCGACGACGGTGTGCTCACGGATTTCGGCACCGGCCTCGACCTTGGCGTAGTCACCGATATAGACAGGTCCGCGAAGCACGGCGTCGGGATGGACCTCCGCACCCTCCGCGACCCACACGCCCGGGGAGATCTCGAACCCGTCGACGTCGACGTCGACCTTGCCCTCAAGGACATCGGCCTGCGCCTTGACATAGCTCTCGTGGGTGCCGACGTCCTCCCAGTAGCCCTCGGCGATGTAGCCGTAGATGGGCTTGCCTTCCTTCATCAGCTGCGGGAAGACGTCACCGGACCAGTCGACGGGCACATCGGGCTCGACGTAGTCGAAAACCTCGGGCTCCATCACGTAGATGCCGGTGTTCACCGTGTCGGAGAAGACCTGGCCCCAGGTGGGCTTCTCGAGGAAGCGCTCCACCTTGCCTTCCTCGTCGACGATGGTGATCCCGAATTCCAGTGGATTGGGCACACGCGTCAGACAGACGGTGACGAGCGCGCCCTTCTCCTTGTGGAAATTGATGAGCTCGGTCAGGTCGAAATCAGTCAGGGCGTCGCCAGAGATGACGAGGAAGGCGTCGTCCTTCAGCGCCTCCTCAGCGTTCTTGACGCTCCCTGCGGTACCGAGTGGCTTCTCCTCATTGGCATAGGTGAGCTCCATACCGAGCTCTTCGCCGTCACCGAAGTAGTTCTTGACGAGGGATGCCAGGAACTGGACAGTCACGACTGTTTCGTTGAGCCCATGCCTTTTGAGCAGCCGAAGAACATGCTCCATGATCGGCCGGTTGGCGACCGGCAGGAGCGGCTTGGGCATGCTTGAGGTCATGGGGCGAAGGCGTGTGCCCTCGCCTCCGGCCATCACGACGGCCTTCATGTCGGAAGCGTCCTCCTCGAAGAGACGGTCTAGCCGACTTCCCCCGCCAGGATTGTCCCGCACTTATCCAGTACAGGCCATCGCTCCGCTACGGCAGCAGGACCATCCGAGAGTTCAATCGGCCAGGGCGTCCGCACGGACCAGGCGGCGGACTTGTACCACGTAGAGGACTCCTGCCCACCAGTACAGCGTTGTACCCCACCCGGCGAACGCCCATCCGAAAATGGCAGCCAGTGACGAGATCCATCCGCTTCCGTCGCTGAGGAGAAGCAGGGGGAAGGCGTACATCAGGTTGAACGTGGCGGCCTTGCCCAGGAAGTTCACCTGGGGCGGCGGATAGCCGTGGCGACGGAGGATGCCCACCATCACGAGCAGAACCAGCTCCCGCGCCAAAAGAGCGGCGGTCAGCCATAGAGGCAGAATCTCACGCCAGGTGAGGCCGACCAGGGTCGAGAGAATGTAGAGCCGATCGGCCGCGGGGTCGAGGAGCCGGCCGAGGCTGCTGATCTGGTTCCAGCGGCGCGCGAGCTTGCCGTCCAGGTAGTCGCTGATGCCGCTCAGAGCGAGTACCAGAAGGGCCCAGCCGTCACTCTGGGGCCCACCGAACTCAGGCCGCAGAATCAGCCACAGGAAGACGGGCACGCCGACGAGGCGCGCCATGCTGAGGATGTTCGGGATGGTGAGTACACGGTCCGTCTGGACGCGAGTCTCCTGAACCTCCACCCGGGGGCCTCCTGTGGGAAACGTGCCAACGATGCTCCCTGACCCTACCTCAACGCAAAAAAGCTCTGGCTCTTGGGCTGTATGCCCAAGAGCCAGAGCTCTAATAGGAGTTCGGCGGCGTCCTACTCTCCCACAGGGTCCCCCCTGCAGTACCATCGGCGCTGTAAGGCTTAGCTTCCGGGTTCGGAATGTAACCGGGCGTTT
>NZ_JBEZOK010000008.1:237517-270782 GCF_040706515.1 Streptomyces sp. NPDC047880 | reverse complement strand
ACTGCGCGACGGCACGCCGGAGCGGGCCGGACTCGACCCCGGGGAACTGCGTCACCTCGTCCGGGACGAACTCGGCCACGGGTGCACACCCCGTACTCGGCCCTCGGGCGAGCAGCCGGGCCATCGGACGCGGGCGGCTTCTGCGCGCGGGCGCGCGCGGGCTTCGTGTGCCTGGTGGGGTGTTGTGAGAGGCTGGATCGCATGAACCGGCTGGCTGGTGTGACCTCGCCCTATCTGTTGCAACATGCCGATAATCCGGTCGATTGGTGGCCATGGGGTCCGGCGGCATTCGAGGAAGCAAAACGGCGCGATGTGCCCGTGCTGCTGTCGGTCGGTTACTCTGCGTGTCACTGGTGTCACGTGATGGCGCACGAGTCCTTCGAGGACCGGGAGACCGCCGAGTATCTCAACGCGCACTACGTGAGCGTGAAGGTCGACCGTGAGGAGCGTCCCGACGTGGACGCCGTCTACATGGAGGCCGTGCAGGCGGCGACCGGCCAGGGCGGCTGGCCCATGACCGTCTTCCTCACTCCGGACGCCGAGCCGTTCTACTTCGGCACGTACTTCCCGCCCGCTCCCCGCCAGGGCATGCCCTCGTTCCGGCAGGTGCTCCAGGGTGTGCACCAGGCGTGGGACGAGCGGCGGGACGAGGTGACCGAGGTCGCCGGGAAGATCGTCCGGGACCTGGCCGGGCGGGAGATCTCCTTCGGCGACGCGAGCACCCCCGGCGAGGAGGAGCTCGCGCAGGCGCTGCTCGGGCTCACCCGGGAGTACGACCCGCAGCGCGGCGGGTTCGGCGGGGCGCCGAAGTTCCCGCCGTCCATGGTGCTGGAGTTCCTGCTGCGCCATCACGCCCGCACCGGCGCCGAGGGGGCCCTGCAGATGGCGCGGGACACCTGCGAGCGCATGGCCCGGGGCGGGATGTACGACCAGCTCGGGGGCGGCTTCGCCCGCTACTCCGTCGACCGCGACTGGGTCGTGCCGCACTTCGAGAAGATGCTGTACGACAACGCCCTGCTGTGCCGGGTCTACGCCCACCTCTGGCGGTCCACCGGCTCCGAGCTCGCACGCCGGGTCGCCCTGGAGACCGCCGACTTCATGGTCCGCGAACTGCGCACGAACGAGGGCGGGTTCGCCTCCGCGCTGGACGCCGACAGCGACGACGGCACGGGCCGGCACGTCGAGGGCGCGTACTACGTGTGGACGCCCCGGCAGCTGCGGGAGGTCCTCGGCGAGCAGGACGCCGACCTCGCGGCGCAGGTCTTCGGCGTGACCGAGGAGGGCACGTTCGAGAAGGGCGCGTCCGTCCTGCAACTACCCGTACGGGACGGTGTGTTCGACGCCGAGAAGGTCGCCTCGATCCGGGAGCGGCTGCTCGCCGAACGGTCCCGGCGACCGGCGCCGGGCCGGGACGACAAGGTCGTCGCCGCCTGGAACGGCCTCGCGATCGCCGCGCTCGCCGAGACCGGCGCCTACTTCGACCGGCCCGACCTGGTCGAGGCCGCCGTCGCCGCGGCCGACCTCCTGGTGCGGCTGCACCTGGACGAGCAGGCCCGGCTGACCCGCACCAGCAAGGACGGGCACGCCGGCGCCAACGCGGGCGTGCTGGAGGACTACGCGGATGTGGCGGAGGGCTTCCTGGCGCTCGCGTCCGTCACCGGGGAGGGCGTCTGGCTGGAGTTCGCAGGGTTCCTCCTCGACCACGTCCTGGTCCGGTTCACCGACCCCGCGTCGGGTGCGCTGTACGACACCGCGGCCGACGCCGAGCAGTTGATCCGCCGCCCGCAGGACCCGACCGACAACGCGGCCCCGTCCGGCTGGACCGCGGCGGCGAACGCCCTGCTGGGCTACGCCGCGCACACCGGGTCCGAGCCCCACCGGGCCGCCGCCGAGCGGGCGTTGGGTGTCGTGAAGGCGCTTGGACCGCGGGTGCCCCGCTTCATCGGCTGGGGGCTGGCCGCGGCGGAGGCGCTGCTGGACGGGCCGCGCGAGGTCGCGATCGTGGGTCCGGCCCTGGACGACGAGGGCACAAGGGCCCTGCACCGCACGGCACTTCTGGGCACCGCCCCCGGTGCGGTGGTCGCCGTGGGCGTCCCGGAGAGCGAGGAGTTTCCCCTGCTCGCGGACCGTCCGCTGGTCGGCGGTGAACCGGCCGCGTACGTCTGCCGTAACTTCACATGCGATGCCCCGACGACCGAGCCTGACCGGCTGAGTACGGTCTTGAGTGGCTGAAGTCACGTATCAACGGAAACATGCTCTTTATCTGAACAGCCCCCGGGCTTCACGGTTCCCCCCTAATCTCTGCACAGTGACGTGGCGGACGAGGCCCCACCGGCCCACCGTCACGACAGGGGGTTCTGGGATCTGGGGGGATCTGTTTGCTGACGTCTGTCTTCATCGCTGCTGTTTCGCTTGCCCTGTTCTGGATGGCGGCGTTCACCCTGTGGTGGCAGATGCACGCCTGGCGCACGCCGGAAGTGCTCGCCTCCACCCGGTTCAGCAGCCCGGACGGGGACGAACACGTCTCCTTCTCGCTGCTGCTGCCCGCCCGGCACGAACAGGCGGTGCTGGACCACACGATCCAGCGACTGCTGGAGTCGAGCCACACCGACTTCGAGATCATCGTGATCGTCGGGCACGACGACCCGGAGACCACCGCGGTCGCCGAGCAGGCCGCCGCGCGTGACCCACGGGTCCGGGTCGTCGTCGACACGCACGAGAAGAAGAACAAGCCGAAGGCCATGAACACGGCCCTGCCGCACTGCCGCGGCGACGTCGTCGGGGTCTTCGACGCGGAGGACCAGGTCCACCCCGAGCTCCTCGCCCACGTCGACCACGCCTTCCTCACCACCGGCGCGGACGTCGTCCAGGGCGGGGTGCAGCTGATCAACTTCCACTCCAGCTGGTACAGCCTGCGCAACTGCCTGGAGTACTTCTTCTGGTTCCGCTCGCGGCTCCACCTGCACGCGCAGAAAGGTTTCATTCCGCTCGGCGGCAACACCGTCTTCGTCCGCACGGACGTCCTCAGGGAAGCCGACGGCTGGGACCCGAACTGCCTCGCCGAGGACTGCGACCTGGGCGTGCGCCTGTCCAGCGTGGGCAAGAAGGTCGTCGTCGCCTACGACTCCGACATGGTGACCCGCGAGGAGACCCCGGGCTCGCTGATGTCCCTGCTGAAGCAGCGCACCCGCTGGAACCAGGGCTTCCTCCAGGTGTACCGGAAGAAGGACTGGAAGCAACTGCCCACGCTCGGGCAGCGGCTGCTGGCCCGCTACACCCTGATGACGCCGTTCATGCAGGCCTTCACCGGCCTGATCATCCCGCTCAACGTGGCGATCGCCCTGTTCCTGGACGTGCCCGTCGGCATCGCCTTCATCACCTTCCTGCCGGCCGTCACCGCCCTGGTCACCTTCGTCTTCGAGATCGTCGGGCTGCACGACTTCGGCAAGCAGTACGGGCTGCGCGTCCGCTTCGCGCACTACCTGAAGCTGGTCGTGGGCGGCCCCTTCTACCAGGTCCTCCTCGCCGGCGCGGCCGTGCGGGCCGTCTGGCGTGAGCAGCGCGGCCGCAACGACTGGGAGCTGACGACCCACGTCGGCGCGCACCTCGACGAGCCGGCCGTGAACCGGCAGGACGCGACCCGAGAGGACGTTCCCGCGTGACCTCCACCCTTCCCGCGGTGACCGCTGCGAAGATCCCCGCGCAGCGCGGGCCCGCGCCCCGCACCGGTGCGCACCGCCGAGTCGAGCCGCCGAGCCGGCTGCGCTCCTCCCGGCCCGACCTGCTCCTGTGCGGTGTCCTCCTCGTGGCGATCCTCGTCGTGCAGGGCTGGAACATCGCCGACTACCCGGCCCTCAGCGACGACGAGGGCACCTATCTCGCCCAGGCCTGGTCGGTCCAGCAGGGCGACGGACTCGCCCACTACACCTACTGGTACGACCATCCGCCCCTCGGCTGGATCCAGATCGCCCTGCTGACCTGGATCCCCGCGCTGATCAGCCCCGAGTCGATGACGGTGGGCACCATGCGCGCCGCGATGCTGGTGATCAGCGGCATCAGCGCGGTCCTGGTCTTCGTGCTGGGCCGGCGCCTGGCGCTGCCCCGCTGGGCGGCCGCGCTCGGCATGGTGTTCTTCGGGCTGTCGCCGCTGTCGATCGTGCTCCAGCGGGAGATCTTCCTCGACAACCTCGCGGTGATGTGGACGCTGCTGGCCTTCACGCTGGCGGCATCCCCGAGCCGTCACCTCTGGCACCACTTCGGAGCGGGCATCGCCGCCGCCACGGCCGTGCTCACCAAGGAGACGATGCTCGTCGTCCTGCCCGCCCTGTTCCTCACCATGTGGCGCCACAGCCACCGGGACACCCGCAAGTTCGCCCTCACCGGAGCCGTCACGGCCTGTGCCCTGATCGGCTTCGCGTACCCGCTGTTCGCCCTGCTCAAGGGCGAGTTGATGCCGGGCGCCGGGCACGTGTCCCTCTGGGACGGCGTCAAGTACCAGATGACCAGACCCGGTTCGGGCTTCATCCTCGACCAGGGCTCCGGCTCCTGGGGCGTGCTCCAGTCGTGGCTCTACTACGACCGGATCCTGCCGCTCGGCGGCCTCGCGGGCGCCCTGCTGCTGCTCCTCACCTGGCGCTGGTCGGTCACCGCCCGAGCGCTCGCCGGGCCCGCCCTGGCCGTCGCGATCTTCGCCGCGCTGGCCCTGCGCCCCAACGGCTACCTGCCCGCCATGTACGTCATCCAGGCCCTGCCGTTCCTCGCGCTGGTCCTCGCCGGAGGCACCGCCTCCGTCGCCCACGCCGTGCTGAGCCGCTGGCGCTCCGAGGCGGAGAAACGGTACGTCAGCGCGGGCCGGTACGCGCTCGCCGCCGTCCTCGCCCTGGCCGCCGGCGCCTACGTCGTCCCGCACTGGTACGACGGCGCCCGCACGGCCGTCACCACCGACGCCAACGCCCCCTACAAGGCCGCGTCGAAGTGGCTGGCCACGGAGGTCGACGACCCGGGGCGCACCCGGGTGCTGGTCGACGACGCGCTCTGGCTGGACCTGGTGCACCAGGGCTACCGGCCCGGCCTCGGCGTCATCTGGTTCTACAAGGCCGACCTCGACCCGGCGGTGACGAAGACCATGCCGCGCGGCTGGAAGGACCTCGACTACGTCGTCGCCTCGCCGACCGTGCGGCGGGACGCGGCCGACCTGCCCAACGTCAAGGCCGCCATGGAGCACTCCGAGCCGGTCGCCACCTTCGGCACCGGCGAGGACCGTATCGAGATCCGTCAGATCCAGACGACCGCCGGAGGCAGGCGATGAGCCAGGAACACACCGTCCCCGGTGAGGTCGTCGAGACCGAGCCCACCGAGATCCCCGAGCCGGGCGCGGTCACCATCGTCGTACCGACCTTCAACGAGTCGGCGAACGTACGGCAGTTGCTGCACCAGATCACCGAGACCGTTCCGGCCCGGCTGCCCTGTGAGGTCGTCTTCGTGGACGACTCCACCGACGACACGCCCGAGGTCATCGAGAAGGCGGCGCAGGACTGCCCGTTCCCGGTGACCGTGCTGCACCGCGAGGAGCCGGTGGGCGGGCTCGGCGGCGCGGTCGTCGAGGGCCTGAAGGCGGCCACCTCGGACTGGATCGTCGTCATGGACGGCGACTGCCAGCACCCGCCGTCCCTCGTGCCCGACCTGGTCGCCACCGGCGAACGGGCGGGCGCCGGGCTCGTCGTGGCCTCCCGGTACATCAAGGGCGGCAGCCGGGCCGGGCTCGCGGGCAGCTACCGCATCGCCGTCTCGCGTGGCGCGACCTGGCTGACCAAGGCGCTGTTCCCGCGCCGGCTGCGCGGCATCAGCGACCCGATGAGCGGCTTCTTCGCGATCCGCCGCAGCGCGGTCACCGCGGAGGTCCTCCAGCCGCTCGGCTACAAGATCCTCCTCGAACTCGCCGTCCGCAGCCGCCCGCGGCGGGTCACCGAGGTGCCCTTCGTCTTCCAGGACCGGTTCGCCGGGGAGTCCAAGTCGACCGCGCAGGAGGGCCTGCGCTTCCTGCGCCACCTGGCCGGGCTGCGCACCGCCTCCCCGGTGGCGCGCATGGTCGGGTTCGGCCTGATCGGGCTGACCGGCTTCCTGCCGAACCTGGTCGGCCTGTGGGCGCTGACCGCCGCCGGCATGCACTACGTACCGGCGGAGATCCTCGCCAACCAGCTCGGCGTCGCCTGGAACTTCCTGCTCATCGAGCACCTGCTGTTCCGCGAGCGGCGCCGGCACCGGCGCTGGTGGGACAGGGCCGGGCGGTTCGCGTTGCTCGCCAACGCCGACCTGGTGCTGCGCATCCCGCTGATCGCCCTGTTCGTGCACCAGTTCCACCTGGGCGTGCTGTCGGCCACCGCGCTCGCGCTGGTGACGACGTTCGTGCTGCGCTTCGCCGGGACCGAAGCGCTGGTCTACCTGCCGCGCCGGGGCCGCGAGAAGCCCGGACGCGGGAGCCGCACCGCAAGGAGAACCGTGTGAACCTTCGACGCAGAACGACCGCGCTCCTGTCCGTGGCGGGCCTCACCTCGGGTCTGCTCCTGACCGCACCCCAGTCCGCCTCCGCCGCCAACCTCATCAAGAACCCCGGCTTCGAGACCGCGGGCGGCGACGGCATGCCGTACTGCTGGGAGAAGTCCGGCTGGGGCGACAACGACTTCACCTTCACCACCACGACCGACGCGCACACCGGCTCCAAGGCCATGAAGGTCGAGCTGACCCGCCGCGTCGACGGCGACCGCAAGGCTCTGATCACCGAGTCCGCCGCGTGCGCGCCGGTGGTGACGCCGGGCAAGCAGTACGACCTGGGCCTCTGGTACAAGACGACGACCCCGGACGCGGCGATCACCCTGTTCCGGCACGACACGACGGCCGGCTGGCAGTACTGGACCGACCTCAAGACGCTGGACATGGCCGGCAACTGGAGCGAGGCCACCGTCCGCACGCCCGAGGTCCCGGCCGGCACCGACCGCATCTCCTGGGGCGTCTCCGTCTACGGCACCGGCTCCGCCACCACCGACGACTACACGATGGACCAGGTCCCCGACCCGGTCCTGCCCCCGAAGTGCACCGGCACCGCCGCGCAGTGCGCCGACGGCAAGTGGGACGTGCTGCCCACGCAGAACCCGGTCCGCTCCATGCACTCGGTCGTCCTGCGCAACGGCAAGGTGCTGCTGATCGCGGGCTCCGGGAACGACGAGTCGATGTTCGAGGCGGGTACCTTCACCTCGGCGGTGTACGACCCGCAGAAGGGCACCTACAAGGTCATCCCCACCCCGAAGGACATGTTCTGCGCCGGTCATGTGCAGCTCCAGGACGGGCGCGTGCTGGTGATGAGCGGCAACAAGGCGTACCCGGTGCCGGGCGGACACGGTTACGAGGGCTTCAAGGACTCGTACGTCTTCGATCCGCAGACCGAGACCTACGCCAAGACCAACGACATGAACGACGGCCACTGGTACCCGTCGGCCACGCTCCTCGGCAACGGCGACGTCATCTCCTTCGGCGGCCTGCGCGAGGACTCCACCGGCTCGGTCACCGCCGAGCTGTTCTCCGAAGCCGAGCAGCGGTGGCAGCCGCTGTGGAAGGTCAACCAGACCTGGTCGTACTGGGGTCTGTACCCGTCGATGATCCTCATGCAGGACGGCCGCCTCTTCTACTCGGGCAGCCACGTCTTCGGCAACAACATCCCGGGCACGGGCTCGGCGATCTACGACTACGGCGCCAACACCACCACCCAGGTGCCCGGCCTGCGGAACAAGGACGAGCGCGACCAGTCGGCGAGCGTGCTGCTGCCCCCGGCGCAGGACCAGAAGGTCCTCACCCTCGGCGGCGGCAACATCGACTCCAACCCGGAGGCCAACCGCCTGACCGACATCATCGACCTCAAGCAGCCCAGCCCCTCGTACGTGGCCGGACCGCCCATCCCGCAGGGCACGGTCGACCTGGGCAACGGCGCGGTCCCGCAGACCGGGAACCAGGGCAAGATGTACGTCTCCGCGGTGCTCATGCCCGACGGCAAGGTGCTGGAGACGGGCGGCGCGCTGCACAACCGCGCCAACCCGGTGTACGAGACGTCGGTCTTCGACCCCGAGTCGGAGACCTTCGACCCGGTGGCCGCCGACCCCGAGGCGCGCGGCTACCACTCGTCGGCGTTCCTGCTCCCCGACGGCCGGGTGATGACGACCGGTGACAACCCGGGCAACGGCACCTGGAATCACGACGTGTCGGTGTACAGCCCGCCCTACCTGTTCAAGGGCCCGCGCCCCGCGATCACCTCCGTCATCGACACCGAGTGGAACTACGGTGACACCCAGCGGATCACCGTCGACCGGCCCATCGCCAAGGCCGAACTGATCCGCCCGGCGGCCGTCACGCACTCCTCGGACCCGAACCAGCGGTTCGTGGACCTGCCGCTGTCCGTCGACGGCAACAACGTCGACCTCAACGTGACGAGCAACCCCAACCTGGCCCCGCCCGGCTGGTACATGCTCTTCGCGGTCGACGCGAACGGCGTGCCGTCGGTGGCGAAGTGGGTGCACCTCCAGGGCCCGCAGGCGCTCAAGGCGACCGACGCCTCGGCCCATGTCCACGACTTCGCGGACGAGCCCACGGGCAAGGTGGTCAAGCCCGGCAAGAAGCGGACGTCGCAGAAGGTCAGCCCGACGGTCTCCGGCTGCGACCGCCACTACGGCTCGATCAACGTCTGCGTGCCGACGGACTTCCCGGCGGAGGTGAAGAAGACGACGGCGGCACGTTGTGGGTGGCTCAAGACCAACGACTACGGCCGCCTGAGGATCAACGGCAAGGACGACCCGCTGGGCCTGGACAGGAACAGGGACGGAATCGCCTGCGGCACGGGGGACGTGACCAGGCGCTAGGGGCGGCACGCCCCTTTCAGGGGTGTGGGGAACCGCGCGACCAGCCACGACGGTCGCGCGGTTCCCCGCGGTCATCAACCGTCACCGGCGCCCAGCCTTCTCGGTGCGAGGCACCAGCCACACCGCGCCCACCTCCTGGGCCGCTGGAGCGTCGTCTTTCCCGTCACTCCACGGCGCGGCCGATGAGTTTGTGGCTCCCGGCCGGTCCAAGCTCGTGACACCCCAGGAAAGGACACCGCCATGTCGGAGCTTCTCGTCGACTTCATCACCTCCCTCGACGGCCACGCATCGGGAGAGGGATGGCCCGGGTTCTGGGGCCTCGAGGGCCCGGAGTACCTCGCATGGCTCGGCGAGCAGCCCGAGGCCACCTACCTGATGGGGGCGAACACCTACCGCCTGATGTCGGGCTTCGCCGCAGGCCAGGTCCCGAGCGGCCAGGACGAGTTCAGGCCCGAAGAAGAGGCATCCGTCGACGAGCTCACGCAAGCGCCCAAGGTGGTGTTCTCCTCCTCACTCGAGCAGCCACTGACCTGGGCCAACTCCACGCTCGTCCGCGACGACGCCGTCGAGGCGGTCCGCGCCATGAAGTCGAGCGGCTCGGGGCTCCTCAGCACGATCGGCAGCCTCAGCCTGAGCCGGTCCCTGCTACGGGCCGGACTCGTCGACCGCTTCCGGGTCGTGATGTTCCCGGTGATCACCGGGGCGACGGGTGAAGAACGCATCTACGACGGCTATCCGGACGTTGCCCTCGAGATGATCGCGCACCGCACCTTCGACGGCCGCATCCAGCTGGTCGAGTACAAGCCCCGCGTGCTCGAGCGTCCGCCGCTCGGCGTCCCCGCGTGACGTCGCCCCGTCCGCTGGTCCGGACAGCCGCCGGTCCGGCCCCGGCGGGCGCGGAGCAAGACCTCATAGGGTCACCGAGATCGGCTTGAGGCCTGGCCGGCGTGGGCCGGCCGCGGTCGACGGCGCTCAGCCCTCAACAGCGCTCCGGGCGAAAGCGACCGCCTGCTCCACAATGGCCTCCAACTGCTCGTGGTGCGCACCTCGCCAGTAGGCCCGGCCGCACGCAGCGCATCGCGCGAACACGTCATACGTCGCATGCGTCCCGTGCTTCAGCTGATCGGCGACCTCATCCTTGGTCGCCTCACGCAGCACCCCGTTACAGGCCGTGCACCGCGTCCAGGGCAGCAGCTCGGGCCGGAACCGGTCCAGCACGTCCCGCAGCTGCTCCTCGGGCCGCGTGCTGTAGACGAACGCCCCCGCCCACAGCTCCCGGCGCCGCAGCAGCCCCCGGTCGCGGCTCAGCATCACCCGCTGCTCGGCCGCCGAACGCGCCGCCAGCGCCGGGTCGCCGATGTCGGTCGACTCGTACGCCGTGTCCACGCCGAGCAGGCGCAGCCGCCGGGCCAGCGTGCCGAGGTGCACGTCCAGGAGGAAGCGCAGGGGAGCGCCCGGGACCTGCTGGGGGCGGGCGACGGCCCGGACCGACACCGACTCGCCGGCCGCCGGGACGTGCGCGAAGGGCACCTCACGGCCGTCCACGAGCAGCGCGCCGACCTCGGTCAGCGGCACTCCGAGGGACTCGACGACGTGCCCCAGGCTGGAGACGCCGTCGGTGGCGGCCCGCACGGCGCCCTGCCGGGCCCGGGGCACGAAGACGTGCAGCTCGGGGGCGAACTCGACCTGGATCTCGGGACCGTTCACCCGGTCAGGATGCCATGGCGAAAGGGCGCCGGCCTCAGGGTTTTCCGGCCGGCAGGCCGTGTTCCAGAACGACCAGGGCGCGGTCGACGAGATCCCGGACGTCGTGGCGGTGACCGGTCTCGGCCCAGTAGTGGGAGACCTCCGTCAGCCCGCTCATCACGGCCATGGCGAAGACCCGCAGCTCCAGACCGTCGGGATCGAGCCCGGAGCGCTCCGCCAGGGCCTGGCGGAGCAGTCGGCCGGTGACTGCGGTGCCCTGCAGCATCCGGGCCCGGACCGCGGGTACCTCGACCCCGAGCCGGGCCCGCAGCCGGGTCACCTCGGGTTCTTCGGCGAGGCCCGGGTCGAGGGCCGTGCGCAGCACGTGCCGGAGGCTGTCGGCCCACGGCTCGTCCGCCGGCCGGGACCGCAGCTCCGCCGCCATCGCCGGGTCCCACTCGTCGGTGACGACGATGTCCTCCTTGGCCGGGAAGTAGCGGAAGACGGTCGACGGCGACACCTCGGCGCGCTCGGCGATCTGCTCGATCGTCGTGGCGTCGTAGCCCTGCTCCTCGATGAGCGCGTAGGCCGCGGCGCGGATCGCCCCGCGGGTCTTGATCTTCTTCCGCTCCCGGAGCCCCGGCCGGGGCCGGTCGGCTGGGGTGGTGCTCGGAGCTGTCATGCAGGCCATTGTCGGCCATCGGAAGGGGCCGGGCATGCGAAGGGCCACGGCCGGCAGCCGTGGCCCGGTGGGGGAGAGGGCGCTACGTGTGCTGGTACGCCACCAGCGAGATGCCCACGTAGTGCGCGATGAAGGCCGCGAGCGTGAAGGAGTGGAACACCTCGTGGAAGCCGAACCAGCGCGGTGACGGGTTCGGCCGCTTGATCCCGTAGACCACGCCGCCGGCGCTGTAGAGCACGCCGCCGACGATGACCAGGACGAGGACGGCGATGCCGCCGGTCCGCATGAAGTCCGGCAGGTAGAAGACGGCCGCCCAGCCCATCGCGATGTAGCACGGCGTGTAGAGCCAGCGCGGGGCGCCGACCCAGAAGACGCGGAAGAGGATGCCGGCCACGGCCGCGGCCCAGATGCCCCACAGCAGCCACTGCCCCTTGGCGCCGGGCAGGAGCAGCATGGTCAGCGGCGTGTACGTGCCCGCGATGATCAGGAAGATGTTGGCGTGGTCCAGCCGGCGCAGGACGCCGTCCATGCGGGGGCTCCAGTTGCCCCGGTGGTAGAGCGCGCTCACGCCGAACAGCAGGCAGGCCGTCAGAGCGAAGATGCCGCAGGCGATGCGCCCTCTGGTGGAGTCGGCCAGGGCGGTCAGTACCAGGCCCGCGATCAGTACGGCGGGAAACATGCCCAGGTGCAGCCAGCCGCGCAGCTTCGGCTTCACCGGGTGCGGCAGGGAGAGCGCCTTCGGACCGTGGCCGTCGGCCGCCGAGTCCGTGGGCGCGTCGGGGACGAACGCAGTCATGGGCGAATGGTAGCTACGGAACCGTAAGTCACGTATCAGTGCCGCTCATTGCGGGGCGGAGAAGTGGCCAGCCTCTCACCGCCGTCCTGCGGTGGTTACGCAAACGGACTCCCAGGTGAACGCAACGTGCACGCAAAGCCGCCGCGGGAAACCGTGGCGAGCCTCACGTTGCTCACCTGTGCGCTCCTCTGGACAGATGGGCGCATACGTCGGATGATCAAATGAGTGCGGTCGGCACCGGATGAGCGCCAAGATCCACCCAGAAGCATCCGGGTCGCAGCCCCCACGGGGCCTCCACATCACAAAAAATCCCTCATTTAGGAGCAATCGTGGCGCGCGACATCGCGGCTCCCACCGTCCCCACCACCCATCAGGGGCTGATCTCGTGGGTCAACGAGATCGCCGAGCTGACGCAGCCGGACAACGTGGTCTGGTGTGACGGATCCGGGGCCGAGTACGAGCGACTGTGCGAGGAGCTCGTCGAGAAGGGCACCTTCCGCAAACTCGACCCGATCAAGCGCCCCCACTCCTACTACGCCGCCTCCGACCCCACCGACGTCGCGCGCGTCGAGGACCGGACGTTCATCTGCTCCGAGAAGGAGGAGGACGCGGGGCCGACCAACCACTGGAAGGCCCCCGCCGAGATGCGGGAGATCTTCCAGGGCTCCGGGGGCCAGGGAGGCCTGTTCCGCGGCTCGATGCGCGGCCGCACCATGTACGTCGTGCCCTTCTGCATGGGCCCGCTCGGCTCGCCGCTGTCCGCACTCGGCGTGGAGATCACGGACTCGGCCTACGTCGCCGTCTCGATGCGCACCATGACCCGCATGGGCCAGGCCGTCCTGGACGAGCTCGGCTCCGACGGCTTCTTCGTCAAGGCCGTGCACACCCTGGGCGCCCCGCTGGAGCCCGGCCAGGCGGACGTGCCCTGGCCCTGCAACCAGACCAAGTACATCTCGCACTTCCCCGAGGACCGCGAGATCTGGTCCTACGGCTCGGGCTACGGCGGCAACGCCCTGCTCGGCAAGAAGTGCTACGCCCTGCGCATCGCCTCCGTCATGGCCCGTGACGAGGGCTGGCTGGCCGAGCACATGCTCGTCCTCAAGCTGACCCCGCCGCGCGGCGAGGCCAAGTACGTCGCGGCGGCCTTCCCGAGCGCCTGCGGCAAGACCAACCTCGCCATGCTGGAGCCGACCGTCCCCGGCTGGACCGTCGAGACCATCGGCGACGACATCGCCTGGATGCGCTTCGGCGAGGACGGCCGCCTCTACGCCATCAACCCCGAGGCCGGCTTCTTCGGTGTCGCCCCCGGCACCGGCGAGCACACCAACGCCAACGCGATGAAGACGCTCTGGGGCAACTCCGTCTTCACCAACGTCGCCCTCACCGACGACAACGACATCTGGTGGGAGGGCATGACGGAGGAGACCCCGGCCCACCTCACGGACTGGAAGGGCAACGACTGGACGCCCGAGTCGGGTGTCCCGGCCGCGCACCCCAACGCCCGCTTCACCGTCCCGGCCTCGCAGTGCCCGATCATCGCGCCCGAGTGGGAGGACCCCAAGGGCGTGCCGATCTCGGCGATCCTCTTCGGCGGCCGCCGCGCCACCGCCGTGCCGCTGGTGACGGAGTCCTTCGACTGGAACCACGGTGTCTTCCTCGGCGCCAACGTGGCCTCCGAGAAGACCGCCGCCGCCGAGGGCAAGGTCGGCGAGCTGCGCCGCGACCCGTTCGCGATGCTGCCCTTCTGCGGCTACAACATGGGCGACTACATGGCCCACTGGGTCGACGTGGCCAAGGACAAGGACCAGTCCAAGCTGCCGAAGATCTACTACGTCAACTGGTTCCGCAAGAACGACGAGGGCAAGTTCGTCTGGCCCGGCTTCGGTGAGAACAGCCGCGTCCTGAAGTGGATCGTGGAGCGCCTGGAGGGCACGGCCGAGGGCGTCGAGACCCCCATCGGCATCCTGCCGACCAAGGAGGCCCTCGACACCGACGGCCTGGAGCTGGCCGAGTCCGACCTGGAGTTCCTGCTCACGGTGGACAAGGAGGTCTGGCGCGAGGAGGCCGCCCTGGTCCCCGAGCACCTCAACACCTTCGGCGACCACACGCCGAAGGAGCTGTGGGACCAGTACCGCGCGCTGGTGCAGCGCCTGGGCTGAGCCCTCCCCGAACTCCGCGGCCGGCCCGAACCGACAGTGCCCTGACCAGCAACATCGTCACGGCCGGCCGCGGAACCGACTGGCGGGACCCGCACAACGGCGTGCGGGGTTCCGGGCCTGTCGCCGCCATCCGTCCGCCCCGACGGAAACCGGCGGCGACAGGCCCTCTCCCGCCCGCTCGGCGCGGCTCGCTCCGCGGGCTCACGAACGTGCCGATGAATGACCGAGCGCCCCGGCCGACGGCCTACGTCGACCGGGGCGCTCGGGCGTTTTCGGGGTATCGGTGTACAGCTCGCACCACACGGTCTTACGAGCGGCCTCCTGCTCCACGCCCCACCGCACGGCCAGCGCGTCCAGCAATGCCAGCCCGCGCCCCGACTCGGCTTCGGTGCCGACGCCCGCGACCAGAACGGGCAACACCCGGGGGTCGGGATCGGCTGACCCCCAACCGGACCCGCCCGCCCTCCGCCCGACACACCCGCACCGTGACGGGGACGCCCTCCCCGACGTGCCGGATCACGTTCGTGACGAGCTCGCTCGCGCACAGCTGCACGTCGGTCCCGTACGAGCGCAGCGCCCGCCGTACGCAGGACACCTCGCCGGAGGCCGCGAGCAACTCCAGCGTCATCACGGGCCGCATCACGCGGTACCCCGCCGGAGAGCTGCGGTCAGGGCCTGCGCGGTGAGGAGATTGCAGGCACCGAGCGTGATCAGCGGCCGCGCGGGCCGGGAGGCGAGAGCCGGTTGATCGAGTCCGAGGGACGGCAGGGTGATGCCGTGCGCGGCGAGCGCGGCTCGCAACTCCTGGACGCAGGCGTCGGCTTCGGCGGGGCTGTGCATGGGGTTCACACCTTCCAGTGCGCTGTGTGACGAACTCCTCACACTCTGCCGCCGTGCGCCGTAGCGTTACAGCCCATCGGCATCCCGCGCCTGAACTGCGCGTACGCGGTGCGGGATGCGGTAGCGGGCGGTAACGGCACACCAAGGACGGTGGACGATGGGGCAGCGCAAGGACATCGACGGTTCGACGGGCGTCCCGACCTTCTACGGCAGTGAGTTGCGCTGGAAACGGGAGGAGGCGGGCCTCACCCTCCAGCAACTCGTCGAGGGCAGCTTCTACGGTCAGAGCCACCTCAGCGAGATCGAGCGCGGCACGCGCCGGATGCCGGCGGAACTCGCCGAGCACGTGGACCGGGTGCTCGGCACGGACGGCTTCTTCAGGCGGCGCTGCGAGGACGTGCGACGGGCGAAGCGACGAGGGCACGCGAGCTACTTCGAGCGGGTGCTGGAGGCGGAGCAGCACGCGGAGACCATCGAGGAGTGGTGCCCGACGCTGGTGCCGGGGTTGTTGCAGACGGAGGCGTATGCGCGGGCGGTGACCCGATCCGCTCATCCCCTGGCACCGGACGAGGACGTGGAGGAGAAGGTGACCGCCAGGCTGGCGCGGGCCCGGCTGTTCGAGGACGACCACAAGACCCGGGAGTACTGGGTGATCCTGCCGGAGTCGCTGCTGCGGCAGCCCATCCTGCCGCCGGAGCGGAACGCCGAACAGTGGGAGCGCATCGCCGACCTGGCACGACGCCGTCGCATCGTTCCCCAGATCCTTCCGTGGAACTGCGGGGCGCACCCGCTGATGATGGGCATGGCGAAGGTCATGGCTTTCACGGATGCCCCACCGCTGGTCTATCTGGAGTCGCAGTACAGCGGGGACACAATCGACGATCCGGCCCTCGTGAAGCAATACCGCAAGGCATACGATCGGCTCAGGGCCGCCGCACTGCCACCGGAGGCGTCCCTCGCCCTGATCGAGCAAGCGGCTGAGGATGACCGAAATGGCAAGCAGCGGAGTTGACTTGAGCACAGCCGTCTGGCGCAAGAGCACCTACAGCAACGGAAGCGGCGGCGATTGCGTGGAGGTGGCCGAGGCCTTCCCCGGCGCCGCCCGCTGGCGCAAGAGCACCTACAGCAATGGCGACGGCGGCGACTGCCTCGAAGTCTGTGACGCCCACACCGCCGTCGTCCCCGTCCGTGACTCCAAGGCCCCCCACGGCCCGGTCCTCACCATCACGGCACCGGCCTGGACGTCCTTCGTCACGTCCCTCAAGTCGGCACCTGCCGTATGACCGCCAGGTGGCACAGAGGCGCCCGGCTGAGATGCCCCAGCCGAGCGCCTGCTGTTCCTACGGTTTCACCGGGTCGCCGTTCCCGATGGCCAGCCACCACACTCCGTCGTCGCGGGTGAGGTCGAGTGTCTGGCGGCTTTCGCTTCCGTAGCGGAGTTCGACACTGGCCAGGCCCGGTGTGACGGGGTCCGCGACCACCGCCTGAACCGGACGGTCGGCCTCGGCGCCGAACTTGGAGATCAGCCCCCGCGCGGCTGCCTCCCGGCCCGTGTACCACGGAGCGCCGAGGTCAGCCAGGTCCTCGGCGTCACCGTCGCGTAGGCGCTGGACATAGACCTTGAGCACCAGCTCGGCCTCGCGCGCGACCTCTTCGGCCTCGGGATAGGTCGACGTGGCGGCCCGGACCGTCAGGTGCACCTCGGGGGTGTCCCGCAAGGCGTAGGGTTCCGCATCGCGTTTCGACCACCAGACCAGGGCGCCCACGACCACGCAGAGAGCGACGATTACGGCGATGAGCCACTGCGCTTTCGCAGTCCGGGGCATCAGTACCACTCCGGAATGACTCGGTGGATGTTCGCCCACGTTCCCCTCTGGCTGTTGACGTAGGTGTCGAGACGCTGGTACAGACGGTTGTTGTTGTGGGCGCTCACGTAGGCCTTGCCGTTCTTCATCTTGGTGACGACGCCCGCGTGGTCCCAGCCGCCCCTGCCACCCCAGTTGAAGAAGACCACGTCACCGACCTTGGCCTCCTTCTGCTTCGACTCGGTGTTCACGATGCCGGCGCTGTGCTTGGAGAGGAAGGTCTCCATCTTGTCGGCGACCGTCCACGTGTGGGACCACAGATAGTAGAACCCGCCCCCGGAGTGCGGTGGCGACGAGTGCTTCGTACGCCACCAGTTGTTGGTGCTCTTCCTGTCCTTGCTCACGCCCTTCATGCGCATGCCCCCGCCGTGATACAGCGCCTTGGAAACGAAGTTGGTGCAGTCCTGGCTGTATTCGTGCCGGGAGTTCCAGTGCTTCTTCGCCCACTCGGACGTGCCGCTGCGGCTGATGCTGCCGAAGGCTCCGAACTGCGCCGTTGCCATGCCGAGCGCGGCAGGGCTGTCGGGGACCTGTCGCGTGAGCGCGGTGGGCGAGACATCGCTCTCCACGCTGCCGTACGTCACGGTTCCCAAGGCGTCGTCCCCCTTGGACAGTCGCTGCTCGTACTGCTGCGCGTTGAGCTTGCCGCGCAGTACGGGCGTCTCCTGTCCGGAGAAATCTTCATGAGTACGTACAGCATGATGATCATGGCAGCGAAGCATGCGATGAATATCAGTGCGTCCTGCCCGTTCTCGACAGACGAGTATTTGCCGCTGGCAGTCAAACCGGTCTCGTTCATGCTGCACAGCAGGATCGACGAGTCCCGCATCCCGGACGAGGACACGTGGGGGCAGAAGATCCTGGCCTGCGGGGTGGGGAGCAGCGAACCGGGCTGCCGGATCAAGGAGACGGGACCGCTCGTACACGATCGAGACCGTGGGCGCGCCGCCTGCCGGCCACCCGTACCGCGTACTGTACGTGCAGTGGGCACCGGATCGTCCCGGCGCCGAGGAGACCTGGGCATCATGGCAACTACCCACTGGCTGGGCGACCCGCCCGCAGAGCACGACGCGCTGACCGCCTGGGCGTTGTCCCGGATTGCCGCGGCGGTCGCCGAGGACGCGCGGGTGGACGCGGTGGTCGAGATCGGGCATGAGGAGCGGGAGTTCGAGCCGGAGTTCGGGGGGCGGTTCGGCTCCGGGACGAGTGGCGGACGTGCCTCGCGGCGGTCCGGGGGATCGCGGACCTCCCGGCTGGACGTGGTCTCGCCCGCCCTGCTCCGCGAGGAGGACTCCGACGAGCCGTGGGCCGTCCTGTTCGACCCTGCCCGGCTGATCCGGGGGATCGGGGCGGTGACGCGGGCCGAGCGTGGTGAGGGGTACGTCGAACTCTTCCTGGTTCCGCACCCGTTGTTCGCCGACCCCGCCGACGCCTGGTTGCCGCCCGGTGCCCGGACTCTGAGCGTGCGGCTCGACCCGGTCACGGGTTTCCTGTCGTCCGCCACGCTCCACGACGACCGAGGCCCGCTGGCCACGGCCCGGGTCCATGAGGTGAGCGTCCGCGACGCGCGGTCGTCGGCTGCGGCGGGGCGGGTGGTGGCGCGGATGGCCAGGACCCTGGTCGAGCCCGTCCGGCTGACGGCCGACGTCGCCGTCGAGGCCGACCCGTTCGAGGACCTGGCCTTCACGGGCGAGCCGTCGGCCCGGTCCTGGACGGTCTCGGTCGGTGGGCGGGAATTGACGGTCACCGGGGACTACGCGCCGGACGCGACGAGCCCGCCTGCGGCCCGGCTGGCCGAACTGCTCGCGCCCGCCAGGATCGTGTCCCACCTGGCGCACGTCACGGCCGTCTCGGCGACCTCCGTACGGGCGGGTGTCCGTCCGCTGCGCACCTTTCCGCTCAGCGCCTGGGCTCCTGATGAGAGCCTGACGTGCGGCTTCACCGTCGACCCGGAGACAGGCGTCCTGACGCGGGCGGAGGCGACGGAGGAGGAGGGCGGCCGCGTGATCTTCCGTCACGTCGTCACCGCCCTCGGTGCGCGGCGCTCCGGCTGATCCGACGTGTCCCGTTGTCCCCGGCCGCGCGTAGTCCCAGCCGTACGCGGCCACGGCGGGGCGACGGCCGAAGGGGGAGTCGGGTGGCCGACGGCCGAGGGCGGCAGCCGGGCAGCCGACACCCGTGGGAGGCCGACGTTTCGGGTGACCGGGTGATCGCGGCGCGATTCACAGTAGGCGTGAGCCACCGGGTACGGGCACCCGATGGCCCTCACGAAGGGGCTGATGGCGCCCGGTCCGCGCGTCGCTGCGGGTGCGCGCGGACCGGGGCCGTATTGGGGGAGCCCCCGAGGGGCTCAGCGGGACGCGAGTTCGCGGGGCTCCAGGGCCGCCGTGTGGGCGTCCATCCGCTCGGCGGCCAGGATCGCCGCCGCCGTGTCGGCGCGGGACGCGGCGACGACCAGCGCCCGGCCCGCCAGGGCGTGCGCCCGCCGGTGCAGGGCCGCCGTGCCGCGATCGCGCCGGCCGCTCATCGGGGCGCGTGCCGGAGTGCGTCCGCCGCGCAGCCTGCCCACCTGCTCCGCGAGCCGTTCCGCCGCGGCGTCCAGGTCGGGCGAGCCCTCCAGTGCACGCAGCTCGTCCGTGACGGCGAGCAGCGCGGCCAGGTGGCCCGCGAGCTGAATGTCCAGCTCCTCCTCGCGGGAACGGTGCGGGAAGTCGGGGTCGGGGCCGTCCACCGTGCTGTGGACCGACTTGGTGCGGATCGGTTCGTACATGGGAGGGCCTCCTGAGTTCCAACAGGAAGCCATCCTAGCTTGGATTTCGTCTAAAGTTGATTCGTTCACAAAACAGGACTGCCTGCACACAAAGCGTGAGCAGGCAGTCAAGTGCCGTTCGTGCGCGGTCAGGGCTGGCTGTAGCCGTCCAGGAAGTGGCCGATCCGCCCCACCGCGTCGGTCAGGTCCCCGACCGTCGGCAGGGTCACCACCCGGAAGTGGTCCGGCTCCGGCCAGTTGAAGCCCGTGCCCTGGACGACCATGATCTTCTCGCGCCGGAGCAGGTCCAGGACCATGCGGCGGTCGTCCTTGATCTTGAAGACCTTGGGGTCCAGGCGCGGGAAGAGATACAGCGCGCCCTTGGGCTTCACGCAGGTCACGCCGGGGATCTGGGTCAGCAGCTCGTACGCCGTGTCCCGCTGCTCGCGCAGCCGTCCGCCCGGCAGCACCAGGTCGTTGATCGTCTGCCGTCCGCTGAGCGCCGCGACGACTCCGTGCTGCCCCGGCATGTTCGCGCACAGGCGCATGTTCGCCAGGATCGTCAGGCCCTCGATGTAGGAGTCGGCGTGGGCGCGCGGCCCGGAGATCGACATCCAGCCGACCCGGTAGCCGGCCACCCGGTAGGCCTTCGACATGCCGTTGAAGGTCAGGGTGAGCAGGTCCGGGGCGACGGAGGCGGTCGGGGTGTGCGTGGCGCCGTCGTACAGGATCTTGTCGTAGATCTCGTCGGAGCAGACGAGCAGGTTGTGCCGGCGGGCGATGTCGGTCAGGCCCTTGATCATCGCCTCGTCGTAGACGGCCCCGGTCGGGTTGTTGGGGTTGATGATCACGAGCGCCTTGGTGCGGTCGGTGACCTTGCGCTCGATGTCGGCGAGGTCCGGCATCCAGTCGGCCTGCTCGTCGCAGCGGTAGTGCACGGCGGTGCCA
This sequence comes from Streptomyces sp. NPDC047880, assembly GCF_040706515.1. Lineage (NCBI taxonomy): Bacteria > Bacillati > Actinomycetota > Actinomycetes > Kitasatosporales > Streptomycetaceae > Streptomyces > Streptomyces sp. NPDC047880. The sequence goes on along the minus strand of NZ_JBEZOK010000008.1, from coordinate 250,154 downwards.
CCGGACAGGGAGACGGCGGCGGTCCACAGCGGGTAGTCGGGCGCGGGGACGAGGACCTCGTCGCCGTCGTCCAGCAGGCCCTGCATCGCCATCACGATCAGCTCGGAGACGCCGTTGCCGATGAAGACGTGCTCGACGTCGGTCTCGATGCCGAGGGTCTGGTTGTGCATGACGACCGCCCGGCGTGCGGCCAGCAGGCCCTTGGCGTCGCCGTAGCCGTGCGCCGACGACACGTTCCGGAGGATGTCCTCCAGGATCTCCGGCGGGCACTCGAAGCCGAACGCGGCCGGGTTGCCGGTGTTCAGCTTGAGGATCCGATGACCGGCAGCTTCCAGTCGCATCGCCTCCTCGAGTACCGGGCCCCGGATCTCGTAACAGACGTTGGCGAGCTTGGTCGACTGGATCACCTGCATGTCTGGGAGCTTACGGCCCGGTAATGCCTCCCGGGTCGTGTTTTCCGCCACGTGAGACGCGGGGATTTGGGGCGATATCGCCATACGCTGTCCCACCAGCCCCTTCGGTCTCTAGAATTCCCCGCCATGTCCAAGCCATTCGATTACGCCGACGGAGCGACGGGCGGCGAGCCCCAGGGCCCGCCGCCCGTGTACCTGCCGCAGGGGGCCGCTCCTCCGGTGTACGACGCCTACGCGGACCCGGCGGCGGCGCACGGATGGCAGGACCCGTACGACCCGGCGGGCCCGGCGCCCGCCGAAGGCGGTGCGGACCGTGCCCACAGCGGCCCCGGGTATCCCGGCGACACCGCAGGCCCCTCGCATCCCGGTCGCTCGGGCGGTCTCGGGGAGACCCGTGAGATGCCGGTGGTGCCGGGGGCGGGGCCGGCGCCGGCGCCGGGTGGCCGGGCCGGGGGCGGGCGCCGGGCTCGGCGCAAGCCCCCTGTCTCGCGGTCGCGTCGCCTGGCGGTCGCGGCCGGTGCCGTGGGTGCCGTGTCCGCGGCCGTGCTCATCGCCGGATTCTCCTTCTCGGGCGCGCCCTCCGGTGGGACACGCGGCGGCGAGAGCGGCCGCACGGATCCGGCGACGGGGGGCTCCCCGGCGGCGTCGCCCGCGGGCAGCGGTCCGGCGGCGAGCCCGGACGCCCCGCTCGCGGATCGCCCGGGGGCCTCTGACGGCCCGTCCGGGGCCGCGTCCCCGAGTCCGACCCCCGCGGAGAGCCGGACCAGTTCCGCGTCGCCGTCCGCCACGGAAGGCACGCGCCCCCCGGCCGACGGCCCCACGACCACCGCCCCAGCCGACTCCGGCCCCACCACCACGGCTGCGGCGCCCGGCAGGCCGGACGGAAAGCCCGGGCACGGGCCCGGCGGCACCAAGGGCCCCAAGTGAGCCGCCGGTAAGGGTGGTTGAGTAAGGTCGTTCCGGAACTCGAAGTTCCGGTTGTGGAACAGGTTCTTGTGCCGCCCCCTTGCGACGATCACAATGTGCATGACAATCATGCAGGCGGCCGGAGGATTTCCGGCCGCCTCGTCGCAAGAGGGGACCCCCCATGAGAAAACCTCTCGCCGCCGCGATCTGCGCCCTGGCGATGGCCGGGGCCGGCGCGGCCCCCGCGACCGCTGCCGATGCCGCCCCCACGGGCGTCGGCAAGGCCGTGGACACGGGCCAGGTCATGTCCGCCGTGTCGGGCGTGGCCGGTTCCGTGGAGCAGACGCTGTCCGGGCTCCGCGGCCCCCAGGCCAAGGCCGTGAACTTCGCCGGCACCGTCGCGCTCAGCAACTGCTCCGGCTCGGTCGTCCGCATGCCGGACTCCGAGGCCGACGATCCGGCGCTCGTGATGACCAACGGCCACTGCCTGGAGTCCGGCTTCCCCGGCCCCGGCCAGGTCCTCGTCGACAAGGCCTCCAGCCGCACCTTCGGCCTGCTCAACGCGTCCGGCTCGCGCGTCGCCACCCTGCGCGCCGCCAAGCTCGCCTACGGCACGATGACCGACACGGACGTCGCGCTGTACCAGCTCACCACCACGTACGCGCAGATCAAGAGCTCGTACAACATCAACCCGCTGACGCTGAACGACAGTCACCCGGTGGCCGGCACCGCCATCAGCATCCCCTCCGGCTACTGGAAGCGGATCTACAGCTGCTCCATCGACGGGTTCGCGTACCGCCTGAAGGAGGGCGACTGGACCTGGAAGGACTCGGTCCGCTACACCTCCGCCTGCAACACCATCGGCGGCACGTCCGGCTCACCCGTCGTCGACCAGGCCACCAACAAGGTCGTCGCCATCAACAACACCGGCAACGAGGACGGTGAGCGCTGCACGGTGAACAACCCGTGCGAGGTCGACGAGAACGGCACCGTGACCGTCCGCAAGGGCATCAACTACGCCCAGGAGACCTACGGGATCCCGGCCTGCTTCGGGATCGACAACAAGCTCGACCTGAGCGCGAGCGGCTGCACCCTGCCCAAGCCGTAAGGCAGGGTGCCGGCCGGGCGGTCACGCGGGAGGAGTCCTGCGGACCGCCCGGCCCGCCAGCACGTCCGTGCGCCGGCCGTCCTCGATCACGAACCGGCCGTCGACCAGGACGTACGGGATGCCCGTCGGGAGCGCGCGCGGCTCGGCGAACGTGGAGCCCGCAGCGACCGTCGCCGGGTCGAACAGCACCAGGTCGGCCTTGTAGCCCTCACGGACCAGACCCCGGTCGGGCAGCCGGAGCCGCGCCGCCGGGCGGGACGTGAGGTGCGCGACGCATTCCTCCAGCGACAGCACCCCCAACTCCCGGACGTAGTGCCCGAGATAGTGCGGAAACGTGCCGTAGGCGCGCGGGTGCGGCTTGGCGCCCTGGAGGATGCCGTCCGAGCCGCCGGTGTGCACCCGGTGGCGCATGATCGCCCGGACGTTCTCCTCGTGCCCGACGTGCTGCAGGATCGTCGGGGCCAGCCGGTCGGCCAGCAGCAGTCCCCGCGCGGTCACCCAGGGCGCCTCACGCCGCCGGTCCGCCGACTCCTGGACCGTCCGGCCGACGAAATCGGCCAGGGCCGGATCGCCCACGCCCGAGATCTCGATCGTGTCCCACTCGACGGGCACGCCGTGGCAGCCGTCCGAGCCGGTGACCTCCAGGTGGTGCCGGATGCGCTCCGCCGTCTCCTCGTCCGCCAGCCGCTTCAGCGTCGCCTCCGGGCCGCCCTCGCTCGCCCAGCTCGGCAGCACGGCCGCCAGCGTCGTACAGCCCGGGGTGTACGGGTAGGTGTCGAGGCTGATGTCGGACCCGGCCGCGAGCGCCTCGTCCAGCAGGGCCAGCAGCTCCGGGGCCCTGCCCTTGTTCACGCCGAAGTTCATGGTGGCGTGGGCGAGATGCAGGGAGCAGCCCGCCTCCCGGGTCAGCGCGACCATCTCCTCGTACGCCTGGAGGGCCCCGGCCCCGTAGGACCGGTGGTGCGGGCAGTAGTAGCCGCCGTACGACGCCACCACCCGGCACAGCTCGGTCAGTTCGGCGCCCCGCGCGTACATGCCCGGTGTGTACGTCAGCCCCGAGGACATGCCGACGGCGCCCTGCTCCATGCCCTCGGCGACCAGCCGGCGCATCCGGTCCAGCTCGTCCGGGGTCGCCTCGCGGTCCTCCCAGCCGACCGCGAGCGCCCGGACCGTGCCCTGCGGGATCAGGTACGCCGCGTTCACGGCGATCCCGCCATCCAGCCGGTCGAGGTACTCGCCGACCGTGCGCCAGTCGAAGTCGATGTCGTCACCCGGGCCGTTCCACCCGGCGATCGCCCGTCGCACCTCGCCGAGCGTGCGGTCGTCGACCGGCGCGTACGACAGCCCGTCCTGGCCGATGACCTCCAGGGTGACGCCCTGCGCGGCCTTGGCGCTGTGGTCGGGGTCGCGCAGCAGCGCCAGGTCGCTGTGGGCGTGCATGTCGACGAAGCCGGGGGACAGGGCAAGGCCCTCGGCGTCCAGCTCGCGGCGGGCCTTCGGCCGCTGGCAGCCGGCCGCCGCGGCCTCCTTGACGATGCCGACGATCCGGCCGCCGTCGACCACGACATCGGCCCGGTAGGCGTCCGCGCCGGAACCGTCGACGACGTCGGCGTCCCGGATGACGAGCTCTTCCATCACCCGGTCTCCTAGAAGAACGTGCGGACGTAGTCGACGACCGTGCCGTCCGCCTCCGCGACGGGGATCAGCTGCCACTTGTCGAACGAGGTGCACGGGTGGGACAGCCCGAGCCCGACCCAGTCGCCGACCTCCAGATCCGCCTCCGGAGTGGTGGCGAGCCAGGCGTGCTGGTCGGACAGGGCCGTCACCGACACGCCGGTGGCCGGGCGCTCGGTGCCGTCCCGGCGGATCACCTGGGCGAAGGGCAGGTCGAGGTCGTGGGCCGCGTCCCGCTTGCCCGCGTTGACGAAGGCCTGCTCGGCGGAGGGCCGCGACACGACCTGCGTCCACAGGCGGAACGCCGGCTCCAGGGCGCCCTCCTCGGGGACCCGGTTGAACGGGGTGAGCTTGCGGTAGTGGCCGTCGTCGTGCGAGACGTAGGCGCCCGAGCGCAGCAACTTCAGGACGGGCAGGGACAGTTCGGGGATCTCCGCGAAGACCTCGGCGACCGCGTCGAACCAGGCGCTGCCGCCCGCGCTGACCACGATCTCGTCCAGCCCGGTGAAGCGCCCGGCCTTGTCGAAGTCGGCGGCGAGCGCCACCAGCCGCCGCAGCCACGCCGTCACCCGCTCGGTGTCGGCCTTCGGCACCTCGCCCTCGTAACCCGCGACACCGACGAGCCGCAGGGTCCGGGCGCCCGCCACGGCGTCCGCGATCGCCGCGCACTCGGCCTCCGTGCGGACACCGGTCCGCGCGCCCTCGCCCGCGGCGAGCTCGACGACGACGTCCACGGGGCGCGCGGCACCGGCGTCCCGCAGCGCGGCGTCCATCAGCTCGACGCCGCGCACGGAGTCGACGTAACAGACCAGTTCGAAGTCCGGGTCGGCGTCCAGCTCGGCCGCGATCCACCGCAGGGCCGCCGCGTCGACCAGCTCGTTAGCCAGGAACACCCGCTTGGTCCCGAACGCCCGCGCCACCCGCACCTGGTGCGGCACGGCCAGGGTGATGCCCCACGCCCCGTGCTCGACCTGCCGCTGGAACAGCTGCGGCGCCATCGAGGTCTTGCCGTGCGGCGCGAAGGCCAGGCCGTGGCGTGCCGCGTAGGTCTCCATGAGCTCCAGGTTGTGCTGGAGGCGCTCGGCGGACAGCGCGAGCACGGGCGTGGCGAAGCCGCCGGTGAACAGGTTGCGGCGCTGGCCGGCCAGCTCGGCGACGGTCAGCCCGTCGGCGTCCGGCGGGAGGCCCTTGAAGCGGTGGTCGACGCGCTCGGCGGCGAGCCGGGCGAGGGACTGAGCGGTGTCAGCCGTCATGGAGCCTCCCTGATCTGCGGCGTTGCAGTATCTGCAACCTTCATTGCGTATGTCGCTGAACGCTGTCTAACATCTCGGCCACCCCCGGTCAATGGAACCGCCGCCCACCGACCTCGCAGAGGAGCTACGAGCATCGTGACCCCCACCGGACCCTGTGACGCCCCCGACGTCGTGGACGTCGTCGCGCTCGGCGAGTCCATGGTCACGTTCCTGCCGTCCCGGCCGGGACGCCTCGCCGACGTGCCGTCCTTCGAGCGGGGCATCGGCGGGGCGGAGTCGAACGTGGCGTGCGTGCTGGCCGCCGCCGGGCACTCCGCGCGGTGGATCAGCAGGGTGGGGGACGACGCCTTCGGCGATCACCTGGTCGAGACGATCGGCGCCTACGGGGTCGACGTGGCCCACGTCCGGCGCGACCCCGGCCGCCCCACCGGCATCTACTTCCGCACCGCCGGGGACCGGGCCGGCGACGGCCACGAGGTGGCCTACTACCGGACCGGTTCGGCGGCCTCCGCGATGAGCGCGACCGACCCCGACCCGGCCGCGGTGCGCGCCGGGCGCGTGCTGCACCTGTCCGGCATCACCGCGGCGCTGTCCGGGACGTGCCTCGACCTGATGCGCGACCTGACCGCCCGCCGCCCCGGCCGCCCCCTGGTCTCCTTCGACGTCAACCACCGCCCCGGCCTGTGGCGCGACCCGGACGCCCCGGCGGTCCTGCGCGACCTCGCCCGGGGCGCGGACCTGGTCTTCGTCGGACAGGACGAGGCCTGGGGGCTGCACAGCGCCGAAGCCGTCCGCGCCGCACTGCCCGAACCCGAGGTTCTGGTCGTCAAGCAGGGCGCCGCCGGCGCCACCGTCTTCGACCGGCGGGACGTCACCTTCGTGCCCGCACCCCGGGTCGACGTCGTCGCCGCCGTCGGTGCGGGAGACGCCTTCGCCGCCGGGTTCCTCTCCGCCACCCTGCGCGGACTGCCCGTGCGGGACCGGCTGCGGCACGGGCACCTGATGGCCGCCGCCGCGCTCACCGTGCCCGGCGACCTCGCCACCCCGCCCGCACGGGAGCACGCCGACCGGCTCGCCGCCCTGGACGACGCGGCATGGGGGAGACTGCGACTCGGCCCGGGCTGGACCGAGGAGCCCCAGCGGGCCGACGAGGAGGTACGAACGCCATGAGCCAGACCGTCGACCGCGCGCTGAGCATCCTGCCGCTGCTCGCCGAGGGCCCCGCCGACCTGGGGCAGGTCGCCGACCGCCTCGGCGTCCACAAGTCCACGGCCCTGCGGCTGCTGCGCACCCTGCACGAGCACGGGCTCGTCTACCGCCAGTCCGACCAGCGCTACCGCCTCGGCGCCCGGCTCTTCGCCCTCGCCCAGGAGGCGATGGAGAACCTCGACGTCCGCGAGATCGCCCACCCCCACCTGGTCCGTCTCAACGAGAGCTGCGGACACACCGTGCACCTCGCCGTGTACGAGGAGAACGAGGTCCTCTACATCGACAAGGTCGAGAGCCGCTACCCGGTGCGGATGTACTCCCGGATCGGCAAGCCCGTCGCCCTCACCGTCGCCGCGGTCGCGAAGCTGCTGCTGGCCGACCTGCCCGAGCACGAGCGGCGCGGGATCGCGGAGAAGCTCGACTACCCCACGTACACGTCCCGTTCGACACCCAACGCCGGCGCTTTCCTGCGGGAGCTGGAGAAGGTGCGCGAACAGGGCTGGGCCACCGACCTCGGCGGCCACGAGGAGTCCATCAACTGCGTCGCGGCGCCCATCCGAGGCGCCGACGGCCGGGTCGTCGCCGCGATGTCGGTCTCCGCGCCGAACGTCGTCGTCACCGCCGACGAACTCCTCACCCTCCTGCCGCTGGTGCGCCGTACGGCGGACGCCATCAGCGGGGAGTACTCCGGCAGGACACCAGTGAAGGGCACCGTATGACGGACAAGATCGCACTCACCCCCAAGACCCACACCACCCCGCCGGCGAAGTTCTCCCACGGGGTGAGGAAGGGCAACATCCTCCAGGTCGCCGGACAGGTCGGTTTCCTGCCCGCCGAGGAGGGCAAGGCGCCCACGCCCGCCGGGCCGACCCTGCGCGAACAGACCCTCCAGACCCTGGCCAACGTCAAGGCGATCCTGGAGGAGGGCGGCGCCTCCTGGGACGACGTGATGATGATCCGCGTCTACCTCACCGACGTCGACCACTTCGCCGAGATGAACGCGATCTACAACGCGTACTTCGAGGAGCAGGGCCTGACCCAGCCGCCCGCCGCACGCACGACCGTCTACGTCGGACTGCCCGCGGGTCTCCTCGTCGAGATCGACGCCCTGGCCGTCCTCGGCTGACCCACCCCCACCCCCGCCTTACCGAGGCGCGGCGCCACGATGCGCCGCGCCGCGCTCCCCCCTACCCCGAAACCGCATGCCTTTACGCAGAGGACCCCCGAATGTCCCATCCGCTCGCCGCGTCCGCCCCTGCCGAGACCCCACCCCACACGGGAGGACTGCTCCTCCTCGTCGACGGTACGGCCGGACTCCTGCTCACCGCCGCGCTCGGCATCGTGCTGCTGCTGTTCCTCATCATCAGGATGAGACTCCAGCCGTTCGTCGCCCTGCTCGCGGTCTCCATAGCCGTCGGCCTCGCCGCCGGCCTGTCGGTCACCGAACTCTTCGGCACGGTGCAGAAGTCGGACGCCGTCTCCACCATCGAGTCCGGCATGGGCGGCATCCTCGGCCATGTCGCGATCATCATCGGCCTGGGCACCATGCTCGGCGCGATCCTCGAAGTCAGCGGCGGCGCCGAGGTATTGGCGAGGCGCCTGCTCGGCCTGTTCGGCGAGAAGCGCGCCCCGCTCGCCATGGGCCTCACGGGCCTGATCTTCGGCATCCCCGTCTTCTTCGACGTCGGCATCTTCGTCCTGGCCCCGATCGTCTACGCCGCCGCCAAACGCCCCCAAGGGCCTCCGGCAAGCTCCGGTCCAGGGGGGACCCCCACCGGCAAGTCGATCCTGCTCTACTGCCTGCCGCTGCTCGCGGGCCTGTCCGTGACGCACGCCTTCCTGCCGCCGCACCCCGGCCCGGTCGCCGCCGCCGGTCTCCTGCACGTCGACCTCGGCTGGGTCATCCTCATGGGCATCGTCTGCGGTCTGCCCGCCGTGGTGGCCGCCTGGGGCTACTCGGCGTGGATCGGCCGCCGCATCTTCGTCCCCGTGCCGCAGGACATGGTCGAGGCGGCCGAGGAGGCCAGGCAGGCCGTCGTCGACGAGCAGCGCGCCGCCGGGGTCGCGCCCAGCGAGCAGCCGGTGTCCCTCGGCACGGTGCTCGGCATCATCGGCACCCCGCTGGTCCTCATCCTCGCCGCGACCTTCTCCTCGATCGCCCTGGACCCCTCCACGCTCCGCTCGGTGATCGAGTTCTTCGGCAACCCGTTCGTCGCGCTGACGATCGCCCTGTTCCTCGCCTACTACCTGCTCGGCATCCGTCGTGGCTGGTCCCGCAAGTCCCTGGAGACGGTGTCGACGGCGTCCCTCAAGCCGGTCGGCAACATCCTTCTGGTGGTCGGTGCGGGCGGCATCTTCGGCGCGGTCCTCAAGGCCAGCGGCGTCGCCCAGGCCCTCTCGGACACGTTCCACGACGTGGGCCTGCCGGTGCTGGTCCTGTCGTACCTGATCTCCGTGGTCCTGCGCGTGGCCCAGGGCTCGGCGACGGTGGCGATCGTGACGACGGCGGGCATCGTGGCCCCGCTCCTGTCCGAGGGGAACCACTCCCAGGCCTTCGTCGCCCTGGTCATCATGGCCATCTCCGCCGGATCCATCTTCGCCTCACACGTGAACGACGGAGGCTTCTGGATGGTCGCGAAGTACTTCGGCATCAGCGAGCGGGACACCCTCAAGACCTGGACGGTGCTGGAGAGTGTGCTGTCGGTGGCGGGGTTCGCGGTGGCGGCGGTACTGAGCCTGTTCGTGTAGGCGTCTGATAACGAAGTCGGGGCCGACTGTGTGCCGCACAGGTTTCTCGACCATACTTCTGCGCTGTGGAGCAGCGCATAGGTTCGAGCAGCCAGCCCCTGGAAGGCGCCGGATTCGACCCGGCTTTCATCCCCGGGCTCACCTCACCCGCGTCCGAACGGACAAAGGAGGACGGGCCGGAGAAGGAGCCTGAGGCCGCCGAGGCCGAGGACGCCGAGGAGGCCGCCCCCGAGCAGGAGGTGTCCCCCTCCGGCCCGGAGGAGGACACCGAGCCGGAGGAGGGCGCCCCGGCCGACGGCCCCGTCTTCGAGGCGTCCGACCGCCGCGCCCGGCTGGTCGCCGACCACAGAGGCGTACGCATGTCCCTGGACGACCAGGAGTGCGAGTTCCGCTGGGACGAGATCGGCGCGGTGGAGACGGAGACGGCCCGCTTCGGCAAGCGGTACACCGTCACCGTCCACACCCCCGACCGGCGCTGGTACCCGATCGAGATCGAGGCGCCGGCCAGGAGCCACTTCAAGGAGTGGGACGACCGGTTGGACGCGGTTCTGGACGCCTACTTCGAGACAGAGACCGAGACAGAGACCGAGGCAGAGACAGGGGCGGACGCGGACTAACCGCAGTACTGGCTCTCCTTGCCGATCGACCGGTACATGCAGTCCGCGTTCTCCAGCAGTTGCAGCACCGCATCGCGGTTACGGGAGGTCTCCCGCTCGATCACCTCGTCGGGCGGGTAGAACCCACCCCCGCCGGACCGGGGGTACATCTCGAAGGTGTACGCGAAGATCTTGTGCGTGCCCCAGAGGTAGTCGTCGATCGACCCGTCCGTGATGTACAGGTCGCTGGACTGCTCCGCCGTGTACCCGTTGCTCGCGGCCATCTTCCGCCCGACCGCCTTGAACGCCGCGTTGTCGTCCGCGGTCATGCCGGTCGTCGTGTCGGAGTACGTGTAGCCGAACGGCCACAGCACCAGCTCGCTGTAGGTGTGGAAGTCGACACCCGCCTTGATCTGCTGCGTCCCGCCGACGACCCGGCTGCGCACGAAGTCGGAGACGACCTTCACCTCGGGCGCCGACTCCGCGGCCGACCCCCGGTACGTCTCCGAGGACGTCGACCCGGAGGAGCCGCCGCAGCAGCCCCAGCGGTAGTTCCAGTTGCGGTTCAGGTCCGTGCCGACGTACGACGAACCGGAGTTGGGCTGCCGGTTCTTGCGCCAGGAACGGTAGGAGCCGGTGGCGATGTCGTACTCGCCGCCGTCCGGGTTGATGTCCGGGACGATCCAGATCTCGCGGTTGTTCACCATGCCGGTCACGCGTGAGTCGGAGCCGTAGCCGGAGGTCAGCTCGCGCAGCAGGTAGAGCGCCATCTCGACGGTCAGGTGCTCGCGGGCGTGCTGATGGTGCGTGAACAGCACCTCCGGCTCGGGCTCGTCGGTGCCCACGTTGTCGCTGATCTTGACGGCGACGATGTTCCGTCCTTGGTAGGACTTGCCGATCACGCGCTGGCTCGCGATGGACGGGTTGGCCGAGACGATCGAGTTGATCTCGCTCGTCATCTCCGCGTAGTTGTGGTACTTCGAGTCCGCCGACGGGAAGTCGAGGAGCCGGACGTCGTCCTCGCCGGCGGACCGGTCGGGCACCGCGCCGAGCGGGGTGACCTCGTAGCCCTGCGTGCGCAGCCTCCTGATCTGGTCGGTGCGGCCGGAGACCACGACGCCGTGTCCGTGGACCTCGTCCACGCTCACGCCTGCGCGCTGAAGTGCCGTACGGTCCGCAGCCGTCGAGCGCAGGTGGATCTCGTACTGCCGGACGTCGTCGGCCGAGGCGGCCGGCTTGCGGGCGCTGTCGGCGGCGGCGTCGTCCGTGGTCGCGGACAGGGGGGCCGCGAGGGCGAGGGCGAGGAGCCCTGCGAGGGCGGTGGTGCGTCTGCCGGTGCGGGCACCGGGGCCTCGTGTGCGAAGTCGCATGAAATCTCCTTGTGGGAGGTGGGGTTGTTCCGTGCGACGTACGTGTGCGGGTGGCGCATATCGTTCTGCTGATGGCATGAGCAGGTCAAGACTGAAAGCAGCCGCGCAGTGTACGCGCGTGGTGTCGCGGTCGAGGTGTCACAGCCGAAGTGCACCCGCAGGTGTGGCCCCGGCGTGCATATATGTACGCGACTCCGACACAGTGAGGGCCGCGCACACGGAGCCGGAGTGTCCGGATCCCCGGACTCACACCCTTTCAGAGGACTGGCTGATCATGGACGGATCAGCGCCACGACAGGACCACCACCTGCCGGCCGAGACGACCAGCTTCGTCGACCGGCGTGGCGAACTGACCCAGGGCCGCGAACTGCTCGCCCGCGCACGCCTGGTGACGCTGACCGGGCCGGGCGGCGTCGGCAAGACCCGGCTCGCCGCGCGCATCGCGGCCCGGGTGCGGCGCGCCTTCCCCGACGGCGTGCGCTACGTGCACCTGTCCGGACTGCACGACCCGGCCCTCGTCCCGCTCGCCGCCGCCGACGCGCTCGGACTCCACGACCGCTCCGCCCAGCCGCCCCTCGAAGCCCTCGTCGAGCAGGTACGGGACCGGCGGCTGCTCCTCGTCGTCGACAACTGCGAGCACCTGGCGGACGCGTGCGCCCGGCTCGCCGCCGCCCTGCTGCACGGCACCGAGGGCGTCCGGATCCTCGCCACCAGCCGCCACCGGCTCGGCCTCACCGAGGAGCACCTGCTGGAGGTACGGCCGCTGCCGGTGCCCGACCCGGACGGCGACCTGTCCGCCGCCGAGGGCTACCCGGCCCTCACCCTCTTCGCCGACCGGGCCGCCGCCGTCGTGCCCGGCTTCCGCCTCACTCCGGCCAACCGCGCCTCCGTCGCCCGGCTGTGCCACCGCCTGGACGGCCTGCCCCTGGCCATCGAACTCGCCGCCGTCCGCATGCGGGTCCTCGACGTCGACCAGCTCCTGGACCGTCTCGACGACCGCTACCGGTTCCTCACCACCGGCAGCCCCGCGGCCCTGCCCCGCCACCAGACCCTGCGCGCGGCCGTCGCCTGGAGCCACGACCTGTGCACCCTCCCCGAGCAGACGGTGTGGGCCCGGTTGTCGGTCCTGGCGGGCAGCTTCGACCTGGAGACGGCGGAGGCGGTCTGCGCGGACGACACCCCGGAGAGCGACACCGGGCCCGCGACGGACACGGAGCGGCGACTCCCGCACACGACCCTGCCCACCCTGCCGACCCCTCACACGGACGTTCCTGCCGCGTATCCCCGGCCTGCCGCAGCATCTCCCGGGGCGGTGGACGTTCCTGCCGCATACCCTCGGCCTGCCGCAGCAGCCGCCGGG